>JBNMJQ010000003.1:0-122750 GCA_050873865.1 Agathobacter sp. | reverse complement strand
TCTGTCTGTCTGTCTGTCTGTCTGTCTGTCTGTCTGTCTGTCTGTCTGTCTGTCTGTCTGTCTGTCTGTCTGTCTGTCTGTCAAAATCGTGCTTCCTGTTTCCGCAAATGTCAAGAGCAAATCACGATAATATTCATATTGCTTCTGGCGTGCTTCGATTTCAGCTGGTAAGCCAATGTTCAGCTCTGAGCAAATAGCTTCAAATTCATCGAGAACATCAACTAAACGATTTTGAATTTCAAGTGGAGGAACCGGAACTATAACTTGTTTCATTTTAGATGCCAAAATATGTTTGACTGTACCACCTGTTGTTATTGCATCTAGTTTTTTCTTTCCCTCATAAGAGTGAAAATAGTAAACAATATATTTTGAATTGCACTTACCGCCATTACTCATAACAATCAATGCATGGCAATTTGCTCCAGCATATCTTTCTTCTACTACCGCGCACTCACCAACATGACCGGATTGAACCATAATTATGTCATTCGATTTCAGTTCAGTTCTATTATGTTTTTTATGAAAATCTCTCGATACATATACTACATCTTCGTTGCTGATGACACCATCATGAACATTAGTGCCCCTAAGGTATAATACTCCATTTTCTTTATTAGAAAAAAATGGAGTGACCGTACCTACAAATCCATTTCGTATATCCGTATACAACTCACCAAGAGGAAGATATTCTACTTCATCTACAGAAAATGTTAGCAACTTATCTCTATAAAATTCATACTGCTTTTTCCGAGCTGTAAATTCTTCTGTGAGTTCGTCTGTAAGCTCGCCTGTAAGTAACGTGAAAGAGTCCAGCACGCGGACTATTTCGCGTTGTACCTCCAGAGGAGGTACAGGGAGCATAAACTCTTCCGTGACTTTCAATGAAATTTGTGGTAAAGAACCCCTTCCCGATGCTGCATCCCGAAAAGTCTGAATACTATTCTTCAAAACATAATATAAAAATTTAACACTGACAATATCCTCTGACGTGTATGCCCACATTTCATTTTTAAATGTAAAAGGCTTATCATAATACACAACATCTATAACTCCACGGCTTTGAACCAAGACTGCGGGCACTCGTGTAATGTTAGCTTTTGGAATATCTTTTTCATGAGCATCAATGATTGTTTTGCCACCTGCAAATATTCTAATTTCTCCATTATCACATGCTATTTCTTTCATTTTTCCAGCAGTTATTGGTGTCCCCTTTACTCTCGTATAGACATCTTTTACCTTTTGGAACGGCACACCATCTGGGCAATATTCTTTTATTAATTCATTTACTCTATTCATTTTCGCCCATTTTCCTTCCTTGATAAAATTCACTATCACTTTGAGTCAGTTCTGCAAAAACTTTCTCCATGTCTATTGGTGGTAAATGTGAGGTAACCTCGTCCCAGTCGATAACTTCATAATTGAAATGAAATTTATCGCTATTCTCTTTATAATAAGATTCTGCTACATCACATAAAATCAGGCATATTCTTCTTACATTCATCCTATATTCACGTCTCTGTTCCTTTCCAAATTGAATTATCGCGCGGGCATCTGCATATATATCAAACGGTTTAGCTTTTTCAATAACCAACGAAAAATGATCTATAGGTTGATTGGTTCGTAAACTGTCATTTTTCATATTGGGATTTCCTTCGTGTAACAGTGAACAACGTAAACTATAAATTACCTCTCCTGACAAATACGGCATATCATCTTTATCTTCTGGATTTTTTTCATATTTACCTATTTCTTCGTCATACCATAAAATGTATCGTCTTCTGCTGCTTCGCTCAGTTGGATACGCAGCCTTACCACAAATATCAGGCAAGGTAAGTGCAGAACTCAATGCCACAAAATATAGTTCGTTTTTCAATGCCGTTCTTATATCCTGAACCAATCGAATTATCATTTACACCTCAATTTCTGCGATGATCTTATCAATTTCATCACGAAGTGCCTGCTCACGGGCAACAATTTCCTTGATTTCCGCATTCAGCTTCACAATGTCTATTTTTTCTCTAATATCTTCGGCTTCAACATAAGTGGATACAGATAAATTATAATCATTACCGGATACTTCCTCATAGCTTGCCAGATGAGCAAAATGCTCCACTTCCTCACGCTTAGCAAATACATCCACGATTCGGTCAATATTTTCTGGTGTCAGCTTGTTATTGTTGGTAACCTTCACGCACTCGCTCGTGGCATCAATAAACAGTGTCTTATTGTCTGCCTTGTTCTTTTTCATTACCATAATGCAGGTTGCAACCGGAGTACCATAGAACAGGTTGCTTGGTAACTGAATAATACAGTCAATATAGTTATTATCCACCAGATATTTACGAATTTTCTGCTCCGCTCCGCCACGATACATGATTCCCGGAAAGCATACGATAGCAGCAGTTCCGTTGGATGCAAGCCATGACAAGCTGTGCATAATAAATGCCATATCCGCTTTACTCTTCGGTGCCAGAACTCCAGCCGGAGCAAAACGAGGATCATTGATAAGCAACGGATTTTCGTCCCCCGCCCATTTGATAGAATATGGCGGATTAGACACGATCAATTCAAATGGCTCGTCATCCCAATGCTGTGGGCTGAGCAATGTGTCCTCACAGGCAATATCAAATTTATCAAATCCCACATCATGTAAAAACATATTGATTCGGCACAGATTGTAGGTTGTAATATTGATCTCCTGTCCATAAAAGCCATTGCGAATAGCATCCTTGCCAAGAATTTTCTCAGCCTTCAAAAGCAAAGAACCAGAACCACAGGCAGGATCATATACCTTATTGATCTCCGTCTTTCCCACAGTTCCCAGTCGCGTAAGCAGTTCTGACACCTCTGCCGGAGTAAAGAACTCTCCACCAGATTTTCCTGCATTTGATGCGTACATGGTCATAAGGTACTCATACGCATCACCAAAAGCATCAATAGAGTGATCTTTGACATCACCTAGCTTCATTTCACCTACACCATTCAACAGTTTTACGAGCTTTTCATTACGCTTTGCAACCGTAGATCCCAATTTATTGCTGTTTACATCATAATCATCGAACAGTCCGGCAAAATCACTCTCTGCCTCACTGCCTTTCGCCGATTCCTCAATATGCCGGAACACATGCTCTAACGTTTCATTTAAGTTTTCATCATCCGCAGCATTAGCACGGACATTGCAGAATAATTCACTCGGCAAAATGAAAAATCCTTTTTCCTCTACCAATCCCTCTCTTGCTTCTTCTGCCTCATCATCCGGCATTTTTGCAAAATCAAAATCAATGTTTCCTGCCTCAATCTCGCCACTGTTTATGTAATTACACAAATTTTCGGAAATATAACGATAGAACATCGTTCCAAGAACATAATTTTTAAAATCCCACCCATCAACTGCTCCACGCAGCTCGTCCGCGATCGCCCATATTGCGCGATGCAGTTCGTCGCGTTCCTGTTCCTTTTTGGTATCAATCATTCTCTTCTCCTCCGTTGTCCTTTGATACTCATTCCAGAATATCGTTAATGTCACATTTTGAGATGTGACATATTCTCTCTGTTATATATAAATACCTTGCGATGTATAAGGTTATTACTCAAAAAAATAACCTTATGGATTCAACATAAGCATGTTTAAAGCATACCATGAAAGCATATATTTTTCAATTTTTGAAAAAACGGCACTTCACATAGATGTCTGAAAAAAGTTCAACCCCAAGATCTTCACATCGTCCTTTTGTTATATACCAATATCTCCGTTTCTCTTTTCAAGCAATATTTCTATATAATCCTCAAGGAAATTCACTTCATCTTTTGCCCTGCAGAAATCAATAGTCAAAAAAGTAATTAAATAGAATGATAATATTGCTATACATATAATCGAATATTCCTGAAATATTGCTATGGAAGCTGATAGTATTATTATCTCTATCGGTGTTACAACCGTTATTAGCAAATTCACATAGTCTTTCTTTTTTCGTAATTCCCTCTTTAAGAACCGGTAAATGTCATCATTTTTCATCTGCTCAGCATAATTCGCACAAATATATTGCTTCTATTCTGAGTATTTTGAAAATTTCATTGCACCATTCTTGATTTTCTTATTATCTTTTCCAATTATTGTATATGTAGAAAGCTCCTTTTGATAATCAAAATTGTATGGCATATTTTTTTGAAGCTTGCTTATTCTTTTATTTCTTACTAAATTGATAATATTCCAAATAAGTAAACCCCCAAATAAAATTATTAGAATAACTTCTAGGCTATTTCTCCACACTAACTTAGTCCCTTCCGGCTTAACATAGAAAATATCAACCAGACAGGCAAAAATTATCATGATACTTATAATAATTAGTACGATATTCTTTCCATTAGATTTTTTACTTTTTCCCATCTATCTTTCAAGCCCCTTAATCATTCAAAATTTCTGTCATCATGCAACTTCTTTTGTAAACATTTCTATAACAAATATACTTCTAATACTTTTTATAATCAACCAATTTATCACCTTCTATTTTTCTATCGAATTTTTCCCACAAAAAAAGCACAAAATGCCTTCACATTTCATGCTTTCTTTTTCTTGCTAACAATTCCTATATTCTTCTTTTCAACGAATTACCTTTCAGGCAAACATTCCCATCTGCCAAAAAACTAACTCCCTCTCAGCCCCTACCTCACATACTTCGTATTATACCCGTGGTTCTCCTCCGGACGCAGATCATTCGGGTACATGGTATCCGAATAGATTGCCTCCTGGTACTCTTTTACCAGACGAAATACATTCTCATAGTCTGCAATATTCTCGATATTCATGCCATGGCTGTGTCCGGAGTTCTGGGACATGGACACATGGCTACACACCGTGATCACGTCACCGGTTCCAAACATCTTGTCAAACATTCCCTGACGCACGCTGACATGCGAAAGATCCGTAAACGGCTTCATCTCTGTGATTGTTGTAAAAATACCGCTCTGGATATAGATTCCCTTATCTGTGATCAGATACTCGGTATTCTTTGCCTTAAATCCTGCGGTGATAACGCCAAACAGGTAGATCCACACCGGCATCAGGTGCAGGATGAAAAATCCTGCAATTCCGCCCATCAGCATGCCGCCGCCCATCGATCCCATTCCACTCATAAATATCCGGATGAATCCGAGGTCAAACACCAGCCATAGCAGTGCAAACGGCAGCATCGGATTAAAAATTGCCTCGAAGATTGATACCCTGATATCCTTCTTTCCTTCCCATACAACCATTTCCCCATATGCAATCTGTTCCCGTAATTTCATTGTTCTTCTCCTCTTTTCCCTTTATTTTCTATTCCAAAGTTTCGGCTTAACACATCCTATGCCGCCTTAGTATCCTCTATATCCTAAACAATTCCCGACTCCCGCCAGGCCTCGCACAGCTTATCAAACGTCCACGCCGCATTTGCAGGACTTGTCGATGGAAGTACCATAATCTCCCTCTCCGTGACAGGCATCTGATACTTACGATAAAGCTCACCCGCTTTATTCCCATTTGCCAATATACAGCGGATATCCGCACTCCGTAAGATCCGTTTCAGATCCGTCGGCTCGACATTTCGGATGCTGCTGTCGCTTGAACCTTTGATGTCACAGCTTTGTATCACATCCCACAGTGCAATGTGATGCGCCAGAAGAAGCGCCTTTTTCTCCGATATCGTCTCCGGAACAGGCTCCCCACACAGCTTCGCCATCACCTTCCAGAAGCGGTTTTGTTTATGTCCATAATAAAAATTGTTCTCCCTCGATTTTACAGACGGGAGCGTCCCCAGCACAAGAATCCTTGAATTGCTGTCATAGACAGGCTCAAAGGTGTGCTCAATATGTTCATATTCCATCTCTACACCAGAAAAATTTCCAACACAAACACCAGCACGCAGCAGATCACCGACACCGGGAAAAGCCCTGCCCCAAGCCATGCTGCCACGATTCCCGCAAGCAGTGCAGCCGCTCCCGCGATCGGGCTTTGCGTTGCCGACAGGATTGCCGGAAATGTCATTACTGCAAGTGTCACATACGGAACATAATAGAGAAACGAGCGGATGAAGCGGTTTTTGATCGGCTTACGGATCAGCGTCAGCGGAAGCACACGGATCGCATAGGAGACCGCTGCCATCACCGCGATGTACAGATAATTGTTATGCATCGTTCTCGTCCTCCTCTTTTACCGGAAACAGGACTGCTGCCGCGCCGGAAATGAGCACCGTAAGCAGAATCGTCCTCGTTCCTTCCGACAGCTTTCGGATTCCCGGAAGATACCCACACGCAAAGCTCAGGGCGAAGCTGATCGCCACAAGTGCAGCAACAATCCGGCTCTTTTTCGCCGGTGGGATGATGATTGCAAGAAACATGCCATACAGCGCAACACTTAACGCGCTTACCGCCCGGATCGGCAGGGCATTCCCTGCCATGATGCCAAGTGCAGTTCCTGTCGCCCATGCGGGCGCAGCCAAAACAATTGCCCCATATGTGTAAAAGGGATTTAAATATCCCGGTCTTGCAATCGTAATTCCAAACAACTCGTCCGTCACGTCATATCCGATCAGCAATCTGTGCCAGAAAGGTGTCCCCGGTGCAAAGCGCTGCGCCAGCGCGCAACTCATCAGAAGGTATCTCGCGTTGGCAATCAGTGTAATCACCGCTACCTCCAGATAAGTAGCCCCAGAAGCAATCAGCGTAAATGCCGCATATTCTCCGGCAGACGCATTGTTTAAAAGTCCTGCAAAAAAGCCCTCCATGGGAGAAAATCCTGCCTTCTTTGCAGCGATTCCCAGGGAGAATGCTACCGCAAAATATCCTAGTGCAATCGGGAAACCATCGCGCATTCCCTCCGCGAATATCTTTTTTGAAAAAGCATATACATTCTTATTTGGTTCCATTTTCCTGTTTCTCCGTCCATTGTACCAGAGTCGCCAGTATCTTCTGCAGTTCCACCGGCTTGCCGAGATGTGCATCCATTCCCGCATTCGTTGCCATATCCGCATCCTCCGCAAATACCTTTGCGGTCAGCGCGATGATTGGCAGATGTCCTCCGTGTCCTCTTTCCCGCTCGAGCTTTCGGATTGCCTGTGCTGTCTCATAGCCATCCATGATCGGCATCTGAATATCCATAAAGGCGATATCATAATAGCCATCCTCATGCGCACTTACCATCTGGAATGCTTTCTGTCCGTTTTCAGCCTCCTCGATAAGCACTCCGGTATCTCTGATCAGTTCGCGGAAGATTTCTCGGTTAAGTTCATTATCCTCTGTCAGAAGAACCCGTCTGCCTGCAAAACGCCCACGGCATTCCTCCATCGTGATCGCCTTCTCCGGTGCTCTCTCTGCCACCTCATCCTTGGCCGGACGCAGCCGCAGCGTCACATCAAATGTTGAACCTTCCCCCTGCACGCTTGTCACCTGGATATTTCCCTGCATCATCTCGACGAAGGCTTTCGTAATACTAAGTCCAAGTCCTGTTCCCTGCAGTTTTCCGGTGGCCTCCGTCTGTTCACGTGAAAAAGGCTCAAACAGTCTCTTTTGGAAATCTTTGCTCATTCCAATTCCACCATCCTTTATAACCAGATGGTAACTCTGATATCCGCCTATCACATCTCCGACCTTCTCTGCCGTAAACGATATCCATTTTCCATCCGGAGTGTACTTGATTGCATTTGACATCAGATTTAATGCGATTTCCTGAATTCGGACGGTATCGCCATAAACACGTTCTTCCGGCAGTCCATCCATATTTATCTGCCGGACAAGGTTGCGCTTGTCAACCTCCGGTTGTGTCATCATCAGCATATCCCGGAAGATTTCACGCAGGGAAACCGGCTTTTCATCCAATTCCATCTTTCCGCTCTCAATCTTAGACATGTCAAGCACTTCATTGATCAGCTGCAGCAAATGTGCCGATGACTGTTCGATTTTTTCAAGGCAGTCTTCCACACGCTCCGGCTGGTTAATATGCTGTTTTGCAATCTGTGTCATACCCATGATCGCATTCATCGGTGTCCGGATGTCATGTGACATATTCGAAAGGAATTCACTCTTTGCCTTGCTTGCCTGCTCTGCCTGCCGATGTGCCAGCTCCATCGCTTTCTGAAGCTGAATCTGTTGTTTCTTTGATGTATCAATATCCGTAATCGACAGTACAACGATCTGCGGCACGCCGCTCTTTTCTTCTGCCAGAACAAACTGGGCGCGTATCCAATGCCATTCTTCTCCGTCTTTAAGCCGCAGTTCTATCTCAAAACTTCCATCGGATGCGTAAAGCCGATCATAAAATGCGCCATAATCAATCAGCCTCTTTAATCTCGGATAATCCTCCGGATGTACCCGTTCCTTACCAAAGCTGTTTACAAATTCTGTAAACTCTGTACTCTTTATCTCTCCGATCAAAGCACTGTGTGAGCTGTGAATGATATGAATGCGGTTCTCATTCATCTGAATACGCGCGATCAGCATCGCAGACTTTGCAAGCGATCCGAGCACCTGCTTCTGCTCGCGCGACATTTCCTGGATATCCTCGATCAGATGACTGTTTTGCGCCACTTCTGCATCATATGCACTCTTCGTTGTCTCTTCCGGTTCATCCGCAGTCATTGCATCCGGCTTACCGGAATCTTCGATGAAATCATTATAAGCTTCATAGTAGAACGCAATCCGTCCTGCCCGGCAGATATAATCCAGATCATTAAAAAGCTGGCGGTCTGTGCGGATCAGCTCTACAATATCCGGATTATAGAGATACCCCGCTCCAAGCGTAAGCTCATTTACGAATACTTCCAACGTCTTCGTCTGACTGTAAACACGCCCAAACTCATCCGTTGCGGCGTTCATGCAGTCACAGATCCGGATCAGATCAATAAAAAAGCGCACCTTCGATGCCGTATTGTCAAAATCCTGTGGGTATCCGTTTTTCCCATCGTAGGATTTGTGATGTCCAAGTGCAACTTCGCAGATATTTTCGTCCACGTGCACCCTTTTCAATATCTCATATCCAGCCTTCGGATGTTTATGGATCATATCCTTTTCTTCCGGCTCCAGGCGGCGGCTCTGCTGATCCGTGATTTCAAGGAAATCACATTTTCCGATGTCATAAAGAATCGCGGCACGTGAGAGAAACTCCTCATACGCCTCCCGCTTTTCAAGCACTTCAACAACACTTCGAGCCCCGAATGTTCCGATCAGAAGCTCCGGCTTTGCCTCCAGAATCCGATTTAGTATCGTAAGTGCCAATCTTTTTACAACAGTTGTCTGGATCATGAGAGACTCATCACGCTGAATCAGGATATTGAGCAGATAGTGAAAATCGACCTCATCCGAGCCAAGATTCTTTGCAAGTTCGATCATGGTCTGCTTCAGGCAGCTGTTTACAAAATCCTGCAGATCACACCTTGGAAGTGATTCTGCAAATTTCTTAAAACGGGGAAGCACATATGCTTTGACTCTTGCAAGAAGCTCAGGGTTGTTTTTCACATCAGGCAGGCACACAAGATTCGGAAGATGATGCATGTTTACCTGATAGTAGCGTGTCTCCGTGTATTCCTCATCATCTGCCAGGCTTGAATGCGCCCACACATAATCACTATATGTAAGGACTTTATCTACATATTCTTCTGCGTTTATCTCCCCATTACAGTAGAGAAGTTTCCAATAATTGCAGTAGATCTTATCCGTCATTTCAAGCGGATTACTATTTTCCTGCAATGCCTCCTCGTATAGCTTGTGGAGCATCTGAAGCGATTTTTCCAACATCTTGGGACAGATTTCATCTTTCCCATCACTTCCGCAGATCCAATTTCCGTATATATCGTAATTGAGCTCGTCCCTAAGCTCATCCAAATCATATTTCTCTCCATCCTGCTCTCTTACGCGCGGATCATCATAGATTGCGTTTGCAAGCTCCACTTCCCGGATCAATTGCTCCTGATATTCCGGAGTCTCCTCTATGTTTGAGCGTCCGAAGTCACTGCGTGAATTGAGCATAACAATCGGATAGTTGAAATACGCAAACAGAATATTAAGTCTTATATTCCAATCTTCAATCTGAAAATAATCAGCAAATGTCTTTCTTTCCAGATCATAATAGAAAAGGCTTTTTTTTGCATCCTCGGTCTCGCTGTAACGGCTGTAGAAACCTCCCAGAATATGGACTGCTGAAAGCCACTTATCGTTTTCTCCCCGTTCCCTGTAATATTTCTCCAAAACTGCCGCCGGACGGATACAGATCACACGGTCACAGTACCCCTGCCTATAGATACGGTTTAACTGTATCAACAGTTCATCCGCAATCTCCTCCGTGATATCGTTTTCCCGCTCAAGAATCGGGCGCAGATACAGATTGAGCATGGCCTCATTTTCAATATAAAGTCTGCGGAATTTCTTAGACTTTGAGCGCAGATTCTCAAGGAAGCTTTCCTCATCTTCTGCTTTGAGAAGCATTTCATTGAGCGCAATCTCCCGTTCGAGATTCCTTATATACTTTTCATAAAATTCTGTAATATTTTCCTTCGTAACCATGCCGTCTATCCTCTGATTTTTTCGATGCTGTTTGCTCTGGGCATACTTTCACATTTTTACACATTATTTTTATTCTATCAGACTATGTAAGGAAATGCAATTCCATTCGGTACTTTTTTCCCAGATAATAGTATAAGGCTACAAGCCGCAGCTCGATTCCGCTTCGCTCCTTCTCGCTGTCGGGCTGTCGCTTTTCGCTTCATTGGGTAATGCTACAAGCCGCAGCTCGATTCCGCTTCGCTTCTTCTCGCTGTCGGGCTGTCGCCCAATAAAATAGCATAAAGAAACGCCCTTGCAAGCAAGCTTGCAGGGCGTTCTCTATGCTATTTTACTCGGCTTGTAGCTTACGCAAAGTATCTGTCAAGTAATCCCTTTAATGCGCGGCCGTGACTTGCTTCATCGCGAGCCATTTCATAAGTCACTTCGCTTCGCTCGTGACTTCAAAACCTTTGTATTATAAAGGATTTCTTATCTTTTATAAGAAACACAGGTGTCTCCAAAAGTAAAAGAAAAATCCTAAAAAATGTGTCCCCAGAACACAGGAAAGGGCGACAAAAATGACAAAAACACAGGATTTAGGAATATCTCAATTACCAAACGGAAACTGGTGCTATCGTTTCACAAAAACAGTTGATGGGAAAAGAGTAAACCGCAAAGGCTCAAAAGATGAAGCGGGAAACCCTTTGAAAACAAAGCGGGCAGCAGCACAGGCAAAAGCGATTGCAGAAATGCGTTTTGAAGCAAGTCTGAACCAGAAGCCAGAACACCGCATGACTTTTGGAGAGGTTTACATGGAATATTGCGAACAGGGGCGCAGCGGAAAAGCATATTCCACGATAAAGAAACAAAACAGCTTATGGAAAAATCATCTTGAAGAAAAATTCGGTTCACGCTATGTTGACAGCATTTCTGTTGCAGAAGTAAATGATTATCTTTCTTTTCTGTATTACACTGAGGGACGCGCTTATAAGTATGTAGAGGGATTTTTAAAAATGTTCTATCTGATATTCGGACAGGCGTATTCCCGCAATTATTTAGATGTAGATGTATATAACAAATTATGCGTAAACAAAGATGTTCGGATTCGTATGCCGAAAATGAAGATTGATGAAGATACCGAAATTGTAGCATTCAGCAAAGAAGAAACAGAACGTCTTGACACTTATTTTCAAGGCACAAATGCAGAAACCGCTTATCTGTTGGGAAAGTGCTGCGGCTTGCGTATCAATGAGTGTTACGGCTTAAAATGGGAAAATGTTGATATTGAGAACGGCAGAATAACTATAGACCGACAAATGCAGTATCAAGACGGCTTGATTAAACTTGTACCGCTGAAAACGCGCAACGCGCGGCGTGTAATCTATATGAGCCAGAAGCTAAAAGACTATTTTTTAAAACTTGCGGCAGAAACAAAGGCGCATGAGGTTGATTTAAAAGCGCAGCGGGCGCAAAATTGCACTTATATTTATGACGTTGACGGTAACAAAATTTTATCTTTGGAGTTAGTAAACAGTTTGCCAAACGGAAAAATACAGACTGTAAATTCTATGAAATATCACAGCCGAACAATCAAAACAGCATTTATATTTATTTCTATATCCTTTCCCGCTTCGTTATTTACGGTTTGCGGCGTTCCATAAGCGTCAGCCGTAAAGTCTAAGCCGTCAATCGTTTCTATTGGCTCTGTATGCGTGACGCGTTGTGGTATTTCATAGAAATCATAGATATTACTTTCCTTGCGCTGCACAAGATACCCTTTATCTACCAGTTTTACAAATTGATCGCGATAGGTAGACGCGGGCATTCCTATTGCCTGTCTTATGGCAGCAGGTGAGAGCGCAAACTCATAATTATTAGCATTAGACGCAAGGTATAAATAAAGCATGAGCGCGTGTGCGCCTAAGTCGCGCGCCGCAGCTTGCCAGTTCGCATTTTGTATTCCTAAGAAATCATATACAAGTTCGTTTCTATGAATGAATACAGTGCGTTGATTAGGTACAGTATAAGGCATATATAAACCTCTTTTCTATTGGAATGGCAGGGCGGCAGAACCGCCCGCCAGTGTATTCTTATTTACGTTCTAAACTGTCTATTTTGTCGTTTAGACCATCTATTTTGTCAAATATCTCCTGCGCGTCAATCGCTGTATTTAAACGTGATAAAACTTCTTCGGTTACTTCATGGACAATTTGTTCATGCTCTAATTGCTTATAAAGTTGCTGATTCATCATTTCCTTTTGGAATGTATATGATAAATTTACATCTCCTGCTTTTCTCAGAAATTCAGCAAATTGATAAGTAAATCCGTTGTCACCAAACATACGGTATCCCCCTTTCTTTTAGATTTAAGAAATTTCTTTTTCTTATGAACATATTATAACAAAATTTTTTATTTGAATAAAATAAAGGACGTTTTAACTTGGCAGGAGAATACAATAAACCTGCTGCCACCCCCCGCCCCTATTTCGGGAAAAATATTATTTTTACGCGTGGCGCGGCTTATGCGTGGACAATTTCGACACGAAATCACTTTTTTATTTGCCGTTATCGTTGGAAAAATAGATTTTTAATAAAAATGGATTAAAAACATAGAAAAACGTATTATTATGAAACTTTTTCTTAGAAATAGAGCGTTTCACTAAAAAATATATGTAAAAACATAGCGTTTCGCTAAATATATATATAAAAACATAGCGTTTCACGAAAAAACAAAATAAATTTGTGTAAAAACGTGAGAAAAAACTTGAAGAACACACATTTTTTGTTAAAACTGTTGACCTTTTTGGCGTATGCACATATAATTATATATATGGCTTGTCGTTTCATGACGATTGCAAAGATTTTAATGATTACGGAGGAAAAAATATGCGTATTATTTTGGACACAGACAAGAAAACAATTACCGTTCCTTGGAATTATCAGCAAAAATTAGAGGAATATAATAAGCTGGTTCTTGAAATTAGTAATGATAAAACAAAATGCAAGACTTTCACTTCCTACATAAATGATATTTGGAAAGAGTGCATGGAAAATTCTGATAAATGCGTCATGACGGGCAAAAAACCTGCTAAAAAGGAGAAATAAGATGGGTGCGCCGCGTGTAACACCACAAGAAATTGTGGAAATGCATCGTTTATATGCTGAACTTGGCAATTATGCAGCTGTTGGACGTAAAATGGGACGTAGTGGCTCAACCGTTGCTAAATATATCAAAATGAAAGGTACTCCCGATATTGTAAAGCACACTTTTAAAGAGATTGTGCGTGGGTAAAGGATACGAATATGAAAGCTATGGTTTGTGAAATGTGTGGCAGTCATGATTTGGTAAAGCAGGACGGATTATTTGTTTGTCAATGTTGTGGGACGAAGTATTCTGTTGAAGATGCAAAGAAATTAATTGGAACGGTTAAAGTGGATAAAACCGAAGAAACAGAAAAGCTGTTAGTTTTGGCACGTCGTGCTCGTGAAGATAATAATAGCGAAAATGCTGAAAAATACTATGGCATGGTATTACAGGAAGACCCTAATAATTGGGAAGCTGTTTTCTTTCAAGTTTATTATCAGGCTATGCAGTGCAGAATAATGGATATTACAAGTGCTGCCTGCTCCGTTGCAAATAATGTTGATAGTACATTAAAACTTATCTCTGAAATACAGAATGAAGAAGAGAAAAATAACGCGTTGGATACTGTAATAAGTTATGCAATGGTTATTTCTTCAATGCTCTCAAGTGCTGCAATAAATCATTACAATCAGAACTCGACGGCTACAAATGCATTTGGTGAATGTAGTCAGCGAGTTGTAGCAACAAAAACTATTTTTGAAGTAATGGAAAAATCCTTAAAAAAGTATATTGCATCTGATAATGACAGGATTCTTCAAGTACAAAAATTAGAGAATAGTTTTATTTCTAATAATGGGAAGTTTTTTAATGCTAATTATCGTACAACGGAGACTAACCGACTTGCAAATGAAATTAAAGAAAAAGATTCTGGTTATACTCAACCGACTGTCCAGACTGGTGGTTGTTATGTAGCAACAGCTGTATATGGTTCGTATGATTGCCCACAAGTGTGGACGCTTCGCCGATTCCGTGATAATACTTTAGCAGAAACATGGTATGGGCGCGCGTTTGTACATACATATTATGCAATTAGTCCTACACTTGTAAAATGGTTTGGTAAGACTGAATGGTTTAGAAATATGTGGAAACCGATACTTGATAAAATGGTTGAACAGCTTAATAAAGATGGAGTAAAAAATACTCCTTATGACGATCGTAATTGGTAACTTTTTGGAGCGGGGCGTGTGTCCCGCTCTTTATTATATCTGTTCGTAAGAGTACACCTTTACAAACACGCAAAATAGCGTGTATTTTTATGTTCGAGAAAATTATTTTTATATTTACAAACATATTCACAAAACATATTGACATTTACGAACACTTTTGATATAATACGAACATAAGGAAATGGGAGGGCGCAAACATGAACAGCCGCACATACTATTATGCAAGAGTATCAAGTAAAGAGCAGAACCTTGACCGTCAGATAGCAGCTTTCAAGGCTCTTGGAGCAGATGAAAGAGATATTATCACAGATAAGGAAAGCGGAAAGGATTTAGACAGAAAAGGTTATCAAGCATTAAAAAATGCCATGCTGCGCCGCGGCGATACACTTGTTGTAAAATCCCTTGACAGATTGAGCAGAAACAAAAGCGACATTCACAACGAATTGCAGTATTTCAAAGACAACGGTATTCGTTTGAAAGTGATTGACTTGCCAACTACTATGATGGACTTACCAGAGGGGCAAGAGTGGGTTTTTGAGATGGTAAACAATATTCTGATTGAAGTATTAGGAACAATCGCAGAACAAGAACGCACAACAATCAAACAGCGTCAAGCAGAGGGGATTGCAGCAGCCAAACAGAACGGAAAACGTCTTGGACGTCCCGCACTCACATTTCCCGAAAACTGGAATGAAGTCTATTCCTCTTGGAAAGCGGGAGAGATTACTGCAAAGACCGCAATGGAACAGACAAATACCAAAAGAACAAGCTTTTATAAACTTGTAAACATGACTGAAAACAATTAAATTTCGTGACACATTTTTAAAGGACACATTTTCTTACTTTTGGACTTTTCAAAAGGCAGTGGGACACGCAAGGGACACTTTTACAGCCTGTAAATATGACAGAGAATAACTAAAATGCGTGACACATTTTTTAAAGACACATTTTCTTGCATTTAGGATTTTCAAAAAGGCAGCAGGACACGCAAAGGACACAGGAAATATAAAAAATCAGCAGAAGCAGCAAAAAAAGAGGAAACCACTTTCGTGATTCCCTCTTGTAAAAAGACTTATTTTATGCGAGGTTGTGTTAGAAATTATTCTCCGAAATATCTCTTAAGAAGACCGGCGAATGCTTTACCATGTCGAGCCTCATCGCGTGCCATCTCATGAACTGTATCATGGATTGCATCAAGGTTATTCTTCTTTGCACACTTTGCAAGATCCATCTTTCCGGAAGTTGCACCAAACTCACAGTCAACTCTCCACTTAAGGTTATCCTTTGTGGTAGCCTTCATGTTCGGCTCTAAGTCCTCGCCAAGCAGTTCTGCAAACTTAGCAGCATGCTCTGCCTCTTCATAGGCTGCCTTTTCCCAATAAAGTCCGATCTCCGGATATCCTTCACGATGTGCGATGCGGGCCATGCAAAGATACATACCAACCTCTGAGCATTCCCCGTTGAAGTTAGCCTTGAGCTGTTCGAAGATGTACTTCTTATCTTCCTCGCTGATTTCCGGGTTGTTCTTAACGGTCTTTGCATACACACCGTACTCATGCTCTGCTGCAAGGGTAAGATCTCCTTCAACCTTTGTAAACTTGTCAGCACCTACGTGGCATACCGGGCACTCTTCCGGTGCCTCATCTCCCTCGTAAACATATCCGCAAACACTACATACATACTTAGCCATAATTTTATCTCCTTTTTAAAGTTTTATTTTAATATTAGTAACTATTACTGATTTTAACTTCATATCTTCATTTTGTCAATACTTTTTCTCAATAATTTTTATTTTCTCACCATCTCTTAAAAATTATTCAGTTTTCTTGAGGCATTCCGGACATTTCCCGTAAAAATAGGTGATATGCCCCTCTATCTCGCCGTCAAAGCCCTGCCCGGCAAGGACATTGATATGATCCAGCCCCTCTACTGACAGATCAAGTACACATCCGCACTCCCTGCAGATAAAGTGGTAATGCGGAGCAGGATTGCCATCAAAGCGATCCGGTCCCATACCTGTTGAGAGCTTCTGGATCTCCCCGATATCCGCAAGAACTGAGAGATTGCGATACACTGTACCAAGGCTGATATTCGGGAATTCCTCTTTGATTCCGAGATAGACTGTTTCCGCTGTGGGATGATCATATCTTCCGATCAGGAAACTCTTGATAGCTTCTCTTTGCTTGCTATGCTTTAGCATCTTCTCTCCTTTCTCGATAATGATAATTATTACTGTTTTATAATACTATTATTATCTCCATCTGTCAAGGAGCTTTCTGTCCTAAATTAATCGGGCGTGTGGATTTCCACACGCCCGCTATCTCTTTTAGGTATGATTGTCTGCTAATTCTCTTAATGCCATATCATACTCCTCTTCGGTGTAATCCTCAAGAATACTCTCCCTTGTAGCGCTGTATTCTTTAAGCATCTTTTTGATTGCCTTAACATTTGCCTTGGTATTAGCTTCCTCCGCTGCCTTTTTTTCATATTTCTCCATTACTTCACACACTGCCTGAAGCCCTCCCTTCTGGTGCTTTAAATAATTCATACGGTTTGTAAGTTCCGGAAATTTTGGATTATTTACCTCTTTGCGCAGGAAACAGTCCAGATATTCCGAAGCTGTCGTCATATCCTTAACCTGTGTATTTGCAAACACGCGTTCAAGCCCATCCGCAATCACTTCTCCCGTCTCTCGTATTACGCTATCTACATGATAGATTACTCGATTGCCTTTAAATATGTCAAACTGTGATATATATACCACAATAACATCCTCTATCTCTTTGAAACTCTGGCGCGCTTCTGAGTCCCGTACCGTAATACTTGATGCATTAAATCTGACTCTGCGCAAATGATCGTCTGAATCAGACCGTTGCACTTCAACATTACATTTTCCACGATTTTTTATAGAACATAAGACGTCTAGTCGTACAGAACGACCATATATATTTCTCTCACTACTTTGTACAATTACATCCTCAACAGTCAACTCATTATCAGCTAATAAAATCTGCAGCATTTCCTGACAGAAATCAATATCATTAGCCAACACTTCGAAAAATGCATCGTCAATTGGTCTAAAATCTCGAACTTTTTCTTTTTTCTCCTCGAAAGTGATTTCCTTATCCTTCCCCATTCATAGCTTTCCTTTCTTTAGTATAGCATAACAAGTCCGTTTTACAACAAAAACAGATTGCCTTTATCCCCGTAAACATCTCCCTATTCAATTAAAAACTCATGGTATTGCAGCGCATGAACTCTCACGCTCAAATAGATTTGTCAAACAAACGATTTGAATCAATTTTGATTAAATTGTGTCTCTTACTTACAGTATATCAATATAGACTATATTTGTCAATAAATTTAATCTTGAAATTTTCTATAAAAATTAATCGGGCGTGTGGATTTCCACACGCCCGCTATCTCTATACACTTTACGCCTGCAGCACTTCTCTTCTTCGCCAGCTTATAAAACCATACATATCATTGATGAAAAAGATTACGAAATTGACCACAACCGGAATGTACGCCGGATTCTCCAGGGATGCTAGTATCCACAGCACGATCAGCACAATATCATTTGCAGCGTAACCTACCGCGTAATAAGAAGACCGCAACATCGTCAGGGAAGCCGCCAGAAAGCTTGTCACAACCGAGATAGTGCTAAAGACAATATTCGGTGTATCCAATGCCCTCAAAATTCCATAGAAAACAGCTGTAACCACGATGGTTGCCACAGCAAGCGCCACAGCATGTCCTCTGTTAAGGGTCTGTATCTCAACTTCGTTTCCGTTTTCCTCCGATGGATTCTTCAGCCATGTATAAGTAGACCAGATTGCCATCGGCATTGTCATGCCAAGGTATGTGATCATCTCTCCCCAATACCGGAAGCGGTAAGAAATAATTCCGTAAAGAATGCTAAACAGAATCATGAGTATCTGTGCCCACACATTCCCCTTCGCAGCAAAGATTAAGGAAGTCACCCCGACCATTGCCGCGATCAGGGTAAGCAGATCAAATGACTCTGTAAGAAGATTCGAGATCAGCACGATAAGCAGGGATCCAAGCCACAGTGCTTTCTCCCTGCGTGATAATTGTTCTATTGGATTATTCATATTATGTCCCCTTTATTTTGATTTAGATTTTATTCTTAACCAAAATGGTACTCCGGATCAAGCAAAGGGATACGTCTCTTTTCTTTTATCATTTCGTCCATCCTTTTTAATCCTTGACAATATATCACATCCACCTGTTTTTTTCTACCCCGAAATGTGAGCCGGTGCGCAAATGTAATTTCACAAAAAATGCTCCATCCAGCCGGATGGAGCATTTTATATCGTCATATCATTAAATTATTCTGCTTTCTTTCCTCTGCCTTTGCTCCATTCTTCCTCCGCTACCGGCGCCCAGTTATCAGCATAAGCCTTGCACTTTTCACAAAGATGTTCAACCGTCTCCGGCGACTCGATGTTAGTCTGGTGTGCCCCGGATTCATGCACCATCTTGATCAGACGATCCGGGTTCTCAAGCATCGGGCATGGTCTTAAATGATTCTTATTAAATGGCTGTCCCTCATGGTATGCCATGAAGAGCGGACTCTGCAGCATCTCAAGAATCGTGTTGGTCTTAATATTTGTGTTGGAGAAGTGGATGAATACACATGGCTCCGCATCACCGTTGGAATTAATGTGGAAGTAATTACGTCCTCCAGCGATACATCCTCCAACATACTCACCGTCATTCTGGAAATCCATCGGGTAAAATGCGACATCAGACTTCTCGGAACGGACTTCACGGATACGATGGATCATGTATCTTCTCTGTTCCGGTGTCGGCATAAGCTCCGGAACGGCATTGTTTCCAACCGGCATAAAGTGGAAGTAGAATCCAAAATGTGCACCCTTGTCGGAAAGCAATTTAAAGAATTCATCTGACGTAACAGCCTCAATATTCTCTCTTGTATAGCAGATTGATGTACCAAATACAATGCCGTGTGATTTCAAAAGGTCCATCGCCTTCATTGCTGCTGCATAATGTCCCTCCCCACGTCTTGCATCATTTGTATCAGGAGTTCCCTCGATAGATAACATAAAGGTTACATTGCCGAGTTTCTGTACCTGCTCGCACACTTCCTCAGTAATAAGCGTAGAGTTGGAATACAGAGCGAAGAAGCAGTCATTGTGCTTCTCTGCCAGCCGCGCAATCTCTTTCCATTTTACCATCGGCTCGCCACCGGTGCACATATACAGATGTACGCCAAGCTCCTTACCCTCGGTAACGATCTTATCCATTTCTTCGTAAGTCAGGGAAGCCTTTCTTCCATATGTGCCGGACCAGCATCCCTTACAGTGCATATTACAAGCCATCGTCGGGTCAAACAGGATCAGCCATGGCACATTGCAGTTGTACTTCTTGCGGCTCTCACGGATCTGCTTCGTTCCGCGGAAAAATGCCTCATATCCAAGACTCATCAGAAGCTTCTTGCCATACTGTGGGTCAGCGTCATCAATCACCTGGTTGATCAGCTTCATCCAGCGGTTGTTTGGATCTGAAACATAAGCGCGGATTACTTTTGCCTGTTCCTCACCGAACTCATCCAAAAATTTAGTTGCAAGATCCACGATTTTGCAATACAGCTTCGCTCTTTGCTCATAATCATCTGTTTTGCTCAACTTCTTCATAATCTGATCGGCTATTACAGATACCGCCTGCTTTTCAGCTGCGTATGAAATATCCTGTACAAACTTTGCCATATTTTTTCTCTCCTGTTTCTTTTATTTTTGGTCTGACTTATACATTATAATAATTGGGTTCAATCTGTTCAAACCATAATTTTGATAATGTCATTTTATGACACAGGCCGTATTTTTCAAACAGATAAAACCAAAACCGTGCATAAAAACTAGACACCACAGGGGTATTTGTCTGATATTGGCTTGCTCTGCTGCCTGCAAATTTTCATAACCGGAAAATATCACAATTTCCATAAAAATGCAACAATTGATTTTCAAATCTTAACATTTCATGTCCCTGCGATTATTATATTTAAAGTCCGGCCTTTTTATTTCTCCATTTTAAAAGAAATGCTGAGCAGACAATGACAAACACAGAACCGGCATTATGCACGAGTGCTCCGACAACAGGATTGATCTTACCAGTAATTGCAAGCGCAATAGCAACAAAGTTCAATGTCATGGAAAATGTCATATTGCACTTAATGGTTGTCATCATGCGCTTCGAAAGCGCGATCAGATGCGGCAGTTCTTTCACCTCGTCATCTACCAGCGCAATATCGGCGGCATCCACGGCAATATCACTTCCCACTCCGCCCATCGCGATTCCTACATCTGCTCTTTTAAGTGCCGGAGCATCATTGATTCCGTCTCCGATCATGCAGACCGGGCTTCCCTTTTTCTGATAATCACTGATTGCCGCAAGCTTATCCTCAGGCAGACAGTTCGCGCGGATATTTAAAATATGAAGCTTATCTGCGATCGTATGTGCTGCATTCTCGTGATCTCCGGTCAAAAGCACCGGCTGCACCCCAAGCCCTGTAAGAGCCTCGATCATCGCAGGGCTTTCGCTCCGGATCGTATCGGAAAGCACCATATACCCTGCAAAGCTTTTGTCCACCGCTATGTATGTCACAGTGCAGCCCTGCTTCAGATAGTCCTCGATCTCCTCTCTTTGCAAAGTGCCAACGCCGTTTTCTTCCAGCAGCTTCGTATTTCCGGCAAGTACCCGGTGCCCTTCTACCTTTGCACAGACACCTCTGCCCGGTATCATGGAAAAATTGCTTACTGCTGCAAGCATGCCCGCGTTCTGCTTTTTCCAGCAGCTAACCACCGCCTTTCCAAGCGGGTGCTCGGACATCTGCTCTGCAGCAGCGGCCATCCGGTAAATATCCTGCGACCTATATTCTTCTGTCACGCTGACCGCAGCAACCACCTCCGGCGTTCCATAAGTCAGCGTCCCGGTCTTGTCGAACGCGATCACCTTTACCTTTGAGAGGCGTTCAAGTGCATTACCTTCCCGAACCAGAAACCCATGTTTTGTCGCATTGCCAATTGCTGCCATAATTGCAGTCGGTGTTGCAAGCACAAGCGCGCACGGACAAAATACAACCAGGATTGTGACTGCGCGGATGATCTGACCTGTGATAATCCAGGTCAATGCCGCTGCGCTGAGTGCAATGACAACAATCCAGGTTGCCCAGCGGTCTGCTATTCCAACGATCTTTGCCTTGCCCGCATCCGCTGATTGCACCAGACGCACCATGCGCTGGATGGAGCTGTCCTCTCCTACCTTGACGGCTCTCATCTCAAACGCACCAAATTGATTGACCGTTCCGCTCGAAACCTCATCTCCCACCGTCTTGTCCACCGGAAGGGACTCTCCGGTCATAACTGCCTGATTGATAGAGGTCTGCCCCGAAATAATCACACCATCGACCGGAACACCCTCTCCCGGAAGAACCCGGAGCACATCTCCCACCTGCACCTTTTCCGCCGGGATGACAGATTCCCTGCCATCTTTTAGCAGACGTGCTGTCTGCGGAGTAAGATGTACCAGCTTCTCAATTCCTGCACGTGCCTTCGCAACAGTCAGTTCCTCAAGCAGTCCTCCAAGCTGCATAATGACCGCAACCTCTCCCGCTGCAAAATCCTCTCCGATACAGACGGATGCAATCAATGCCAGAGACACCAGCACATCTGCTTTGATATCAAACGCCGTGACAAGTCCGATGACCGCCTCTAAGATGATTGGCACTCCACACAAGAGAATCGCAACCCACGCAATATCAAACGGAAATGGTTGTATATGTAGTAGACTACATATAACTGCGATTGCAGAAATAACAAGAAGTATGACATCCTTCCTGATACCTCCGAGTTCCAATAATTCCGCCAGTTTTTCCATTGTTCTCTTCATAATTGCCCTCTTTTCTATACCCTATGGGGTATGCGTACATTATACCCATATGGGTATACTCAGTCAAGAGCTTAATAATTCAAAAAAAGACGCTGCAAAGATTCCTCTTCACAGCGTCCCGAAAGAACTAGCTCATATTGGAAAAGCGTTCCACCGCCTTCGTAAAATTCTCGATTGTCTTATCTGCATCCCCATGCTCAATGCCATCTCTGACACAATGCTTGATATGCCCTTCCAGCACCACCTTTCCACATCCGTGCAGTGCCGACTTTGCCGCATTGATCTGCGCTAATACATCCTCACATGGTACATCCTGATCGATCATCCGGTCGATTGCCTGTACCTGCCCGATTATCTTTTTTAATCTGCGATGCAGATTGTCCGCATCCATACACTGTTTCATCGTTGCTGCCTCCATACGCTTCAAGGTATATGCCGATTATATGCTTCCTGCCTCTTTCTGTCAATCCACCACTCCTACCCCTGCACCGACTTACGGTACCGGTAAGGCGGCATGCCATACGCCTCTTTAAAAACCCGGATGAAATAGCTTACATTTGCAAAACCTGCCCGAAGCGCAACTTCGGTAATTGCTTCTTCTGTTGTCTCAAGCAATTGTTTCGCATGCACCAGCCTAAGATGCAGCACATAGTTGGAAAATGGAATCCGGAAATGTTCCACAAAATAATGCGACATATATTTTTCCGACAGGTGAAAATGCGTAGCAAGATCCTCTAACATCAGACGCTCCGTATAGTGCTCCTGAATGTATAGAAGGATTTCCTTCTGGATATCCGTGTTTTCTTTCTGGTCAATCCGCATAAACAGCTTCTGTTCATAAAGAACCATCAAAAACTGCAATAAAAGAATCCGTGTCTGCATCTGTTCCGGTAAAAAATCAGCAGTTCTCTCCTGCTTGTGCTCAAGCCCATGGTTCAGGTCCGCCATCTGCCTTAAGAATCCAAGGATCCTGTCCTTTACCATTCCATTCTCCAAACGATTCGGAAATAGAAGCCTGCCGCTCCGAAGCGGGGCAAAAAGTGCTGTTTCCGCTGCATCCATTGTCTGAAAGGACAAAAACTCCAATGGGAACAGCAATGTATAATATCTGACGTTTCCATCCTCAGACCCCATCAGATGAAGTTCCTTCGCATTGACGATAAATACATCATCTTCCTCTCCCGTATAGTCCGTCTCTGCTATTCTGACATGCAGGCTTCCCTGTTCAATGAAGATGATCTCCACCTCATCATGCCAATGAACCGGAATCTGAAAGGCGTGGGATATGTTGCTCATATAATATTGGTCATATGGATAGTATTTTGTTCCGTGTGTACGGTTTTCTTTCAGTTCCCGGTTCATATTCTCTCCTTTGTTTCTTTCATGTACCCTGCTCTTCCGATAGTGCCTACAGCTTTTTGCATTGCCGCATTTTTCCTGTACGATCTTTTTTATATTATCGCACATATGGAAATAGTGCAATTTTCAATTGAAAATCCGCAAGATTTTTGCAATTATTCATTGTAAAATAAGGGAAAATAAAAATCTATGAATTCAGAGGAAAGAAATTCTATGGAAGCCAGACGCAAAAATCTCGGACAGCTGTTTGTCCCAATTTCTTTAGAACTGCTCTGCTTTATGTTAGCAGGAATGATCGATACCATGATGCTGTCGTCGGTCAATGACGCCGCGGTCGGTGCCGTTGGTACGGCCAATACTTATATCAGCATGTTTATCATCATGTTCAATATCATATCCTCCGGTATGATCGCTGTTATGACACAGTATATCGGAGCGGGGAAGGAAGGCATTGCCTATCAGGCAAGGCAGCTCGGCACCATCTTTAACGCATTGCTTGGCGTTGCACTCTCCTTATTTTTGTTTTTCTATTCCGGTTCGGTGCTTCGGGTAGTCGGTGTGGCGCCGCTGCTTATGGACTATGCCAGGACCTATCTGCAGATTGTCGGCGGTTGCTGCCTGTTAAATGCACTCACGCCTATCTTCTCCAGCTATCTGCGTGCTTTCGGCTACACCAGGCAGCCGCTGATCGCCACATTGTCTGCAAATGTATTGAATCTGCTGCTTAATGCGTTCTTCCTGTTCGTGGTTCATTGGAGAGTCGCCGGGGTTGCACTTGCGACCGTGATCTCCCGTCTGGTCAACCTGATCATCGTAATGCTCTGCTCCCATTATCTGATCCATGCCAAGGAGCGTCCACAACGTATCTCAAACCGGGAGATTCTGCTTCAGATTCTTCGGGTTGGCATCCCTTCTGCCCTTGAGACCGCCATCTACAACATTGCGATGACAATAACCATCCGCTTTTTAAATGCGATGGATGAAAACGGAGTCAATGTGACCGCCCGCGCTTATGCAATGCAGATTACAAACTTCTCCTACTGCATCGGGGCCGCACTTGCACAGGCAAATGCAATCATGACAGGCTGGCGTATCGGAGCGCATGATTACGACGCGTGTGACAAAGGCACAAAAAAAGCAGCGCTCATCGGTGTTGCCGTAGCTGCTCTGCTTGAAACTTCTTTTGCATTGTGTGCGGAGCCGATCATGCGATTATTTACAGATGATCCCGCCATGATCTCGCTCGTTGGAAAGCTGCTCGCCATCGATATTGCATTGGAGATCGGTCGTGTTACCAACCTTGTCTTTGTTCAGGCACTAAAGACAAGTGGTGATGCTGTTTTTCCAAGCATCATGGCAACCTGCTTCATGTTTCTTTGTAACGTCGGTGGAACATATTTCTTCGGAATCCATCTGGGACTCCTCGCAGTAGGAGCATATATCGGAATGGCATCCGATGAGATCATCCGCGCAATCTTTATGATACTTCGCTGGCAGACAGGAAAATGGCGGCAGAAGGGCTTCATCTTGGAATCCGCCAACTGATCTGCCGCCATCCGATGCTGTTTTGACCTGGTGTCGCTCATGCTGCAATATGCTTTCTGTCA
Organism: Agathobacter sp.; assembly: GCA_050873865.1. Taxonomy (GTDB): domain Bacteria; phylum Bacillota; class Clostridia; order Lachnospirales; family Lachnospiraceae; genus Roseburia. The sequence goes on along the minus strand of JBNMJQ010000003.1, from coordinate 97,032 downwards.
TGTTGCAGCGTGGCTGTCTGCTATGCCTTTGCAACAAGCTCCTCGGCATGTGCAAGCGCCGCATCAATATTCTCGCAGAAGTTAAGTTCTCCTATCTTTTCAGCAAAACCTGCCTTTTCCATCATATTCCGCGGCTGTTCCTGTACATGGGACAGTACGAGCGTGATTCCCCTCTTCTTACATGTTGCTTCAATTTTTTCAAGAGAACGCAGTGCTGAGATATCCATCGCCGGAACACCTCGCATACGGATGATGACAACCTTTGTCTCTGTATCTGTGTGTATCTCCATGAATTTATCTGCTGCCGCAAAAAACATTGGCCCAATGATCTCATATACAACAGTATTCTTCGGAACAACCTTTAAGTGAATGCTCTCCGGGTCATTCTGCTCGTCGATATCCTCTCCGATATATTTCCAGCTCTTTACCTCTGTAACATTTGCCATACGGTTTAAAAACAGCAGGGCCGCAAGCACCATGCCTACCTCGATTGCCATGACAAGGTCAAACACAACCGTAAGCACAAAGGTTACAACGAGCACTAAAATATCGCTCTTTGGAGAAGTCTTGCACAGATTTACAAACTCTCTCCAGCCACTCATATTGTACGCTACCATAAATAAGATTGCAGCGATTGCAGGCATAGGGATCCATGCTGCAAGCGGCATCAGAATCAACAGGATTGCAAGTAAGACCAAAGAATGGACCATGCCCGCAATCGGTGTGCGTCCACCGTTCTTGACATTTGCTGCTGTTCTTGCAATCGCGCCGGTTGCCGGAATTCCTCCAAACAGGGCGGAGACAATGTTTCCAAGTCCCTGCGCAATCAGTTCCATATTGGACTTGTGCCGGCTTCCGATCATACCATCTGATACCACGCAGGACAAAAGCGATTCGATTCCCGCAAGAATTGCAATGGTAAATGCATCCGGAAGCAATGTACGGATCAGTGCCGGACTCATCTTAGGGATGGATGGTGTTGGCATCTTATTTGAGATCGTATAGAGATCCCCGATTGTTTTTACATTCATATGGAAGCCTTTGACCATAAAAACGGCTACAAAAATTGCGATTAAAGAAGCCGGGATCTTATCAAGCTTCTTAAACTTAGGCCAGATAATAAGAACTGCAAGTGAAACCACCCCGACAAGAAATGCCTGCGCATTAAAAGTCCGGATGCTGTCCACACATGCCCTTAATTTATCCATCGTCTCAATTGGCGCAGTGGTAAAGGTCAGACCGAGAAAATCCTTAATCTGTCCGATCACGATTGTGATCGCAATGCCGAAGGTAAATCCGGTTGTGATCGTATATGGAATAAAGCGGATCAGATTTCCAAACTTGAAAAAGCCCATAAAGATCAGAATAATTCCTGCCATGATCGTTGCCACAACAAGTCCCTGCATTCCCTGCTTTGCAACAATTCCGGCAACGATCGTTGCGAATGCTGCAGTCGGCCCCGCAATCTGTACGCGGCTGCCCCCAAAGAATGAAATAACAAATCCCGCAAAAATTGCTGTATAGATACCCTGCTCCGGGCTTACACCGGAAGCGAGTGCCAAAGCGATAGAAAGCGGAAGCGCAATGATCGCGACGATGATTCCGGCTACCACATCCTTGACAAACTGGCTGACGGTATAGTCCTTCATAACGTCGAATAACTTTGGTACAAACTGTTTCATACTCTTTTCTCCTCGTATTTAAGAATAATTCCCTTTTGTGTAAACTCTTCTCCCCAAAACCAAGCATCAAAGGGACAAAAAAGCCACAATCTCTACGATACAACAATCAATAGTCCGTGACAATATACGATTTGAATGATAATTGTGTGCAATTTCCACTATCTCTTAGCAAAATCCCTATCTTTTACTCAAATTCGAGCATATTCTTACGATACCACTTCGGTAACAGGTTGTCCTGACAGTCCGGATTCTTCCGCTCATCAATCGCCATTGTCCGAAAATATGCCCGCCAAAGCTCCTCGTACATATCTTTTTCCGCAATCCGGTCCTGTCCTGTCTGAAGCATCTGAAGATTATCTGCGATTACATCCTTTCCCGCATAAAAATTCTGTCCGAATGCCGGGTGGAGCAGTGCATACTCCCGTACTGCATCGTAGATCACAAAGTTCTCATTCGGGTAGCGGTCCGCGAAGTGCTCCTGCATCAATGGCAGATCATCACATTTCGGTTCAATCTGCGCATACAAAAAGCCGCCCATATCACGGAAACGTAAAAAGCCCATCAGCTTCTGACATTCATTTGCGGCTTTTCTTGACAGCTCCAATACACGCATCACATATGGATCGGCCATGTACTCCTGTATTCTTGCCCCTTTTGAAAATGCACGCACCAGATATCCGAGCACTACTGTGCCCCTGTCTGCATCATAATGGCACAGCGCATGGAATATCGTCTGATAAATTGCAAATCCCAGCTTCGTCTCAATCGCATAGACAGTCTTGCGCGCCTTTTGGGAATCCGTGGCAATATCAATATCTCTTGCAAAAAGATTTCTGTCTCCCGACTCCCCGATCTGGATGGAAATCGTATCCTGATAAGGAGAAGGCATCCGGTTCTTGTATACAAAGGCATCATAGATTGCCGTCAGGATTCCGTCTATTCTGTTTTCACAATGTAAAGTCAATTGCTCCATCTGCCGATTTTCGCCTCTTTTTGCTGTGTCATTGTATTCACCCAATCATAGACAGAAAATTTAGCTGTTCGTAAGTCTGTCTGCTCCCGTCATCCAGCAGCAGCTGGTTTGGACGCTCATTGTAGATCAGGTGCCTTGTGATATATCCTTCCTCCAGCTTCGTCTGATACATCATTCTTCCGTCACAGGTAATAAAATAAAGCGCCCTCTTTAGCACTACCCCGAGTCTCTTTATATCCTCGAAGCGTAGTGTCGCGTGCTGTCTTGCTGCAAGAATCCGCCTGGCGCTCTTCGTTCCGATTCCCGGAACTCTAAGCAGTGTATAATAATCTGCCCGATTGATCTCCACCGGGAACTGCTCCAGGTGTTGGATTGCCCAATTGCACTTCGGATCCAGCAGTTCGTGGAAGTTCGGATTCTTCTCCGATAGAAGTTCTCCTGCTGCAAATCCGTAAAATCGCAGCAAAAAATCAGCCTGATACAGCCTGTGCTCCCGCAGAAGCTGCGGTTTCTGCCCGATTCCCGGCATTTGCTCATCCATGTTGACATTGACAAAAGCAGAATAAAACACACGCTTCATATCAAATCTCTGGTAAAGCGCTTCTGTGACTGACATGATCTGGTAATCTGTCTCATTTGTAGCTCCGATAATCATCTGGGTGCTCTGTCCTGCCGGGACAAAATACCGCGATGGATCTGCAAGTGCCCGCTTCTCCTGCGGATAGCGTACCGGCTTTGCTCCGTTCTGTCCGTTATCAAACTTCCAGCTTTGTTCCGCAGCCACAGACGCCTTCCTTACCCCAACAAGATTCCTCTGATACTCTTCCAGCCGCTCCCTGCTGTCCCTGATCTCTGCCAGCTGATTGTAGTAAGTCTTTTCATCCACACTTACTCTCGCCTGCATGCTGCTTACTCCGTGATACTGCCGGCTCTCCCGGATTCCGTTCTGGATCTGGCGCATAGGCTTTAGAATGTTCTGCCGCACTTTATTAGGTGCAATCTGTCGCAGCCCTTCTGCCGTCGGCAATTCCAGATTGACGCTCATGCGGTCGCACAGATATCCGACCATCTCTACAAGGTCCGCGCTCGCCCCCGGTATCCCCTTAATATGAATATATCCATTAAAACGGTATTTGGAGCGCAGCAGAAAAAGCGTCTCATAGAGAAGTCCCATCGTGTAATCCGGCGAATGGATGATACCGGAGCTTAAGAAAAGTCCCTCTATATAATTGCGCCGGTAAAACTCCATTGTCAGACGGCAGACCTCCTCCGGTGTAAATGAAGTGCGTGGTACATCATTACTCTTCCGGTTGATACAGTACCTGCAGTCATAAATGCATTCATTCGTAAACAGAATCTTAAGAAGCGATATACATCGCCCATCCGAGGTGAATGCATGGCAGATTCCCGCTCCTGCCGTATTTCCCATATCATTGCCGTTTCCTTTTCGCTCCACCCCGCTCGAGGTACATGCCACATCATACTTTGCAGCGTCAGACAAAATTGTAAGCTTTCCCATCAGATCCTGTTGTTGAAAAATCTCTGCCATGTCGCACCAGCACTTTCTCATCCTTCAATAAATAAAAAAGGGTATATAATAAATCGAACTTATGTTCGTTTTTATTATATACCCAGAACGTTTGTTTGTATAGTGTTTTTAGAAATTATTTCTGTGGCCGCATGGAATAATATCTGGTACCATCTTCCAGCTCTACTCCACGGCATTCTGCCATTTCACTGACTGTCACAAGCTGATACCCCTGATCAATCAGATACGGAACAATCGTCTTTGCTGCATCTGTTGTCGCCTCATGCAGATCATGCATCAGGATGATTGCGCCATCATAAGCCTCTTCCTTCACAGACTTGATTGTAGCATCCGTGTCACGGGTCTTCCAGTCAAGGGTGTCAACTGACCACAGGATATTCGGCATGTCGATCGTCTCATCAACCATATCGTTGCGGCCGCCTCCCGGTGTACGCACCAGCTTCGGGCGGATTCCTGTAAGCGCCTCAATCGTATCATTGCACTTTTCTACCTGTTCCCTGATCTCATCCCTTGAATCAAGCTTCGTCAGGATCTCATGGTCGTAAGTATGGTTTGCAAGCTCACATCCAAGCTCTGCCTCCCGCTGTACAAAATCCTTGTAAGAGGAGACCCGGTTGCCTACGATAAAGAACGTGCAGACCGAATTATACTCCTCCATGACATCAAGAACCTTGTATGTGTACTTGGAAGGGCCGTCATCATAGGTCAATGCGATCATCTTCCTGTTCTTGTCGATACGGCGTGTCAGGGCGCCATTCTCGTCAAAGTAACACAGATAATGGGAAATATTGTGTTTACCCTCCGTGCATGCCTTGCCGTTTTCCATAAAGTAATACTTGCTTCCATCGATCACCTTGAAACTATTGGTCAGTGCACGGCCATTTGACCGGAAATAGTAAGATGCCACATTGCCCTTGCTGTCTGTGATCTTCTTTAACTTGTCCGTAACGGCACGCCCATTCTTATCAAAATAGAAATAATAATTGACTCCGTTGATGGCTACCTTTTTCAGCCCATCCGCATAGGCACGGCCATTCTTCTTGAAGAAACAATAGTAAGTCTTTCCCGAATCCGATGTAACCTTTTTGTAGCCCTGCGTATAGGCACTTCCGTCTTTCTGGAAGTAAAAATAGTAATTAACGCCATTGATATTAACTTTCTTGTATGTGTTTGTTACGGCTTCTCCCTTTACGTAGTAGTAATATTTTCCATCAATCTTCTGCAAGCCTGTCAGCTTCTTATTCTTTGCGGAAGCAGTCTCTTCCTTCGTCTGCGCCGCATTGGCCTCCTCCGGAGAAATTGCGCGTCCAAGATGCAGAAAAGGAATACCCACACACATAAGTACGAAAAGAACCGCAAAAGCTATTACCCACTTTTTCTTCATCGTAATCCCTTTCTCTTTTTCGTTTTGCATTTTATTTACGCATAATTATAGCACAATTTCTCCATCAGATAAACCCTGTATTTAATTCTCCGATTTTACCGGAAACGTAAGTGTAACCTTAAACAGGTCTCCGTCCACAGCAAGCTCCATCTTACCATTCATAAGTTCCGTAAGACTCTGTGCAATGGAAAGTCCAAGACCGCTTCCCTCCGTATTTCTTGAGCTGTCACCACGTACAAACCGCTCAAGCAGTTCTTCGTTTGAAATATTAAGCTGGTATTTGGAAATATTCTTAAAGCATATGATGGCACTTTGATTCTTTTGCTCAAGCGTAATATATACACGCGTGCCGGGCTGCGCATACTTACAGATATTTCCAAGCAGATTGTCAAACACTCTCCAGATATGACGGCTGTCCACACGCACATTGACCGGATGATCCGGATTCTGCACAATCATTTCCAGCTGGTTTGCAGCCGTCTTTTCCTCAAACTCACCTACGATCTGCGTCAGGAGCACGCGTGCATCACAATCCTCAAAATTAACCGACAAATTACCCGTTGATGCTTTAGACGCCTCAATCAGATCCTCGATCAGCTTTTTTAGCCTGGTAGACTGCCGGTCGAGCACATCTACATATTCCTTAAGTGTCTCGTCGGAAATTTCTTCCTTTTTGATCAGATCCACGTAGTTGATAATGGAAGTAAGCGGTGTTTTAATGTCATGCGAGACATTTGTGATCAACTCCGTCTTGAATCGTTCACTCTTCATCTGCTTTTCAACCGCATGCGCGATTCCGATCCCCGCCTTGTTGATATTCTCCGCATGTTCCTTGAAATCGCCATACAATCCCTTCGTGTCGATCGGGTTGGAAAGATCTCCCTCTGCAATGCGCCTGCCGCCCTCCTGCAGCCGGGTCATCTGCATGACAAGCGCCAACGTCACGCCCCATACAAGTATAAGCGCGATCAATATCCACAGCACATAAAGCTCGCTGTAGTAGCCGCCAACACACATAGTGACAAAGCTGATAAGAATTACAAGCGAAGCAACGCAAAGTGCTACCACCGTTCTCCAGAAAAGCGACATATGCTCCCGGTAGAAGGCCACATTTTCCTTCCTGCGCACTTTAAGACTATGCAGCAGCTTTGCCGGAACCGCCCAGATTTTCTTCCAGACACAGCTTATGCCATGCCAGCACCAATACGCACCGGTATATCGCCAGAACTTCTGAGCCTTGATACGGGTGACAGTAGTCAGAAACAGGAACAATGTAACAAGGGCCGTTACCGTCGCAAGCTGCAATTCTATAGAGATAAAGCCCGCCACATCAAGATTGCCGCTCCACTCAACCATATATACCATAAGCGCAATGAAAATAGTATCAAGGATACATACTGCTCCCAAAACAACCTCATACCAGATCTTATCAAGCGTTGTCATGTGGATTTCATCATCCCCGGTCCGATGTCCCGCTGCACAGATTAAGAACAACAGGGAAAGAACAAATATAATAACAGAAAACAGTTCCAGCACAACCGCATAATTGCAAATTGCGTCTATGCGGTCTACCCATATCTCTGCTTCCGAAAAAAAGTCTGTGAAGCCATCACTTTGAATGCTCTCATCTACATAAGAAAACACATAATAAAATGTCTCTTTGCTATTTTCTTCTACATTGCCCGTATACAGAAGGTAATCGGAGATATAGGTATCCTCGTAACCATATACGACACCCTCCCCATCACTTTGAAGATCCTTTGTGTCCTCTACTACATAAACATAGTTTCCCGGCTGGTCATCTACGACATCCTGATCCTCTGTCAGAAAACGGATTGCACACTGCTCATTTTCCATCTGAACATAGATCCAGCCCGCCGGGTCTTTCGGCGAATCATCCGCATCATCCAGATACTGCCATGTACTTTCCTGACCTGGTGCCGCTTCTGTCGTTATATCGTATTCCGTTGTGCCATCTGTTTCATCTGCATTGTATGTTACTTCTGAATCAATCTCCGTAATTTCCGTAAGCGTATAGGAGTCTGTTGATTCCCGATCCGTAACACATACACTGTGTACCGGATAAAATCCGCTATCCGTCTCATAGTAAAAGAGCCCTGTGTTCTTCACATACCAGACACGCTTTACTTCCTCGTAGCCGCCGCTTGGCGAATGCTTCCATTGATAGCCGGAATCCAGCATCCCGATCAGGCTGGAGGTATTATAGCTATAAGTATAGCTGTCTCCGCCTGTGAAATAGTTTGTTGCCTGCTTTACCGTCTCCGGTGTCCCATACAGATAATCTGCATCCGGTCCAAACGCTCCAAGCTTCTCTGCCATTGTTGCAGCATCATCCGCCCATTCCCTTTGTGATGTTGCTATAATTGCAAGCTTAAGCCTCGGATCAACATTCTTCTGTACCAATGCAGCCAATGTTTCTGCCTTCATATCAGAGCCATTGTATGCGCTTAGAACCTTCGCGGAATAGTTGTCGGCAATTTTACTGTATACATTCTCAAGTGCGTCTTCCCTGTTCATGTTCGCCTTATAGATCATTCCCGCGAATCCGACACATGCGGTTATGATGCTGGTTATACACAGCAGCATGGCAATTGCTTTTGCCCACCATTTTCCTTTTAACGTCTGCATATTTTACTTCCTTCCTTGCATCTGTGTGCTTGTCACATACGCTGCGATGCTTCAGGCATCCGGCTCCATCTTGTAGCCGCGTCCCCATACAACCTTTAAGTAACGCGGTTCTGCCGGATTGATCTCGACCTTTTCCCTCAAATGGCGGATGTGTACTGCCACCGTATTCTCTGAGCCGAGTGGATTATCATTCCATACCTTCTCATAGATCTGGCTTGGCGAATACACTTCTCCCGGATGTTCCATCAAAAGCTTTAAGATATCATACTCAGTTCTGGTCAGGCTGATCTTCTCCCCGTCAAGCGTGACTTCCTTTGCCCGGTCATCCAATTCGATGCCTCCGATCCGGAAGGTCGCTGTGCCAGCGGAAGCATTGCCGCTTCCAAGAAGCATATATCTTCGAAGCTGGGATCGCACACGTGCCTGCAGTTCCACCGGATTAAAGGGCTTTGTCACATAGTCATCCGCTCCTACGGTCAGGCCTAGCACCTTATCCGTATCCTCACTCTTTGCAGTAAGCAGTATGACCGGAACATTGCTGATCTCCCGGATCTTTACCATCGCCTGAATGCCGTCCATCTCCGGCATCATGATATCCATAAGTACCAGATGGATGTCCTCCCTCTGCATAATGGTAAGCGCCTGCTTCCCATTGTATGCCTCAAATACCTGATACCCATCACTGGTCAGGTAGATCTTTAATGCGGAAACAATATCCTTTTCATCATCGCAAACTAAAATATTATACATAACTTCCTCCGGAGTTCGGGCATGCCGCATATGCGGTTCCCCTTAATCATGATCATTATGGTATCATTGTACTGATTTTGATATTAAGTTCCAATAGGCAAACTCTTTAAGATTTGTTTAACATTTGAACAAAGAGTCACTTTGCGGCTCTTTGCGCACCGAGTAGACATGCAGGTGCATCTTCTGCTCCACGCGGGTCACATCCCCGCAGATAAACAAATGGGAGACTTTTCAGCCTCCCATTGCCAGCTTTCTCATGTATCTGTATCAATACGTTTCGAAACATCTCTTTTTTGTTCTTCCTGACCGGATATAAACGAAGCTCTCCTGACCGCCTTTGTCCCATATTTTTGGCGGATCGTATCCATCGCTTTGTCGAGCTTTTGAAGCTTCTCATAATCCGTTGTGTCAAACAGATTCATCTGCCGCCCACTCTCCTGCCTGGATGCCTTCGAGGTTGAGACGCCAAGCAGCCGGATCGGTGTGCCATCCCACTTCTCATCAAACAGCCTGCACACCTTTGCATAGATTTCCTGCGTAATATTCGTTGCATTCAGGAGTGTACACTGATGGGAAGCTCTCGTCAGATCGTTAAACCGGAACTGAACGCTGATCGATTCCACCTTCATATCGTCCTGTCTGAGTCTTGCGCACACTTTCTCTGTCAATTCGAGTAAAATGCTCTTTGCCGTCCTGGCATCCGTCACATCAAAGGAAAGTGTCGTGGAATTTCCATATCCCTTGTTGTCTGCACGCACCGGTTCTACCACAGAATCATCATACCCGTTTGCATACCGCCAAAGAATATCTCCCTGCTTTTTGAGATTTGCATTTAGAAATGCGCGGTCCGCTGTCGCGAGATCTCCAATAGTCCGGATTCCCATCTCCTGAAGTCGGCGCTCCGCCGCCTTTCCCACAAAAAACAGATCTCTTACCGGAAGCGGCCACATTTTTGTCCTGATCTCATCCGGAAAAAGTGTATGCACCTTATCCGGTTTTTCAAAGTCACTTGCCATCTTTGCCAGAAGCTTGTTTGATGAGATTCCGATATTAACCGTAAACCCGAGTTCATCCCGGATCTGCCTGCGCATACGGTCCGCTGCCTCTAACGGTTCCCCGAAAAGCCGCTTTGTCCCTGTCATATCGACAAATGCCTCATCAATGGAAAACTGTTCGATCACATCCGAATACTGCTGCAGAATTGCGATAAAGTCCTTGGAATTCCGTCGATACAATTCATGATCCGGTTTTACAAGAAGTAATTGCGGACATTTGCGCAGTGCGTCCACAACAGGCTCCCCTGTTGTCACGGCATACTTTTTCGCCGGGACAGATTTCGCCAGGATCACCCCATGTCTGGTTGCAATATCTCCGCCTACTGCAGACGGAATGGTCCGTATGTCAACCGTTTCTCCGTTTTTCAGCCGGTTGACTGCCTCCCATGACAGAAACGCACTATTCACATCGATATGGAAAATTACTCGCTCCATGATAAAAACCGATCCCACTCCTGCCGGTCTCCGCTCCCTGTGATGACAAGCTCATAGGTACTCTCATCGGTTGCATCCACAATAAATGTGTATGTGTTGCCCTCCTTGGTAACAGAATACGCACTGCCGTCCGTAAAAGCCTTCAAGACCTCACTCTGATCCGATTCCGGTATCACGGTATCCTCCGTCTGTCCGAGGAGCCTGCCATCTGCGTTGTATGTCTTATAGCCCTCGCGCGTCATTCTCTGGATCTTCATGTCATCAATTTTTAATACAAGCCCGTTTGCACGCATCTTGCGGATATCCCGGTTACAGCTGTTTTCCGGCAAAATTACCACATCATCAAGCACAATGTGGAAGAAACCATTGGTCACTTCCACATCGCTTATATGTACCTCATTCAATTCAAAATGTTCAAATTCGTTGATTGTCTGATACTTCATTCTCTACTCCATGTATTTATCTATTGCAGATACACTCTCCACCAATGCATCCATAAGCGTCCGTGCCTGCTGTGCACTTGCCGTGCAGTCGTCCCCAAGCTTTGCCGCCTCCATTGCACTTGCTGCGACCTCCTGGCTGACAGAGGAAATATGTGTAATGCTTTCTACAATCGCATCGTTGGATGCTAAGATCTCATCAATCTTGTGATAAATATCATTAACGTTATGGCTTAGTCCTTCCATATGTTCACCGATATTTCCAAACTGTTCTTCTGCACTTACAATCAGTTTATGTTCTTCCGAAGTCACAGCCATAACATTGTCAACGGTGTGCTTTGCCTCATCTGCATTGCCTCTCAATTCCATGACAATATTCTGGATGCCCTCAGTAAGGCTTCTTGTCTCATCTGCAAGCTTGCGGATCTCCTCAGCCACAACCGCAAATCCTCTTCCAGCCTCTCCTGCACGCGCACTCTCGATGGAGGCATTGAGTGCAAGAAGATTTGTCTGGGACGAAATATTAAAGATCTGGGATGTGATCTCCCCAACCTTCTGGGAATTGACGATCAGCTGTTCAACCGTTGCAACAACCTGCTCGTTGGCTTCCTTCGTCTTGTCAGACTGTTCACGCAGCATCCGCACCGCATCCTGTCCTCCACGCACAGCCTCCCCGGATTCCTGGGAGAGCGCAATCATCTGATCGGACATGTGCTTCGTCTCCTGAATCATCTCCTGAATCTTTGCAGTCATAACCGTCTGCTGCTCAATGCTCTCGGTATTCTGGTTATTCCCGACAGAAATATCATTAAGCGCATTCGCCGTATGCGCGACATTACTGTCAAGCGTGGACATATATTCGCCCGCCTCGGTCGAATTCTTCCGGACACTTGCCACAACTGCTAGTACATCCTGCAGAAGCTTGGAGTTCTTTTCCTGCTCTGCCCTGATATTGTCAAGCTTCTGGCTGTTATTGTGATTGGAAATTTTGGTAGTTCCGCATAAGCCGATAAAGAAGACTACCGTTCCTGCTCCCTGCAGCAATAATGCTGTAGAGTTGACCGGATTGCCGGAATGCATCTGTCCTAAAAATGCAACCACATATACGATATCGATAATGTTGATCGCACCAAAACCGATCGCGATTTCAAGAACCAGCTTATAGTTATAATAGAGTACAAACAATACCGTGATCGGAAAAGCCATGACATACACGGCATCATTGTGCGACCCGAGTACCGCAATCGCATACACAAGCATGTAGCACCACATGGATGTGTGCTTAAAAAGCTCAGGCTTAACCTTTACGATGATGAAGTTTGCGATCAATGAACCGATCACGATCAGCTCCACCGTCAAAAGAAACGGAAGGGAAATGATCTTCCTGCCATAATCCCCCACATAGCCAAACACCAGAAAAAGATCAATTATGGTCATGACTGTCAGCACAAAGCGATTTACCTTCGCTGCAGCCTCATCCACTTTTACTATCTGTTTCATAACAACCCCCATATTAATTGTAAATTACAAATTGGCCTCGATAGCAAGTGCGAGCTGATTCGGGCATGAATTATCCCCGCGGCACTCGATTCCCTTGCATCTTCTTACAACCTCTTCTGCCTCCATTCCTTCAGCCAGACGGGCAACCCCCTGTGTGTTGCCTCTGCATCCACCGGTATATTTTACGTTGTAAATATGTCCGTCCCTAAGATCAAAGTCAATCTGTGTAGAGCATACGCCCTTTGTCTTGTAAGTTACATGTTTCTCCATGATAAATTTACCTCTTCTTTCTGTATATTTTCTAAATTATGTTTTGTTTATCCTGCTTATCTATTTTATCATATCTGGCTATTTGCGCAAGCAGCGAATGATGCGTCCCTCATAGAAAAGAACGACAAACAGGATCAGCCCGATCACAATCAGACTTGCCGCATCCAAAAGCTCCGTCCCCAATGCGTCAAACACGCACGGGACCAGAATTCCTGCCACAAAGATAAGCTTCACCAGACGTACCATGCGAAGAGTCAGCCTTCGTATCTTTGGTGTAAATGCCTCCTCCGGAATACGGTTAATCCGCTCCGGATATACACACAAAAGCGTAAGTCCCAGATATACGCACACCATGGCTAACACATTCACCACAAACTTGTATGCCACAACATGATAATAAACCCCATAAAATATCTGCAAACCAATATAAACCAATGCAAGGATCAGAGTCACCGCTTCCAGTAAAATTGCCGGCACCGTCATATCTTCGCGTTTCATCTGCATTCTCCTTTCACTTCCAGCTGTTCAAGTTCATCCATCCAGATGCGCACACATGCATCCGATGGCATTCTAAGATCTCCCCTCGGAGATACAGCAACCGTTCCGACCTTCGGTCCATCCGGCAGGCAGGAGCGTTTGAACTGCTGTGCAAAATAACGGCGGTAGAATACCTTCTCCCATTTCAGGATAAATGAAGGAACATAAGTATCACCAAAGGCAACACAGGCCAGCCGGAAAATCTTTGCCGGAGGATACCCCATACGCTGCATTCCGTATAAGAAAAAATCATGCAGCTCGTAAGGTCCGACAATATCTTCTGTCTTCTGTGAAATGATCCCATTCTGTGGCGGCAGAAGCTCCGGTGAGACCGGGGTATCAAGGATATCATACAGTACCTCTTTCAGATTCTCATTGCCGCATGTGTCTGCGTAATAGGACACCAGATGGCGCACCAGCGTCTTCGGTACGGACGCATTTACCGCATACATTGACATATGATCCCCGTTATACGTAGCCCATCCAAGTGCCAGCTCCGAAAGATCCCCCGTACCGATCACCATTCCGCCCTGCTTGTTGGCAAGATCCATAAGAATCTGCGTCCGTTCGCGGGCCTGTCCGTTTTCATACGTGACATCATGCACCGCCTCATCCTGTCCGATATCCCGGAAATGGATACGCACCGCATCTGCGATGCTTACTTCCATAAGTGTTGCCCCAAGAGACCGCACAAGGGTGATTGCATTACCATAGGTTCTGTCGGTAGTTCCAAATCCCGGCATTGTAACTGCAAGGATTCCTGCCGGATCTCTGCCCAGCATTGCAAATGCCCGGACCGTCACAAGAAGGGCCAGCGTGGAATCAAGCCCACCGGATATTCCTATGACTGCGCAGGAACAATTCGTGTGCTCCAGCCGCTTCTTCAGCCCGGCAGCCTGTATGGAAAGAATTTCTTCGCAGCGCGTCAATCTGTCATTTGCATTACCCGGTACAAACGGAAACGGATCAACGTAGCGTGTGATGACTGTCTTCTGCATCTGCAGATGGAACGGAATGCACGTGTGTGTATCTTCGATCCCGAATGTGCTCATTCTTCGCCGGTCTGCAGTCAGGCGGTCCACATCGAACTCCGTATATACGGCGCCGCTTTCAAACCTCTTTGACTCTGCCAGGACATGACCGTTCTCCGCGATCAGATCATGCCCGGAATAAACAACATCCTGGGTGGACTCTCCCTCCCCCGCCGATGCATATACGTAGCCGCAGATCAGGCGCGCAGACTGTCCGCTCACCAAAGCTCTCCGGTATGCTGCCTTCCCCGTTATCTCATCAGAGGCAGACAAATTCACAATTACAGTAGCTCCCGCCATCGCATGGCGTGTACTCGGCGGTACAGGCGTCCACAGATCCTCACAGATCTCAACTCCGATTCTTAGATTTGCAAGCTCCTCACACGCAAACAAAAGGTCTGTGTCCACAGGAACCACTTCTCCCTGCTTTATCACAACCTCTGTACACAGATCACCGCCCGGCGTAAAGTGGCGCAGCTCATAGAACTCGCTGTAGTTCGGGATAAAGGTCTTAGGCACAAAGCCCAGAACGTGTCCGCGTGAAACTGCCGCCGCCAGATTGTAAAGCTTCCCGTTTATCTCATAAGGAAGTCCCACAAAAAATATCGCATCGTATCTGCGGCTTTCGCTCTCGATAAGTATAAGCTCCTCTTTTGCTGCGCGAAGCAGGGCATCCTGCAAAAACAAATCTCCACAGGTATATCCCGTGATGCACAGCTCCGGAAAAACAACGACCTTTGCACCTTCCTCTGCTGCTTTTTTCATCCAGTTACGAATCTGATTACCATTGTATTTCGTATCAGCCACCCGGATATCCGGAGTAACTGCTGCAACCTTTACGAAACCATCTCTCAATTTCGAATCTCCTTTAATTCATCTACCTCAAATTTATATGCGGTATTACAGAACTGACACTTTACCTCAATGCTCTCACCATCATTGATAATATCGTCCATATCCTTTTTGCTGATGGTTGCAAGTGCCTTTGAAATGCGCTCTTTTGAGCAGTCACACTTAAACTGTGCCGGGAGCGTATCTGTTATCTCAAGTCCGAAAGAGCCTAAGATTTCTTCCAGAATCTGCTCCGGTGTCATCCCTCGTTCGAGCATCTGTGTTACGGAATCGATCTCTGCAATCCTCTTTTCAAGCTTTTCCACCACTTCATCCGGAGTAAAAGGCATAAGCTGGATGATAAATCCGCCTGCCTGTCTGACACTTCCGTCCGGATTGACCAGCACTCCGAGTCCCACGGCTGACGGAATCTGTTCCGAGGTCGCGAAATAGTACGTCAGATCCTCCGCGATCTCGCCTGTCTGCAGCTGGCATTGTCCGACATATGGCTCCTTCAGCCCCATATCCTTGATCACGCTTAAGATTCCAAGATCAAGTGCTCCGCCGACATCGAGCTTTCCTTTTGCATTCAGAGGAAGTTCAACCTTTGGATTTACTGCATAGCCTTTTACATTGCCGGCAGAATCCGCTGTAACCGTAAGACCTTGTGCCGGACCACTACACTGGATCTGCAAGGTCAGCAGGTCTTTTTCCCCCTTCATCATGCTGCCCATCATGGCTGCCCCACAGAGAAGCCTGCCGAGGGCTGCCGTCATAACCGGTGTCGTATCGTGATGTTCTCTGGCTGTCTCCACCATTTCCTTTGCATTGATCGCAAATGCGCGGATACTGCTGTCTGCCGCAGTCGCGCGAACAATATAGTCTGTCATATTAATTCTGCTCCTTCTTTCCTTTTTCTCTTGCAATGACCGTCATTCTGTCACTGTCTTCCCTAAGAGGATTCTTCGTATACCCGTCGTACACAGCAACAAGCTCCATTCCTGCTTTCTGCAGCAGCGCGCACACCTGCCTTACCGGATAATTCTTCTGGTAATGCTCCTCCACAAAACGCATAAACCGGTTATCATCATCCTTTACAAAAAGTGTCAGGTCATACTCGTTGATACCACTCTCCACGTCGAAGTAATTTTCCCAGATAAAACTGCCCTCTTCCCGGTTTTCAGCAAACGTATTGTCTGCAAGCAGTGACTCATACTTATACGGTGTATTCATGTCAAAGATAAAAATGCCGCCCGGATCAAGGTAATTATTGACCAGCCGGAACACCTGGAGGAGCTCCTCTTCCTCCAAAATATAGTTGAGACAATCGCAGGCACTGTAGATACCCCGGACTGTTCCGTACAGTTCAAACTCCCGCATGTCCTGGCATAGATACAGGATTGTGCTGTCTGCCTCCTCGCCCTGTGCCTGTTTTGCAATCTCCAACATATCCATGGAGTTATCCACTCCGATCATGTCAAAGCCCCGCTTTGCAAACAATCTTGCCAATTTTCCGGTTCCACAGCCGAGATCCAGCATTATTCCATCCTGCACCCCATTTTCCGCGAATATTTCCATCAGATAGTCTGCCCACTCTTCGTATGGGACATTGTCCATGAACAGGTCATATACCTCCGCAAAACTTGTGTATGCATCCATCACTTATCCTCTTATCGTGCACTAAAAAAGTACCCATTTTTATTCTTATAATATCTATACTATGGTAACAACTTTTTATAGGAAAAGCAAGGTTGATTCTTGTCTTAGATTCCTTTATACTTTAGATGGTCACGGCACACGGCTGCCGGACTGTTTTCAATGCTTTCCACAGTTGAGGTATTTCAATCATGACTGAAAATTATGAACACTATATCACGCGTAATATCCGGGCTTTTTATCGCAGACGCCTTTTTTCGCCGGTCCTATATCTGTGTATACTCGCGGTTCTCTGGTTTGTTTTTCCATTATCCACACTGCTCTCTCCGCCATCCTTAGGGCGAAGCGAGAGCTTCCAGTCCGCTTATGAGCAGGGCACACATTATGCGTCTGCGTCCTTTACAGGCCTTACATTTACCGGCTATACCAGCAAACGCTTCGGCAACACCAATGGCTATTATTACTACACCTACCAGGATGGAAAATGCTCCATTGTCCTTCTGTCTCCTTCCACCTGCGAAGAGGGTAACCCGACGATTTCAGAGATTTCTGTCCGTGGCCAGATTGAACGCGCAAATGATTCTTATGAGAATCTTCTTGCCGCACTTTCCGAGGATCTTGCGTGGACTCAAAACGGTATCTCAGCCGAGATGCCCCGATACTATTTCAGCGAGCCTGATTTTCATCCGACCTTCACCACGCTTCTTTTTGTTGCGTATTTCGGAACCGGAATCTATGCCATCATCTGCCTGATCCTGTATCTGTTGTATGCGCATTTTCCTGTTCTCTCACCGCCATGCCAGAACCTTGTCGTCTTCGGTCATCCGAAGCAGATGCTTCTTGAGGCAGAACAGGAGCTTGCTACGCTCCCTCAGCTTGCTACGGAGGACATGTTCATTACAGAGCATTACTTTATTATGACTTCTCCTTTTGGCAACGCAATTGTACCGATCAAGGAAATTCTTTGGATTTACAAGCATTCCACTCTCCATAAGTTCCTCTGGTACCATTTTAGTATCTCCTATACGATGCACATTATTGCCAACAAGCATTTTTACATTCATTGTCCGAAAAATATCAAATCGGACATCGATGGTATCATGGACTACTTGGCTGAGGCCAATCACAATATCTGCGTTGGCTTCTCCGAGGAGAATCGCCTCAAAACAGAGGCCGTCCTCGGTAAACCA
This sequence comes from Agathobacter sp., assembly GCA_050873865.1. Lineage (GTDB taxonomy): Bacteria > Bacillota > Clostridia > Lachnospirales > Lachnospiraceae > Roseburia. The sequence goes on along the minus strand of JBNMJQ010000003.1, from coordinate 79,100 downwards.
TTCCACATCGAAAAATTCTTCGCACTTTTGCGCCGACGCGTCTAGCGCCCGGCGTGACGGTGCGCTTTTCTTTTCTCTTTTATACCGCTTATCCCAATGGCATCAACATCCTCTTAAGTCATTTCCCATCTTCAAAAAAGCATACGCAAAAATCACGAAATTCTAATTCAACCGGCATTACGGTTTATCTATTCATTATGTCTTCTATAGGTTTGAACACTCCTGCCCGACTGTTCGCGGATAGACGGACTTTTCTTTGGAGGACTTTCGTGTTCCCCTTTGTGGGCCTGCCGAGCGAAATGGGAGCATGCGCCGACTGTCTGAGCGCAATGTGCTTATATACAGAAAACGTATACTGCGAGTTTTGAGGCGCATGCTCCTAATAACAACTTCGCAAGGCGGCCCACTTAGGGGAACTAGGAAGGCCGACAGAAAAGTCCGTCTACCGTGTAACAGTCGTGTGCGGAGTGTCAAAGCCGATATAAGACACAATTATATCACCGTAATGCCGGTTGAAAGAATTTCAGCGATTTTTGTGTGAATGCTTTATTATGAAGAGGGAAATGAATTTAAGGGATGTTTATGGGATGTGGCAGGAGCGGTATAAAAGAGAAAAAAAAGCGCCGGCGGTCGTGCAGGACGGCGGTCGGCGCATAAGTACTAAAGGCGGATCATAACGAGGTAGACTGTTGCAAGCGAGATGACAATCTGAATGATTGCGAAACGGAAAACAACCTGGGCATTGGACCAGCCGAGATTCTTGCGCACATGGTCATGGATCGGGGTTCTGACATCCTTTAGGATGTGGATTTTGAAGACACGGATCAAAGATACTTTGATAAGGCCAAGCCCTCCATCCACAATAAGGAGTGCTGCAATCGGAAGGAACATCAGTGGGCTTCCCGATTTGAGAGCAACGATTGCAATAAAGATACCCATGGCGCGTGACCCCGCATCTCCCATCAAAAGCTTGCTTGGAGTTGCATTGTACCATAGGTAGCCAAGCAGACAAACTGCAAAAAGCAGTATGCAATAGTTAAACGGATCATCCACACCAAGAAGATTATCAATCACAAAAAAGGTCATGATCGAGATGATGGTAAGTGTGCCGGATAAGCCATCAACACCATCGGAACAATTGGTCACGTTGATCGATGCCCATACAAGGATAATGGTAAGTAATGCAAAGAGAACCGGCGGAATCACGATGCTTGTTCCAAAGAAAGCAAGCGTTATTTCGTTTGTGTTGTAATGCAGGTATACAAGTGCAACAACAACCGCAACAATCAGATCTAAAAAGCCCTTTAGGAACTCTCCCCATGGTTTCTCGGATGCGTCATCAAAAAAGCCTGTAAACATCTCAATTGTTACCAGACACAGGTAGATTGCGATCTCCATGTTGATCTGTGAAAATAAAAGTGCTGTGATAACAAAAACAAATATAAATATAATGCCGGCACCTCTCGGCTTTCCGGCGGACAAAGATCCGTCATGTGCAAACTGTCTTCCCAGATCTTTTGGAAGAAGCGGGTTCAATTTGGCAATTGCCATGCAGGTTGCAGCGAAAGCAAATAATACGCCGATAAAGGCGACAACAGAAAAATCAAAGTTTCCCAGATAATTAATCATTTTAATCCTCCTCGAAATGCATTGCATCACTCATTATATTAGTGCGTGAAAAAAATGTAAAGTTTTACTTGCTTTTTTCTCCAAGTATATGTATTATATACTCACACGCTTTAAAGCGTTGAAGTGCTAATGTTTTTAATTAATATACCAGGAGGATGATGAACATGTCACAAAAAGGCGACTTAATGACGGTGCGTCCCGATGTCCGTGTCGTGGATGCTACAATAAGAGATGGAGGTCTGGTCAACAACTTTATGTTTACCGATGACTTTATCAGTGCTCTTTATCGCACCAATGTCAAAGCCGGAGTCGACTATATGGAGTTTGGCTACAAAGCTTCCAAGGAAATGTTCGATACAAGCAAATTCGGCAAATGGAAGTTCTGTGACGAGGACAGCATCCGTGCGATCGTCGGCGACAACCCTTCCGATATGAAGCTTGCCGTCATGGCAGATGTCGGCCGCTGCGATTACAAAAAGGATATTATTGATAAGAAGGACAGCGTCATTGATCTGATACGGGTTGCAACTTATGTACACCAGATGCCTGCCGCTCTCGATATCATTGAGGACGCAAAGGCAAAGGGCTACGAAGTCACCTGCAACATCATGGCAGTTTCCAATGCCAAGGAAGCCGATATCGATCAGGCACTTGACATGGTCGGTCAGAGTAGTGCAGACGGTATTTATATTGTGGACAGCTACGGTGCATTATATCCGGAACAGATCCGCCGTATCGCTGACAAATATATGGAAGTCGGAGAAAAATATGACAAATTTATCGGTATTCATGCGCACAACAATCAGCAGCTTGCGTTTGCAAACACCATCGAATCCGTTGCCCGCGGTGTCAGCTACCTTGATGCGACCATGATGTCTATGGGACGCGGTGCCGGCAACTGTGCGATGGAGCTTTTGATCAGCTTCTTAAAGAATCCGAAATACAATATCTACCCGATTCTCAAATTCCTTGAGCAGTACATGCTGCCTCTTAAGGAAAGCGGCGCACTCTGGGGCTACGATATCCCATATCTGCTGACCGGACGATTAAATCAGCATCCATCTGCCGCAATCGACTACACCCATGCCGGACGCAGCGATTATGCGGACTTCTACACAGATCTTTTGGATAAATAGTATCAAAAAAGGGAGCGTGCAAGCCCCCTGTTGGTAAATAACAATTTGCAATTTTCTTGGAACAGGCATGATCCCGGTCATGTCTGTTCTACTTTTAGCAGTTCCTCGTCGATCAGCAATTCTATAACCCGCGTTTCACGCTCGAACATCATAGAGTTATAGGGACTGTTCAACACATTACGATTCTTTTGAATTGCAATGTGTGGTTCAACAAATTCAAATCTTTGCATGCTTTCAGACTCACCAGAAGCCTTAAAGTTTATTAATGCCTAATCTTGCTCCACTAATTAAACGTAGAATATGCGTTTACTTTAGTTACACTAGCAGCATGCACATAAATATCCATGTAATGCACACCTTCTTTTTCGTATTCATGTTCAAAACATCCAATAATATTATCGCTCACTTTATCTTTAAAATTATTAGCTTGTAAAAAATCCATAATATGTTTATATCCTGTGGGTATTCTCTCAAACGGTCTAATCATTGGTTCTGTTACAGTAATTACTGCATACTCCGCTTCTTTGTTTTGAGCATATTCTACCCCGAGACAATTAGTCTGAAATCCTTCCGGAAGTATATAAGCTGCAACATATCCATGAAGTCCAAATCTACTCTGCAATTCTTGAGACACAAAAGGAAAATCCCATCCAATCAATTTTGCATTAGAATCTGCGGCTACTAAACCACTTACCTTTCCCCAATTCATCATGTAATTTTGCACATCTGACTCTGGATTGGGCGAAATCATTACATATCTTGCCATTTTGAACGCAGGCACTTTTCTAACTTTAACTTCTGAATAAATTTCATTCTTAGAAGACATATTCTCTCTTACTAATTCATCCAATTTACATGAAAATGCAGAACAAATTTCAACAAGTTTACTAAGTTCTGGAATAACTTCATCTGCTTCCCATCTTGAAACAGTTTGTCGCGTAATGTTCATTTTTTCAGCGAATTGTTCCTGTGTTAATTTGTTTAGTTTGCGTAAATATTGTATATTAGTTCCTAAACTCATCAATCCATCTCCGTTCGTTATTTTCATTTTAACTATCAGCCAATAGATACTTATAATACAGATTCTGTTCAGTAATCTGTACTAATCATAACACACAAAGCTTTACATCCGAACCAACTAAGTTGTGCATTTTTGCGAAGTTTTGTAACACAGACTTTACATCTACACTTTTTCACCCCTTGTCACATAAATCTCTGCGTAAAATTCAAATTTTCACTCTCGCCGAACACGCCAATAATATCATGATATATACAATTTCTACACTGATCTTTTGGATAAATAATCACTACATCAAAAAAGGCGCGTAAATCGCGCCTTTTTTATATCTGCCGCATCAGCCTTTTCGTCTCATACACTTCCTCAAACAAAAATGCCTCGCGCGCCAGCTCAATATTCTCCTCGGAATGCTCTACCTCTTTGGAAAAGATCCGCACCACATCGACACGGTCGTCTCTCGTATAACAGCCGCCGTTTAAATAATACCGTAGCGCGTCCATATCCCGGATAAAAAGCGTAAATACCACCGCCAGTTTCCGGTACGATGCGGCATCGTAATCGTACACTGCATTCATCAGATAACGGAACGTGAAATATACCATAAGCTGTTCATAATCGCTCTCCCGATATGCCGGGCTTTGCAGATACTGCTGCAAAATGGAAGCATACGTCTCCGCCGTATAATGCTCCTCCATCTGAGCCTTTACGCTCTCCCACTCTTCATCGAGTGTCTCCATCTCGGCAAAGGTCTGATATCGTGATTTAAAATCTCGGTATGCCTGCTTGGCAACCAGCTTTTCCTCTACGCCAGCTTCTGCGTCATTTTTGCTGCCATGCTCATTTGCCGCCGTTTTTCCGGAACCGGTCTCATCATTTGCATCACAAGCGTCCTCGCATATCGGCAGAAGATACTCCCTCATTCTCGTCCATATATCCCTGCTTCGATCCTGCAGCAGGGCGATTGCCTGTTTCTGCATCTGCTCCATTGCAGGAATCCATTCATCTTCCTGCTCGTCTGCATCTGGTGTGTCATCGCCCATGGGATGATCCACAATCTCGACCGGTGCCTCCCTGGAAAACAGGATGCGCGCAACCTCCTCACACGACAGCGAAAGACATTTTTGCAAGACGTTTCCATACTCAAGAGAAAACCGCGGATACTCTGTACACACTTCCGACAAAGCTTCCTCCCCAAGTGCAATACAGATATCGCAGAGCTTGTCCTTATTTAAGAAAGGACAATAACCATTGCTTTCCAGCTGAAAGCTATGCTCGTTGTCCTCCGTCATATACATATGTGCAGCGAAACGTTCTCCCAGCGTTCCGCCGATGCTCTTATAATACGCATAGGTATCCTCATCGATATCGATCTCCCAGCCGATGCAGCAGCTATGCCTGCAATCTCCTGCAATACAGGAAAATTCCTCATAATAGTCCGGTACTCGTAAAATCACCCTTAGCTCTCCTTGCCGACCAATTGCTGGTCATCAGTCTGACTGTTAAGCAATGACCAATCCGGATCTTCTTTTCCTTTAAAATAATTGCAGCCAATGTACCCGATACACCACACCAGCCCTGCAAATGTTGCGGACAATAAGATCTTTACTGCGCAGACCGCAACGAGGTGTACGCTCAGCTCTCCATTTCCAAATGCCGTGTATAGCGCATGAAGTGGCTGCAAAAACATCAGCCAGCCACCGACATATACCGCTGCGATTGTCCCAAGCGCATTACAAATGAGCGCCAGCATCTGCTGTACCTTTTTCTTCATATCCAAACACTCCCTTTTATACCATTCAAAACACACTCTTTTGCTGTTACTTACTCCATGAACAATTCGATTGTGCCACTTTCTAACGTTTTTTTCAAGTCTATTACCCGCTGATTTCTGGAGCCGCGGAACTTTAGGCGAATATCCTTTTCCTCCGCAATAAATGGTCCGTCCACCAGCACATCAATCATTGCAAGCAATCTGTCTGTATCCGGTGTGTGCTTCCGACCACCCTCGACCAGATCTTTATCATATATATATCCGGTGAATGCCCATATATTCTTCTGTTGGAAGCGCTTTCGCACCTTTTCCACAAAAGGGGCCAATTCCTTTTGGTTTTCAGGCTCAAACGGCTCGCCGCCAAGCAGGGTAAGTCCCTGCACGTAATCGGGTTCCAATGAATCCAATATCTGCTTCTGGATGTCCTCATCAAATGGTTCCCCATAGGAGAAGTCCCTTGTCTGAGGCTGGAAGCAGTCCTTGCAATGATTTCTGCACCCGGACACAAACAAAACCGTCCTGCATCCAAGTCCATTTGCAATATCACAATATTTTATTCCTGCATAATTCATTCCATTAACCTCAAAAGCCCGCTCTACCAAGTAGAGCAGGCTTTCCAATCGTCTTATACCGCACTTTTTTATTTTGTGCTTTTCTTTACCGGAGCCTTCTTCGCCGGCTCAGTCTTTGGTGCTTCTGCTTTCTTTGCTGGCTCTGCCTTCGGTGCTTCTGCCTTCTTTGCCGGTTCTGCCTTCGGTGCTTCTGCTTTCTTTGCCGGTTCTGTCTTTGGTGCTTCTGCTTTCTTTGCCGGTTCTGTCTTTGGTGCCTCAGTCTTCTTTATGGTTTCTGCCTTTGGTGCTTCTGTCTTTTTTGCAGTTGTCTTTTTTGCCGGTGCTTTCTTAACCGGAGCTTTCTTTGCCGGTGCCTTTTTCTCTGCTGCTTTCTTAAGAACAATCTTCTCAAGTAAAGATGCTTTGTGAAGATCTCCATCCACATAAAGAATTCCCTTGTTGTAAGCCTCAGAGATATTGAGCTTGCCTGTCGCGATATCTACAAGAGCGCTTGCATTCGTGGTAACGATCGCATCTCTGTCATAGTATTCATATGGCTGAATGTCAATCTTTCCATCTGACACTTCAAGGTAAAGTGCCCCTTCGCCCTCGCCGGTAACGTTAAACTGTACTGCTACATGGTCTTTAATTGCGCTTGCATCTGCCTTCGCATATGCTGTCTCCAATTTCTTAACTAATTCCTGATATGTCATAAGTACACGCCTCCCTAAAAGCAAATGAATAACTATAAGAAGAAAATAGCATATTTCGCCTATTTTGTAAACATTAGTATTCTTATATTATTTTAGAAAAATCTATACGTTTTTCCATTCTTACAGTGTTTCTACTTTGATCATGTTTGTATTTCCGCTGGTTCCGTTGATCTGCCCACCGGTCAGGACAACATTATCTCCCTGCTGCAGACCGAAGATCTCTTTTGCCTGATTCAGATCGTTGTAAAACATAACATCAATGGAATTATATTCCTCGCTGAGCATCGGATATACACCCCAGCTTAAATTCAGCTTGCGCATCGCACGCTTTGAGGTAGTCATACCGATGATGTCTACCGGGCAGCGGAAACGGCTGACCATACGTGCGGTTGTTCCGCTTACCGAATTGACTACAATGCACTTAGCGTTTACATCAATTGCCATCGCACAGGTGCCGTGGGAAAGTGCATCCAGATTGCTGTGTATCTTGTACTCTGTATTGCGGAACCACTCCGTATAATCAATTTCCTTCTCGGTACATTCTGCAATCTCTGCCATTGTCTTAACGGCCTGCACCGGATATTTTCCTGCTGCGGATTCCCCGGAGAGCATGATTGCGGATGTCCCCTCGTACACAGCATTTGCAACATCGGAGATCTCTGCTCTTGTTGGTCTTGGATTGTGGATCATTGACTCAAGCATTTCGGTTGCAGTGATGACACGCTTTCCGAGCAGTCTGCATCGCTTGGTAAGCTGCTTCTGGATTGCTGGCAGATTGACATATGGGATCTCCACGCCAAGATCACCGCGCGCGATCATCACACCGTCTGCAATCGTGCAGATCTCATCGATATGATCCACACCGGACTGATTCTCGATCTTTGCGATGATGTCAATATCTTCTCCGCCATTTTTTGTCAAAAATTCCTTGAGCTGGCGCATATCGCTTCCGTTGGATACAAAGGACGCTGCAACGAAGTCAACGCCGTTCTTGATACCAAACAACAGATCTTCTTTATCCTGCTCGCTCAGATAATTTCCCTTTAACACCTTGTTCGGGAAATTCATGCTCTTATTATTGGAGAGTTCCCCGCCGGACAATACGGTACAGATTGCGTCGTTTCCCTGCAGCTTCTTTACCTCGCATACAACAAGTCCATTGTTGACAAGGATCTGGTCCCCCACCTTAAGCTCGTTGATCAGATCCGGGTAATTGACCGCAACACGCTCCTGATTACCTGCAATCTGCTCCGTCGTGAAGGTAAATGTGTCGCCCTCTTTCAATGTGATCTTACCATCCTCAAACTTGCGGATACGGTACTCCGGTCCTTTTGTATCAAGCATTATCGCAATCGGCATATTAACCTTGTCCCTTACCTTATTGATCAGGTCAATCTTCGCCTGCTGTTCTTCTAAAGTTCCATGTGAGAAATTCAGTCTTGCAACATTCATTCCTGCATAGCACATCTGTGTAAGTGTCTCTTCATTCTCGCACGCCGGTCCTATTGTACAGATAATTTTTGTTTTTCGCATTTTATTCTCCCTGATAACATTCTATATTCCAATTTCACTACGCTATCTATTATACCCATATTGCGCGATAGTTTTCAAGTGGGGACGTTCCTTTTGACACAAGGAGCGCCCATTGGCTTACAACTCATACCATTGGTGCATATTTTTCCCGAAAAATTGTGCGCCTGGTGTGTTCAACTTATAAAAGCGCATTGCTACAATTTGAAGTACAACAAAAAACATTTGAAGGGAATAAACGCAGATGAAAACAAAATCACTTAAGAAACAGCTTACCGCACAATTTTATCACAGGAATATGCTTGCCTTCTTGGTCTCCACCTTTGCCGCCCTGGCCTCCGGCTCTCTTGGCCTGCTCATCTCATGGCTCATGCAGCAGCTTGTCGATACCGCCTCCGGTGTACATGGTTCACTTTCACTTTGGGAACTCACAAGAGCAAGTATCGGCTTCCTTTCCCTATGCATTGTCCTCTATATACTTACCTGCATTGTCAGACCATCTTATCTGAAACGTGCCATGCAGCAATATAAGGACTATGCCTTCGATATGCTAATCCACAAAAGCATCTCATCCTTTAAGGATGAAAGCACAGCTGCCTATCTGTCATCACTTACCAATGATGCGACAAGTATCGAGAGCAACTATTTAAGCCAACAGTTTGACATCATCACAATGTCTGTCACCTTTATCGGTGCGCTTGCCATGATGCTCTGGTACTCTCCGCTTCTGACCGCGGTTGCCATCTGCGTGAGCATTTTACCGCTTTTTGCCTCCATCCTGACAGGCGGCAGACTTGAAGCAGCCGAAGTGCGAGTATCTGACCGCAACAAAGATTTCACTGCTGCTCTACAGGATTGTCTCGGCGGATTTTCTATTGTAAAAAGTTTTAAGGCTGAAAAGGAGATTTACGATCTGTTTAAAGGAAATAACAGTTCCTTGGAAAAGGAGAAATGTAATCGTCAACGCGTCAAAAGTATCATCGGAATGATTGGTTCGGTGACGGGGATTTTCGCACAACTGGCGGTTTTTCTGGTTGGTGCATACCTCACCAAAAATGGCTATGGGCTGACACCGGGTGCTTTGCTCCTGTTTGTAAACTTGATGAACTATATCATCGAACCGATTGCCACATTGCCCGGCCTATTGGCAGACCGCAAAGCGGCACTTGGTCTGGTTGATAAACTTGCCAACGCACTTAAGCAAAATTCTGGTTCCACCGGCGGGCTCAATCTTTCGTACCTTGCAAAAGGGATTGAATTGCAGGATGTATCCTTCGGATATGAAAAAGACAAAGAAATCCTCCACCATATCTCTGTCCGTTTCGAGGCAGGAAAAGCCTATGCGATCGTTGGCGGAAGTGGATGCGGGAAATCGACGCTCCTTAATCTGCTCATGGCCGCGAGCACCGATTACAGCGGCAGCATTCTTTTCGATGATGCAGAGCTTAGAAGCATTTCAGCGGAATCGCTGTATGATGTGATCTCAGTGATCCAACAGAGTGTATTTGTATTCAACGCCTCCATCAGGGACAATGTTTCCATGTTCCGCAATTTTCCAGACGCAAAGCTGGACGAGGCTATCCGCAGGGCACACTTAGAATGCCTGTTCCGGGAACGCGGGGAAGACTATCTCTGCGGTGAGAATGGAAAAGGACTCTCCGGTGGTGAGAAGCAGCGAATTTCCATTGCACGAAGCCTGCTCAAGAAATCCTCTGTCCTTCTGGTAGATGAGGCAACTGCCTCCCTCGATGCACAGACTGCGCACCAGGTCTCCGACAACATCCTTGATCTTACCGGAGTCACCCGGATTGTCGTAACACACGTCTTAGCTGAATCACAGATGCGGCGTTATGACGAGATCATTGTGCTTAAAAATGGCACCGTTACCGAAGCCGGCACCTTTGACTCCCTGATGGAAAAGAGAGGATATTTTTATGCACTGTTTACGGTCGCGCAGTAGTTCACCCCGTACTTGCGACGTAAATGTCGCAACTTTATTATGAATTTTCCATTGCAATCTGATAGACCTGTTGCTTGGTCGTATAGAATTATTCTAACTAAATATCATGGAACATACCTATTTTATTTTTGATTCTCTGCATTTCATTTTCGGTCTCAATGACCGCCTTTGCAGACATCAGAAGCTCCTGACTGATCTCATCGTAGCCCGGCAGGTCCTCGATTCCTTTCTTGTAGCGAAGCTGATGCTCCAAGGTTGCCCAGAAGTCCATGCCATTTGTGCGGATCTGGATTTCCACGCGCATCGGCGTCTTTCCTTTTGAGAAGAATACCGGTATCTCCACGATCATGTGATAGCTCCGATATCCATTGTCCTTCGGATTTTTGATATAATCCTTGATTTTTATTACTTTAATATCGTCCTGCTCTCCAACGAGATTTGCAATCGTGTAAATATCATCAATAAATGCACAAACTACGCGCACACCGGCAACATCATTCAACTGCTCCTGTATATTCTCAGCAGTGAAATCGTAGCCGAGCTTTTGCAGCTTATTGTAAATGCTCTGTGGACTTTTGATCCTTGTCTTAATAAAAGAGATCGGATTACGCTTATTCTCTACGGAAAATTCATCATTTAACACTTCAAGCTTGGTCTGTACTTCGCGGATTGCACAGCGGTACATCATCATCAGGTCGTTGAATTTTGCGGTGTTATCAATAAAATGCTGTGAGTCTATTGCTTCCAGCCAAGGCTGTTTTTCTTCTTGCTGTATCATACAAATTCCTTCCTGTATATGCCCTTATAGGCATTCTCCCATAAAGATAATTATACCAAAGGAGCAGGCTTGTGTCAAAAAAGACACTGTATTCCACAACCGTGAAATACAGTGTCTTGAAATTCGTGCCAATGGGCGCTCCTTGTGTCAAAAGGAACGTCCCCACTACAGATGCAGTACGCGCTCTTTGATTTCCTGTGTGCGGCCCTGATTCCAAAATTGCGTGCCGATATAGCCACAGGTACGGCGCGCAACGCTCATCTGATCCTGATCGCGGTTGCCGCAGCATGGGCACTGCCAGATCAGTTTTCCGCTTCCCTCTTCGTTGATGATCTCGATCTCTCCATCGTAGCCGCACTTCATGCAGTAATCGCTCTTGGTGTTAAGCTCTGCATACATGATGTTGTCATAAATGTACTGCATAACAGAGAGAACAGCATCAATGTTATTCTGCATGTTCGGAACTTCAACGTAGCTGATCGCTCCTCCCGGAGAGAGTGCCTGGAACTGGGATTCAAATTTGAGCTTGTCAAATGCGTTGATATTCTCAGTTACATGTACATGGTAGCTGTTGGTGATATAGTTCTTGTCGGTAACGCCCTCAATTCTTCCAAAGCGCTTCTGTAAGCACTTTGCGAACTTATAGGTTGTAGATTCAAGCGGTGTGCCGTACAAAGAGAAATCAATGTCCGTTGCCGCCTTCCAATCTGCGCAGGCATCATTTAATCTCTGCATGATCTTAAGTGCAAACGGGGTTCCTACCTCCGGATCCGTATGTGAAACACCGGTCATATATCTTACACACTCACATAATCCTGCATATCCAAGGGAAATGGTAGAGTAACCGCCAAACAAAAGCTTGTCGATCGTCTCACCCTTCTTTAAACGTGCAAGTGCACCATTCTGCCACAAAATCGGAGCTACATCGGAAGGCGTGCCGAGAAGTCTCTTGTGCCTGCACATAAGCGCGCGGTAACACAATTCCAGACGTTCCTCCATGATCTGCCAGAACTTGTCCATATCCTTGCCGGAAGAGCATGCCACATCTACAAGATTCAAGGTGACAACACCCTGATTGAATCTTCCGTAATACTTACCCTCTCCCTCAACATAATTCTTGGCATTTGCCACGTTCTCAGTCGTGCGGTCCGGTGTCAGGAAGCTTCGGCAGCCCATACAGGTGTAGCACTGTCCCTTTCCGGTCTTATCCACCTTCAGCTCCTTCATCTTCTTCTCAGAAATGTAATCCGGAACCATACGCTTTGCAGTACACTGTGCGGCAAGTCTGGTCAGATACCAATACTTGGAATCCTCGGTGATATTGTCCTCCTCCAGCACATAGATCAGCTTCGGAAATGCCGGGGTGATATATACACCCTTTTCATTCTTTACGCCCTTGATTCTCTGGTGAAGCATCTCCTCGATAATTGCTGCAAGGTCTGTACGGATCTGTCCATCCGGGACCTCATCCAGATACATAAATACAGTGATAAACGGAGCCTGCCCGTTTGTTGTCATAAGGGTGATGACCTGATATTGGATCATCTGTACGCCGCGGTTGATCTCCTCCTTGACGCGGAGCTCTGCGACTTCGTTGATCTTCTCCTGATCAAGCTCGATTCCCGCAGTCTCAAATTCGGTGCGCACCTGCTTGCGGAACTTGTCACGGCTTACCTGCACAAATGGCGCAAGGTGGGAAAGCGAAATACTCTGTCCACCATACTGGCTGCTTGCGATCTGTGCGATTGCCTGTGTTGCGATGTTGCAGGCAGTTGAAAAGCTCTTCGGCGGATCGATCATTGTCTCGCTGATGACGGTTCCATTCTGCAGCATATCCTCAAGGTTGACCAGACAGCAGTTATGCATATGCTGTGCAAAATAATCTGCATCGTGAAAATGGATCAGTCCCTTTTCATGTGCCTCAACAATATCCTCCGGAAGAAGAAATCTTCTTGTGATATCCTTGCTGACCTCGCCCGCCATATAATCGCGCTGCACGCTGCTTACGGTTGGGTTCTTGTTGGAATTCTCCTGCTTTACCTCTTCATTGTTGCACTCGAGAAGACTTAAGATCTGCTCGTCCGTAGAGTTGGATTTGCGGACCAGGGCTCTCTTATAGCGATATGTGATATAGTTGCGGGCTACCGTAAAAGCTCTCTGGTTCATGAGCTGGTTCTCCACCATATCCTGGATTTCTTCTACGCTTGGAGAACGCTTCATATTCTCACACGCAGTCTCTACATTCGCCGCGATCTCCTCAATCTGCTCATCTGTCAGCTTTTCATAGTCAATAACGGATGCGTTTGCCTTCTGGATTGCGGCAACAATCTTCGCCTCATCAAATGTTGCTTCGCTTCCGCTTCGTTTGATTATTTTCATTACTTAACCTCCACCGTTCCTTTGTATCTTCGTTATATATTATCATTTTTTCTGGTGATATCTTAACGCTGATTCTAATTATACAATATGTTGTGGTTTTGTCAACGTATCAATTCTACATTATGTGGTCGTACCTTTTTCCTATTTTTGTTCCGCAAACCCTTATTTTATCGGCTTCCTATACATTTTTGCCAAATATTATGTCCAAAAATCGTCACAATTTTACTCTGACGTAAAAATTGTATTTTCGCTGTCGTTTCCTATATATATGTATTTGACTTTTGTCATTTGTGGTTATAAAATTTCACATATGCGCGCGGTTTTTCCGCGAAACTGCAAAGAAAGGAAGGATAACATCTTATGTTAAAAACACTCGGCGCACAGCTGAAGGAATACACAAAAGCTTCCATCGCTACGCCTCTTTTTATGCTGTTGGAAGTGTTGATGGAGACCATCATCCCATTTCTGATGGCAAAGATTATTGATGTCGGAATCTATGGTGAAAACCAGGGCTACGTTGTCAAAATGGGACTGCTCATGGTCGCATGCGCATTTGTCTCCCTGTTTGGAGGATGGATGGGGGCCAAGTACGGCGCCAAAGCCTCCATGGGACTCGGCCGCAACTTAAGAAAGGCGATGTTTAAAAACATCCAGACCTTCTCCTTTTCCAACATCGACAAGTACAGCACAGCAGGTCTTGTCACCCGTATGACAACGGATGTCACAAACATCCAGAACGCCTACCAGATGATCCTGCGCATGGCTATGCGTGCTCCTGCAAGCCTTATCTGTGCAATGGCTATGTCATTTTTCATCAGCCCCAGGCTCGCTTCCATCTATCTTGTCGCTGTCATTATTCTAGGATTTTGCCTTGCGCTCATCGTCTTTTTTGCAATGCGCTATTTCCGTGAAGCATTCTTAAAGTATGATGATCTCAACGAGAGCATTCAGGAAAATGTCTCCGCAATTCGTGTCGTAAAAGCGTACGTGCGCGGTGATTATGAAAAGCAGCGCTTCAAGAAAGCAAGCCAGAGCATCTACAACATGCTCTCCCGCGCAGAGAACGTTGTTCTGTGGAACGCGCCCCTTATGAACCTTACCGTATACACCTGTATCCTGCTGATCAGCTGGTTCGGTGCTCACTTTATCGTTGCCGGCGAGCTTACCACCGGTAACCTCACCTCACTCCTTACATACTGCATGAGTATCCTGATGAACCTGATGATGCTCTCCATGATCTTCGTCATGGTATCCATGAGTATCGCAAGCGCAAACCGTATTGCAGAGGTATTAAACGAAAAGAGTGATCTGACCAATCCCCAAAACCCGGATTACGAGGTTGTTGACGGAAGCATCCGCTTTGATCACGTGACTTTCCGTTACAATGAGCACTCCGAGGCTCCGATCCTCGATAACATCAGTCTGGATATCAGATCCGGAGAGACGATCGGAATCATCGGCGGAACCGGAAGTTCAAAATCTTCTCTCGTAAACCTGATCAGCCGCCTATACGATGTCAATGACGGCGCAGTCTACGTCGGTGGAAAGGATGTCCGCAGCTACGATCTTGATACGCTCCGCAACGAGGTATCCGTAGTATTGCAGCAGAACGTACTGTTTTCCGGAAGTATTCTGGATAACCTCCGCTGGGGCAATCCAAACGCTACCGAGGAGGAATGCATCGAAGCCTGCAAAATGGCATGCGCAGATGAATTTATCCAGAAATTCCCTGACAAGTACAACACACATATCGAGCAGGGTGGAACCAATGTCTCCGGTGGGCAGAAGCAGCGTCTTTGTATCGCCCGCGCACTGCTAAAGAAACCGAAGATTCTTATTCTGGATGACAGCACCAGCGCGGTCGATACCGCTACTGATGCAAACATCCGCAAGGCATTCCGCGAAGCAATCCCGGGTACCACCAAGCTCATTATCGCGCAGCGTATCAGTTCTGTCATGGATGCTGACCGCATCATTGTCATGAACGATGGCAAGCTTGATGGATTCGATACCCATGAGAATCTGCTCATATCCAACGATATCTACCGCGATGTCTATGAATCCCAGACAAGCGGCGGTGGAGACTTTGACGAAGGAGGTGCAAACTAATGCCGGGACCAAGAGGGCCAAGAGGTCCAAAGCCTCAGATCAAAAACCCGGGCAAGCTGTTAGCCCGCTTACTCAAAACAGTCATCAGCCGTTATGCTGTCCTATGGATTATCGTGCTGATCTGCCTGCTTTTATCAGTTTTTGCAAACACACAGGGAACCATGTTCATCCAATCCCTGATTGATGACTACATCACGCCGCTCTTAGCGGACGGCGGCAGCGACTATGGTCCACTGCTTCACGCAATGGGACGTGTTGCCGGATTTTATGCAGTCGGAATCATTGCAACCTTTATCCAGCAGAAAATGCTGATTTATATTTCACAGGGCAGCATCAAATATATGCGTGATGAGCTGTTCTCCCATATGCAGGATCTGCCGATCCGCTACTTTGACACGCACTCACACGGCGATATCATGTCTATCTACACCAACGACATGGACACTCTCCGTCAGATGATCAGCCAGAGTATTCCCCAGATGTTCAACAGTGCGATTACTGTTATCTTTGTCCTGGTATGCATGATCCGCCTGAGCGTTCCGCTTACAATCCTGACACTGCTCATGGTTGCCATAACTTTCTATGTCAGCAAGCATTACGCCGGATTCTCCAGCCGCTACTTCGTTGCACAGCAGCAGAACCTCGGAAAGGTAAACGGCTTCATCGAGGAGATGATGAGCGGTCAGAAAGTCGTAAAGGTCTTTACCCATGAGCAGCAGAACATTGAAGATTTTAACAAAATCAACGATGAACTGTTTGACAGTGCTATGAACGCAAACTACTATGCCAGCCTGATGGGTCCGATCAACGCGCAGATCGGTAACTTAAGCTATGTCCTCTGCACCATCCTCGGCGGTTTCCTTGCGATTTCCTTAAGTGGAACCACCGTAGGACCTATCACCTTCGGCACCTTTACCGTCGGCTCACTCGCTGCATTTTTGACCTACAACAAGCAGTTCTCCATGCCGATCTCACAGGTCAGCCAGCAGTTCAACAGTATCATCATGGCACTTGCAGGCTGCGAGCGAATCTTCGGACTGCTCGACGAGGAGCCGGAGGCAGATGAAGGATACGTTACGCTTGTCAATGCGACAGAGGAAAATGGTGTCCTTACCGAAACAGACCATCACACCGGACTTTGGGCCTGGAAACATACCCATCAGGCAACCGGAGAGGTCGAGTACAAAAAGCTGCAGGGCGATGTCGTCTTTGATGATGTCGACTTCGGATATGTACCGGAGAAGATCGTTCTTCACAATGTGGATCTGTATGCTACCCCCGGTCAGAAGATCGCGTTTGTCGGTTCCACCGGAGCCGGAAAGACAACCATCACCAACCTGATCAACCGTTTCTACGACATTCAGGATGGTAAGATCCGCTATGATGGCATCAACATCAATAAAATCAAAAAGGCAGACCTGCGCCATTCTCTCGGAATCGTTCTTCAGGATACGCATCTGTTTACGGCAACTGTTATGGAAAACATCCGTTACGGCAAGCTTGACGCAACAGACGAGGAGGTTTATGCTGCGGCACGGCTTGCAAATGCAGACACCTTTATCCGCCAGCTTCCAGATGGTTATCAGACCGTGCTGACCGGTGACGGAGCCAACTTAAGTCAGGGCCAGCGTCAGCTCCTTGCCATTGCAAGAGCCGCTATCGCAGATCCTCCGGTACTGATTCTCGATGAAGCGACCAGTTCCATCGATACCCGTACCGAGCGCATTGTCCAGGATGGTATGGATAAACTTATGGCAGGACGTACCACATTTGTTATCGCCCACCGCCTTTCCACCGTCCGTAACAGTGACTGTATCATCGTCTTAGAGCAGGGTCGTGTAATCGAACGTGGCAATCACGATCAACTGATTGCAGCAAAGGGCAAGTACTATCAGCTCTATACCGGCCAGGCGATTGCAGAATAAAGGTATTTTCCTATAATAATAAAAAAGGACTTTGTACCACTGATATTTTGTGGCACAAAGTCTTTTTATTGCACTTATATTGCGTTTGTATTCTGTTCCCGTCCGGTAAATTTCTTACCGCTTCTCAAACCAAAACGATTACTCATAAATATCATATTCTTTTCCGTCGCGCATAAATACCGGAATGATATCGATCGGCGCCGGTACGGTCACACGCTGTCCACCCTCGTAGGTTTTCTTTGTGTAGGCATCCTTCCAGGTAGCGCCCTTCGGCAGATATACACTTCTCTCTGTCACGCCCTCTTCCATCACCGGCGCAACCAGAAGATCCGGTCCGAACATGTAGGCATCCTCAATCTCCCAGCTATCCTTGTCCTCCGGGAAATCGTAAAACAGCGGCCGCATGACCGGAGCGCCGCTCTCGCTTGCAGCTTTCATGCACTCGCGGATATATGGGCGGAGCTTCTCACGGATAAAGAGGTACTTCTTCAGGATCTCATAATTATCCTCGCCAAAGCTCCAGACCTCATTGTCCTGTCCTGATGTCAGCTGGCGCACTCCATTGATAAATTCCTGCTCACGCTCATACCACGGAGAACGCTCCCCATGCATACGGAATACCGGGCAGAATGCTCCCCACGCAAACCAGCGCACCAGAAGCTCCTTGAAATGTGGATCTGCAATATTGCCGCCTAAGAATCCGCCGATGTCGCTCGTCCACCACGGAATACCTGCCATTCCCATGCTAAGGCCTGCCTGCAGCTGCTCACGCATTGCGCGGAAAGAGGAATAGATGTCTCCCGACCAGGTAAGTACTCCGTATTTCTGGCTTCCCGCCCATGCACAGCGCACAAGTGACATGATATCGGTCTCTCCCTCTTTCTTAAGTCCGTCATAAAAGCCCTTTGCATAGCCGACCGGATAACGGTTGGTACACTGCACCGCCGGTCCCTCATAATATCTGTAATTGTCAAAATCATACGGACCATACTCCGGCTCTGCCTCATCCAGCCAGAAACAGCGGATACCATAATCATAGTAGTGCTCCTTGCACTGCTCCCAGACAAACTGCTGCGCTTTCGGATTTGTTGCATCGTAAAATGTCGTATTTCCCATCCATGTCATGTGGATCGCATTGCAGCGGTCTGCATTGACCAGATAGCCGTTTTCCGCCATAACTCCGTAATTTGAACTCTGTTCATCAATCGTAGGCCATACGGATACGACCAGCTCAATGCCAAGCTCCTTTAACTCCTTTACCATTGCTGCAGGATCCGGCCAGTCTCTCGGCTCAAAACGGAAATCACCTTGTCTCGTCCAATGGAAGAAATCGATTACGATTGCATCCATCGGAAGTCCTCTCTTCTTATGCTCCCTTGCCACGGCAAGCAATTCTTCCTGATTGCGGTAACGGAGCTTACACTGCCAATAGCCCATACCGTATTCCGGCATCATCGGCGTGCGCCCGGTAGCAAGCGAATATTGTGCCTCGATCTCTGCCGGAGTGTCTCCCGCCGTGATAAAATAGTCCAGCTTCTTGGTGCTGTTTGCATGCCACTCGGTCTTGTTGGTTCCAAAGGTTGCCGTTCCGATCGCAGGATTGTTCCAGAAAAATCCGTATCCTCTGCTTGATACCATGAACGGAACGCTCGCCTGACTGTTGCGATGTGCCAGCTCCAGTGTTGCGCCCTTCTTGTTCATATGTGCTTCCTGATACTGCCCCATACCGAAGATCTTCTCATCGTCAAACGCCTCAAACCGCGCCGTCAGAGCAAAATCGTTCGTACCCATAATCGGTTTTAACTCGCGTGCATCCACGCGGAGCGGTACACAGTAGCGGTTGATACGGTTTCTGTTTCTCCAGTATTCCTCCGTCAGAAGCTCTCCCTTCTGGTTGTAGAAGCTGATCCAGCCCTCGTGTGATACCTTTGCCGTAATCTTGCCATTTACAAGAGTTACCTGCGTTCCGGTCTGGTGGTATTTCTCATATTCCGGTGTCTGATACCACGGATCTGTAACATCAATCTCCTCATAAGTGATCGTTGCATCCGTCTTAGGCATTTTCTCCTCCAATGCCCAATCGTTTGCGTCCATCTGTGTCTCTTTCGTCATCCGCACACGCAGGGAATTCGGTCCCCACGGCTCGATCCATACCTGTGAGATTCCCTCCCGTATGATCAGTCGGTCTCCATCCTGTTCAAAATGCATAACTGCTCCTCCTTCTACTTATCATCCGAAGCCACCGGCTCCCCATAGAGCACGCCCCGGCTTCCTGTTGCAATATAAAATCGTCCGTATGTGCGGCTGTCGCCTTCGAGACTGTTGATCTCTCCGTACATCTGCGCATCGGTATTTAATCTTGTATTTGTCCTGCCCTCATCCGTACTGCGGTAAAAACCGTAAGTGCCGTCAATCGTTGCCGCCGTATAGATTGCCTTATCTTCTTTATAATAATCCGCACCCGGACGTATCACGCCAAGTCCCATGCGGTAGAATATATCTCCGTCCTGGCTTAGTCTGGTAAGACTTACCTCATCGGCATTTCTGTCATAGATCAGCTTATACAGGCCATGCTCTCTGAGTGCCATGTAGAACACGCCGCTCTTTCCACACTCGCCCCGCACCTCAGTCTTGTTGGCACAGTCGATCAGTGAAAAATCCACACATGGCGTATTCTCCGGCAGCTTCTTCTGGTAGAAATTACAGCCACCATCCGTGCTGACATACAGTTCAAAATGTCGTCCAAAACCATAGAACACCTCACTGTCGCACCGGTCTGCAAACACCTTCATGCCGTATGCATAAATGTGCTCACCCGCTTCAAACGCTTCGTTCTGCGGATATTTGTGTTCAAGTACTGGTGCAGCCTCCGTGATCGGATAATCGGAAATACAGTTACCGGAAAGGTCATAGATATTTGCTTTCCGGAATGACTTGCCGCCGTCCGTGCTGACTAGCACCATATCTGCCGGAAGAAATATATTATCCGCAACCGACCATACAAGACTCCTGCAATCCGGTGAGATTGCTACCCAGCCGCTGTTTACATTCGGTCGTTCAATTGCGGCAATCGCCTGATCGATCTTTTCCGATATGCCATATGGCATCGGAAGGCGCTCAAAGGTCCTGCACTGATCCTTTGATAAAATCAAACCGCCCTTTGTCTTTCCTGTCCAGTTGCCTCGCGGTGTCACGACAACCACTTTCGGGTCTTTATCGGAATAATCTGCGTTGATACAGGTAATATAGCGGTTTCCATCCGCATCATCAAACGAATTGTCGCATGACTTATCCAGATTGCGGAATGCAAAGCCTCCCAGATCACCTAAAATGTCGATCAGCTGCACTTCACCCTTCGGCGGACTGTAGAGATTCAGATGTACGGTCTCCTCCAGACCATCGCACCAATCGGAAAACACAACCACATCCTCCAATAGATTCCTGGTGCAGAATACGCCCGTCCCGGTGTTGAACCACAGTTCCTGCGGATCGAACGGATTGATCTTAATATCCGTCATCCAATGAACCAGGCTGTGTCCTCCGTTATATCTCGGTGTCATATAGGAGGTTCTGAAATCTAACCGTCCAACAGATAGATCATATAGGATTGCCTCCCAGGTCTGTCCATAATCAAAAGAGCGGTACATGCAGTCGCCGTCCTCCTTGCTGATGGTCGATACAACCAGAAGTCCCGGTTTCTGCAATGTGCAGGATATTCCACTAAATCCGTGCTGCAGCATCTGCTCTCCGCTTTCTGCATTCTTATCCCTGCCTGCGCGGTTCTCCCGCTCCGGCGTGTCAAACATGTTGGCACCACCCTGACAAATCACCGGCGGTGTAATATCCTCACCCTGCCCGATCGTTCCGTCCGGCTCAATCGGATAGCGCACGACCTTTCCGCCGATCACGCTTCCGCCATCGCAGCTATATCCATGTTCGAGTACATAAGCATTCGGTCCCATCACGGAATAAGTCACATACAGATAATGCTTATCCATCGTGTAGCGCTGTGCCACCAGCCCTGCGAGCTTCACACCCTCTACCTCGCCATCTCCCGGCTGCCACAGCTGTGTAAATGTCTGCCCCTCATCATAGGAGACATAAAGGCTCTTTCCCCTGAGATGATCGCTCCGCTTCGTTGTGATTCCGGCACTTCCGACAATGAGTGCCCTGCCATCCCTTGTCTGCCCCACAAAGGTCAGATAGTCCTCCGGCATGGCCGCAAGCTTCTCCCAATCCGCTCCGCCGTTTGGGCTTGTCCACAATCCGTCCGCCTGACTTGCAAAATACAGACGGCTGCTATCCTTTTTGTCAACGATCAGCCGGTAACCGGTTCCTCTTCCGTTTAAGTTACCATGCACACGCATTGGCATATCATAGTATGTAAAATGCTTTCCATAATCTGTTGATACGGAAAGTCTGCCCGGCGGATTGTTCCATATTCCACTCGCGATATATAGCTTTGCCGGGTCTTTGTCATCGAGCGCCAGCGCGATAGGAAATGTTTCTCTCAAATCCTTCATATTCACATGATCGATCAGACTGACCCAACGTCTCTCGTCCGGGCAGAACCGGTATGCGCCGCCAATGTCCGTCCTAAGATAAAGTACCCCCGGCGCGTTCTCATGAAACGTAAATCCGGTTACATAACCACCTCCCGGTATCGGGAGATTGCGATACGTATATTTCTCCTGCATATGTATTCCTCCGTCATGTTCTCTGCTTCATGGAGAGGATTCACTCCCACAAAACAAGAACCCCTATAATTGTACCATTATATGATACTTATTATAGGGGTTTGTGACCATTTCAAAAACAATACAAATTTGACGTTTTTTACGTGTATAATTGGAAACGTCTGTCTATCTTTTATTTTGCGTAGTTCTTATATCCAACTTCCTGCAGATGTGCATCCTTTGCCTTCACCTGCTCCTTCAGATCTGCGGCATAATCCTTTACTCTCTGAAGAAGTGCATCATCTGATGTAGCTAAGATCTTTGCTGCAAGGATTCCTGCATTTGCGCCACCATTGATTGCAACGGTTGCAACCGGAATACCGGTCGGCATCTGCACGATACTGTAAAGAGAATCTCTTCCGCCAAGAGAAGTGGTGTGCATCGGGATTCCGATTACCGGCATCGGGAAGATTGCTGCGCACATTCCCGGAAGGTGTGCTGCCATTCCTGCTCCTGCGATGATTACCTTAAAGCCTTTTTCTTCTGCGCTCTTTGCATACTCAAAAAATACGTCCGGCTCACGATGTGCGGAGATGATCGTCATCTCGTAGCTTACGCCAAGCTGCTCCAATACATCTGCAGCCTTTGCCATAACCGGCATATCTGAGTCGCTTCCCATTACAATTCCTACTTGTGCCATTTCTTTTCTCCTTTTTGTGCTTATTTATCCATGATAATTGCAGCCATCGATTTCCGCATTTCCATGATGTATCGTTTTTGCACTTTCCTTTTAAGAAAAGCAGTTCTGCAAAAATTGCGCAAATTCTTTCAACCGATCCGACGGTGATAAGGTTATGTCTTCTATTGGCTTTGACACTCCTCTCCGGCTGTTACACGGTAGGTGGACTTTTCTGTCGGACTTTCTAGTTCCCCTAAGTGGGGCGCCTTGCGAAGTTGTTATTTGGAGCATGCGCCTCCCAACTCGCAATCATATATATTCCCTTTATATACACAACGAGCTCAAACAGTCGCCGCATGCTCCCATTTCGCTCGGTGCCCCACAAAGGGGAACACAAAAGCCCTCGGAAGAAAAGTCCACCTATCCGCGAACAGCCGGGGAGGAGTGATCAAACCTATAGAAGACAGAACTTATAAATAAACCGCCGGACGGTTGAACTAGAATTTTGCAATTTTTAAGGTGCTTTTCTTAAAAGTGTAAAGTGCAAAACACAATATTTCACCGGTAAAATGCCAAGAATATCTGCAATTATCTATGATCATTTACGCCATTAGCTCATCGAGCGGCTGATTGAGTATCTCTGTTCCCGGAACTACGAAACGTCCGTCGCGGATAATATCCTGTGTGCTTCCATCCCCGCGGATGACCGTGATCGCGCCAAGCTCGTCATACGGAATCGTGATATCGGTATGACAGTTAAAGTATGCCTTGGACAGATCGGTCTTTCTCTGCGCGGACACCTCGTTGTCTCTTGCGATGATCGCCTTTCCGTCCGGATTGTAGGTGATGTTGTCCTCATCATAGGTGTAGCAGGTGTCACCCACTGCAAAATGCGGTCCGGTTTTCTCTGCGATTAAGATCGGCAGCTTGTCCGCAATATTGTATACACGCGCCATGCGGTATGCGGTCGTGTTGGTTCCGATCGCAAACTCGCCCATCGGCAGTGTCGGATGATGGTAGAGCACGTTGTCCTCGATATATTTCTTGTTCTCCGCTTCCTCCGCAAAATTCGTGCAGGTATAAGCGTCGATCATTCCATCCTTGAAATCAATCTCCAGATTCAGATAGTTCAGTTCTCCGAGATATACCTGGCTGACATGGAGCTTACCGTTTGTTCCCTTTAGTACCGGGGAGGTAAATACTTCACCCACCGGAATATTGACATCGGCAACACAGTTTTCAAAAGCAGTCTCCTTACTTGGATCTGCAAGCGGATGGATCTTTACATACAGATCCGTCTTATTGCCGTTCGTTCCCTGAATGTGTATACGGTCTGCGGTGTCTAAGATGTCGATGATCTTCTGCTGCATATCCCGGTACAGTACATAGTCAAGTGTGTTGAGCTTGACTGTCTCGGAAAAGATCGCCTCATAATCCTTTCCGATTGCCGGAAGCGGATATGCAATGATCGTAAAGCTTCTCTCCTCGCCGTGGATATATTCGTTCAGCATCTGAGATGATCCACTCATCATCTGAACCATAAGCTTCTGCTGTTTCTCAGTGTATGCCGGATTCTCCTTCTTGCTGACCGGAGAGAACGGCTCCTCGCCAAACACCTCGATCACGGCAGGACCACCATAGCCCGGCGCGATGTCCTTAAGCGCCTCAAGTGCATTGTGCTGGCACTCTAAGCGGTACTCCACATACGCCTTATCCATCCAGAGTGCCGCAACCTCCTTCATATCGTAATCTGCCTGCTTATTGGCAGAGGTTGCATACGGTCTGATTGTCGCACGCAGATTGATCTTCTCAAAATTGCGTACTGCTGCGCGTGCCATCCGCTCAAAGCCAAGCGGATAACGGATCTCGGCTACGCTCTTCTTGCTGATATCCTTGTTGCATGCTGCAAATCCAATGCGGTATCCCTCGGTGTAGGTATCTGCCATCGCCTGTATCTCTTCCTCCGAAAAAGATGCAAGATACGCGCGGCTCTTTGTCTCATTCTCTCCGACATGCAGACCAAAACGATAGAGATATGCATCATCCGACAGATCCGATTCCATGACAAGATCTCTAAAATAATCATAATCCGGATTTAACAGACGCCCGAATTTATCCTCCATCCTGACATCCGAATAGTCATGCATGAAAGAATAGATGCTCGCCTTTACTTCCTCCGGCGCGAACTCCTCTGCATCCTCAAACTGTGTATAAAGCTCCACCACAAGCTCTGCGAAAATACATACAAAGAAACGGTTGCCCTCAAATGCGTAGGTATTGTAGTCCATAAGCATACTGAAAACTGCTGCCAGATGCGCGCCAAGGTCCTCTCCCAGCACCTTGACTGCATACGCCGGGTTGGCATAAGAAGTCTCGTAATTTTCCTTTATAAAAGGTGCATACAGCGCATCATTGATCCGTTTTCCTTCCTCTGCACTCCAGCCGGCAAGCCTGCCGCTCTCCGCCTGCGTCTCTACCTCAATAAGCTGTAATAGCTGTGTAGCGAACATCTGGAAATATCCATCAAATGGTGCTGCGACCTCCGGCTTTTCCCTGATCTCGCCCAGCCGTTCGCGGATGAGAAAAAAACGCTCCTCCACAAGCTCATTGGATGGTTTTATCAGTTCCAAATATTTCATAAATAATCTTCCTCCATTTAAAGCGTTATCCGATGAGTCCAAGTCCCAGCGCATAGGTTGCCCCCCAGCAGACAACTGCCAGAATCGACAATATGAGTGAGAGTCTCGGAAAAAGCGGATAGGAATCCTCCTCCGTCAGGCTCTGCCCTGCAAGCACAACAAGTACAATGGAAACGACAAGCAGGCATATCCCCGCGCTGCCGTAATATGCAGACAGACTGCCATCCGTGCGAAATGCCTGTGTAACGATAACACCATATGCTGCAAGCACCGCTGCAGATAGAACGCTCGCTATGATTCCTTTTTTCGAGTGTTTTCTTTCGGTAAACTGAAATCGTTTACGCCTTCTTATCAGAAACATTGCGTTTCCTGCTCCTATCCAAAATGTAATGAACCCAATAGCCGATAAAGCCGCCGATCGTATTCAGCAGCAGATCGTCCACATCAAAACTTCCCAGCTTAAAACATAGCTGGATTACCTCAACGCACAGGCTGAACTCAAATGCCAGAACCGTCACCCAGAACCAGTTGCTAAGCTTCGGCAGCAACTTCGGGATCAACATCCCAAATGGGATAAATGCAATCACATTGCCGAATACGTTGAGGAAAAATGCTTTGTAACCAAGCAATTCCCGATACTTATAGAATCGCTTTATCTCCCGGAACAGAGTAAGATTATACCGGTACTGTGCCTCTGTCCCCATGCGTCCCATCGCCTCTGAGAAGAACAGGAAATAAGACAAAAGCAACAGATAAGCAATAAAAAGAATCAGGAAAAATCGTTTGTGTTTGTCAAATTTATTTTTATTTGCAGCCATACTGCTTATAATATCCATCTATTGCGGATTTTATTTCATCATCGATGACCACTCTGCCCTGGCACTCCCGATTGTACAAATGTTCTACCACTTCTTCCATCGTAACGATTGCCTTTGCGTCAAAGCCGTATGTCTCCCTGATCTCGTCGAGTGCGCTCTTCTTGCCGCCAAGTCCGACCTCCATGCGGTTTAAGGAAACCATCAGTCCAACGATCTCTACGTCTGCTGCTCCCTTTACCTTTGGAACTGTCTCCTCCATTGACTTGCCTGAAGTTGTAACATCCTCGATCATTACCACTCTGTCGCCGTCCTTGAGCTTGCTTCCGAGGAAACTTCCCTTATCTGCGCCGTGATCCTTCTCCTCCTTGCGGTCAGAGCAGTAACGCACTTCCTTGCCATACAGCTCGCTATATGCAACAGCCGTCACAACACTGATCGGGATTCCCTTGTACGCCGGTCCGAACAACACATCAAAATCGTCTCCGTAGTTCTCATGGATTGCCTTTGCATAATATTCTCCAAGGCGCTTTAGCTGTGATCCGGTCACATACGCTCCCGCATTCATAAAAAATGGCGATTTTCTTCCGCTCTTAAGCGTAAAATCGCCAAACTTGAGCACATCGCTCTCCACCATAAATTCAATAAATTCCTGCTTATACTGTTCCATGTCCGTAGACCTCCTATGCTTATGGGCTTCTGCCTCTTTCATTGCTTTTTCTTTCTTCTGCAATGTCTCCATGCTACCATAAACAACGGAGTTTTTCAATGCGATTTTGTGCCTGCGGATGAATCAAAACTATCTCACGATCTACTATCTTATGAGTATAATTATATTTATATTATACCCGAATATCAGCAGAGCCTATCTTCGTAGGATTTTCATAGTTCTAGTGAATTTGCATTTAACAAAAAGTCATACACATTCATCATCAAAATCCCATCATCGTTATAAAACGGTTTAGGTGTATCTGAAGTGATAACAATTTTCTTAAAGGAATCATTTATCTTCAAAAATGGGCGAATCTCCTGCTCCATCTTTTCTGCTGTTCCAAGCATATACGCAGACTGAATGTAGTATTTCTTGGATCCCTTGTTGCAGATAAAATCAACCTCTAACTGCTTTTTTACTGATTTTCCTGTTTTCTCGTTTTCAACAACAGTCAGATTACCAACATCAACACTAAATCCTCTCATCCTAAGTTCATTGTAAATCACATTTTCCATAGAATGAGACACTTCCATTTGCCTATAATTGATGCGTGAATTTCTAAGTCCCATATCCATAAAATAATACTTTAGTGGCGCCCCGATATAGGATTTTCCCTTAATATCATATCTATTTGCTTCTTCGATTAAAAAAGCATCTTCCAAGTATTCAATATATTTCGTAATAGTAGTTGCTGTAATCTTTGATTTACTTACGCTTTTAAATGTTTTTTGTAGTTTATTTGGATTTGTCAAAGCTCCTATCGCAGAAGATAATATATCCAGCAGTGCCTCCATTTCACCAACATTTCTAACCTTGTTGCGTCTTACAATATCATTGATATAGGTCTCTTTAAACAAATTATCAAGAAGCGCCATTTTTTGTTCTTCTGTTTCAGCTAATACTACGAGCGGAATGCCACCGTAAGTAATATATTCATTCCATCCATCATATCTGTTTCCATCATAAGCAGCCATAAATTCAGAAAAGCTCAAAGGGTACATGTGAACCTCGTCTCCTCTGCCTCCAAATTCAGTTGCTATATCCCTTGATAAAAACTTTGCATTGCTTCCTGTTACAAAAACATCGCAATTCTTTTTATCCGCCAAACCATTAAGAACGCTTACAAATTCCCCCAACATCTGCACTTCATCCAATAGGAAATAATACTTGCCCTCATCTTTAAGCTGTTCTTTCGCCCACGGATAAAATACCTTTGGATCCCGATATTCTATATTGTCAAATAAATCAAACGCCATCTCTATGATGTGTTCTTCATCTACGCCGCTTTCAAGCAAATGATTTTTAAACAATGTCCGCAACAAATATGATTTTCCGCAACGTCTTATTCCGGTTATTATTTTAATCAAACCATTATCTTTGCGTTTTATAAGCTGATCCAGATAATAATCTCTCTTAATTTCCTTTTCCATCTAAAGCACCTCTAAAAGATATTTCGGTTAGTTTATCCCTAAATTTCTTTTAGTATACCATTTACAATGTGTTTTTTCAAGGTTTCTAAAAGATATTTCGGTTAATTATTACCAAAATATCTTTTAGGATTTCATTTATCTTCGGATCGGTGTTCTGTGAGAGCTTTGCCTCCCACTTATATACAGCCCCCGCTGTGACACCCAGCACCTCAGCCAGCTGCTCCTGCGTCAGGGAACGTTGTTTTCGTAAAGTTCTGATATTTTCCGCCAATTTGTTAGTCATGCTGCTCCTCATTTCCAAGCGATTGATCGTGTAAGATGTAGGCAAGCGCCCGCAGGACAATTTATTTTCGCTCAGTCACAAATTGCCCGTCTGACTCTGATTATAGCAGATCACCCGCTTAACCTGAACACACCGGTCATACAATTATGATGGAGATTTTTATACCAATGACATGACATTGCGTTAAAATTTGATAGTGCAAATGAACGGGAATTTCCTATAAAACTAAAAAAGACACCGCAGCAATCACTGCCGCGGTGTCCCAAAATCAAACTCACCATTCAATTTTATTCGTAATGCTTTTTATGCTTGCCGGAAGTCTCATGCTCTTCCTCACCATTTCTGGCTGCAAGATTTACCTTCTGTTGCACTTTTCTCTTTTTTAATGGATGCTTTGGATTCTTATCCATGATACTCACTTCTTTCTATATACTAAGGTTCATAATCAAGTTCCGTCAACACGCTGCTGCTCAGAGGGATTAGCCCTCGATTGCAATGTAGCGATTGTTCTCGATCTCTTTCTTCTCAACCTTCGGAACTACAAGTCTTAAGATACCGGATTCGTACTTTGCCTTGATATCGTCCTGGGTGATGTTCTCACCAACATAGAAGCTACGGCTCATAGAACCTGCGTAACGCTCCTTGCGGATGTATTTACCTTTCTTATCAGTTTCGTCCTTATCAAGACCCTTTGCAGCGCTGATGGTTAAGTAACCATTCTCAAGCTTTGCATTGATCTCATCTTTCTTAAATCCAGGAAGATCAATGTCTACCTCGTAGCTGTCATCTGTTTCCTTGACATCTGTCGTCATCATGTTCTGTGCATGTTTACCATACAGAGCCTTGTCGACCTCAGGAAATCCGAAATCCATCCAATCATCATTAAATAAGTTCTCTCCAAAAATACTAGGCATTAACATAAGTCATCTCTCCTTTTTCTAAATCTGTTAATTGTTACCTTGTTTCTTTGGTCATATATGATCTTGGAACCGGGATGTTTAGGAACTCCATTCGATGTTTCTTTTTCTCTTTTTGTTCCCTTCCTTTGTTCTTGCCTACGTTATACACCCGTTTATTAGCACTGTCAAGAGGCGAGTGCTAATTATTTTATTAAAAAAGTATAAACAAAAAACGCACTATGTAATTTCTACATAGCACGCCTTTTCTTGTCCCCACACATCTAAAAAATCTGATCCAGCATCTTTGCGATTGCTCTCATATCAATAGGCTTTACAAGGTGTCCGTTCATACCACATTCAAAGGCTTTTCTTCTGTCCTCGTCAAAAGCATTCGCCGTCATTGCAACGATCGGGATATTTGCCTTTCTGTTGTTTGGCAACGTCCGGATCTCTCTTGTTGCGGTATAGCCGTCCATTCTTGGCATCTGGATATCCATTAACACCAGATCATATCTATCCTCCAGAGCCTCGTTGATGATGTTTACCGCTTCAATGCCGTCCTCGGCACAGTCAATCTCCATTCCCGTTTCCTCCAGAATTGCCAATGCAAGCTCGCGGTTCAGTTCATTATCCTCTACAAGAAGCACCCTCTTGCCACTGTAATCATACGGCTTTCCCGAACTCTTTGTTTTCTCCTCTTTCATCTGCACCGGCTTCGTCAGTACGCTTCTTAGCTCCGACATGAAAATAGGCTTTGCGGCGAAAGCAGTTGCGCCTGCTTCCCTTGCCTCTTTTTCAAAATCTGTCCAATCATACGCCGTCAGTACAATGATCGGCACAGTCTCCTTGATCACTCTGCGTATTCTGCGGATCGTCTCGATTCCGTTCATATCCGGCATAAGATAATCCACGATATAGACCTTATACTCATCGTTCAGCTCGGATGCATCCTGTGCACGGAGAACAGCTTCCTTTCCGGTCACCGTCCAGTCCGGCTGCATGTCAATGCTCCTAAGCATCTTGCAGACACTGCGGCAGGTATCAATATCATCATCAACCACAAGTGCTCTTGCCCCTCGCAGCTCCGCAACCGGTTCATATTTGATCTGCCTGTCTGCGAGGCGGACAGTGAGTGTAACTGTAAACTTAGAGCCTTTTCCTTCCTCACTCTCCACGCCGATCGTGCCGCCCATCATCTCGACGATGTTTTTGGTGATCGCCATCCCAAGTCCGGTTCCCTGAATTCCGCTCACTGTGGATGACTGCTCTCTCGCAAAGGTGTCAAACACATGACCTACGAACTCAGACGACATTCCGATACCGGTATCCTTGATGGAAAATTCATACGTCGCATATCCGTTTGCCTGACAGGGCTGTTCCACAAGATGTATGATGATATCCCCGCCGACAGGTGTGAACTTAATGGCATTGCCTACGATATTGATCAGTACCTGATTCAGGCGCAGCTTGTCTGTTATGACATCTTCGTGCTGCACATCCTGTGTGTCTATGTATAGGTTCTGCTGCTTGGAGTTGATCAGTCCCTGGATCATCGTCCGCAGATCGTGCAGAAGATCCGGTATATGTACCGGCTTTTCATCCAGCTTTACACTGCCGCTTTCAATACGGCTCATATCCAGGATGTCGTTGATAAGGCTCAGCAGGTGGGTGCTGGACGTATTGATCTTCGCAAGATAATCCTGTACCTGATTGGTATCATCAATGTGCGTCTGCGCCAGTGCCGTAAACCCGATAATCGCATTCATCGGAGTTCGGATGTCATGCGACATACTGTTTAAGAACATGGTCTTTGCCTTGTTCGCCTGCTGTGCTGCCGCAAGCGCAAGAGAAAGCTGGTCCTGCTGCTCTCTCAGCTCCTTGTCCTTCTCAAGCTCCGCTTCCAATGCCGCCTCTGCCTTTTTCTCTTCCTCTTTCAGCTCTGCATTTGCCCGTTCCAGCCGCTCCTGCGTCAAAACCAGATTCTGCCTAAGCTCTATCTCGCCCACGAAAAACGCCACTAACGCTGAAAACGTCTGCGCATAGGTCTGAAGCGACAAGCCAAAGTTCATGTATTCATACACCGTTGCGGCAGTCATCAGAACAAAATAAGACCAGCCCAGGAACTTCAAATTCCTGCTGAATTTATCGTGGTACTTAATCAACAGCCAGAGCACAACAAGCAGTGCCACAATCGGTGTCACATGCGTCAGTCTGTAATAATCTCCCCTGCTGTAATCATTATTGCTGTCGATGGAATATAACCAGCCAAAATGTAAGTTCAAGGTCAGCGCGCCGATCGCGATAGCCTCAAGAATCCAATAGGCCTTCAGTATGATTCCCGGCTTTTCGTCCTCATCCTTCGCCAAATTCCATATAAATACAGAAAAGACGAGCGACACAAGATCATTTGAAACAAACGTAATGTAATTGCTGCATCTGGTTATCGTTCCCCAAAAGATCCCCGGTACTCCATCAAACGCCCATGAGACAGCATCACTGACAAGTCTGGTGATACATACGATCATGAGAATTTTCGTAACCTTTTTCTGTTTAAGTTCACTCCTGAATAAGAACATTATGACGCCAAATATCAGAGTGACCCATATTTCACTTGCTGCGATCTGAACACTTTGCATTTTTCTCTCCTATAATAAAAAGAGACTTCATCCCACTCCCTCGGAATGAAGTCTTTGTATTATCATACCATAGTTACCCAGCAGATGCAAACGCCTATCGTGTTGTGTTTCGCTCGAGCATCCGAAGTAGTGAAATGATCGGGACAATGAGAAGCCCACAGAAAAAATTACTGACTCCGTGCACAAAGTCCCACGGCAGGCCTGCGACAATCCACGCGATTGTCGCGTGAAAATCCATTCCAAACAGCAACGCCTGCGCAGGCGCATACAAGGTTCCGAACAGGAATCCGTGGCATGCGTTCACAGTCATATAAACAATCGGCTGTGCCTTCCTGGGCAGCTTTTGCGGCAGAAGCATGGTTGCTCCCCACAGCAATGTCCACAAATACAGATATGGAATCCACCATGTTGCAAAACCACAGAAGATTCCATTCAGGATCACATAAGTATAGATTGGGTACAGCGCCTTTTTGCGGTATACAACCGTAAAAGCCACCGTAAATACGCCTAAGAGATGGACGTTTGGAGCAATCTCCATGATTACTTTTGAGACATACATGAGTGCTCCAAGCATTCCAAATACTGCTGTCTCCCTTACAGTAAGTTTCATTATTTTTCTACTTTAAATGCGTAGGCTGCACCATCTTCAACCGGAGTAGAATCCACACCGGTCATTGCGTACTCACCATTCACATAGAAGGCCCAATAGGTTCCGTCGGTATCATAATCTGCGGTAATTCCATTGACAGTCTTTACATAAAGACCATACTCACTGTCATCACCTGCGATCAGATTCTGCTCAAGCAAAGCTGCTCCTACCGTCTCCGCATCCGTATGGATATCAAAATTCGTCTCGTTTCCGTCAGCATCCACTACAGTAAATGTGAACTGTACCGCACCCTCTCCAAGGCTTTCTGCATCTGCCGCTGTATCCGCTGCTGCCGTTGTATCCTGCGCATCCGCGGAATCATCCGTGCTCTCTGTATCCACAGCATCATCCGCTGCCTGTGTGTCCGCCGGTTCACTTACGTTCTGTGATTCCGTGGTGGTCGTACTGTCTGACTTGTTGTCTGCGCATCCGATTGTAGTGAGTGCTACTGCCACAGTAAGCATCATACAAAGGAGCAATGAAGTAAGTCTGTTGTTTCTGAATTTCTTTTGCATTTTTAATCTCCTTAAATTTTATTTTTAATTCCGGCAGCATCAGATCAGTTTATCAATGATCCTGTATCCATGCTTGCCGTTTTTCTTGACGTTATACAGCTGGCGGTCCGCATAAGGCAGTATCTGCCAGATATCTATATTTTTGATCTGATCCAGTACTACATATCCCTGTGATACCGTAAGGACATTTCTATCAGAAGCCTGATTGCAGAGCTGCCTGCTCTCCGTCTCATCCTTGATCTGCTGCGCGATCTTTGTCACCACATCCGTATCTACATCAACCAGCAGCACTACAAATTCATCTCCACCGTACCTGTATATGCCTCCGGTGCTGGATATGATCTTCTTGATCACCTGGCTGACTACCTTTAGGTAATAATCTCCCTGCAAATGTCCGTAGGTATCATTCACCTCTTTGAAATAGTCAAGATCGATAATTCCGACTCCAATCTGTCCGCCGTTTTCACCACTTATCTTCTTGAGTGTCTTATAATCCTTCTCGAGCTTATAGCGGTTACCTACACCGGTAAGCTGGTCGATATCAATCTGTTTCTTATATTGGACATTCTCCTCATACTGTGTATTCAGCTGGATCTTATAATCAATGGCTGCTGCCCTTGTCCGTTTGCCTTCCAGATACTGTTTCCTGCACAGCTCAATATACGCAAGTTCTGCCTCGCGAAGGCTCTTCTCATCCTCAATTTCCTTGCAATAAGCCAGGCGCATCTCCTGGATCTTTACCTGAATATCAAGGCCGATCTGTTCCTCTGAGAACATATGCAGCTGATTCTCCATATTGTCAAGAACCCGCTTCATCGCAGCAAACTCATGCAGCTCCAGTGCAAGGTTTCCAAGCATTTCCATATCATCCCAAAAGTCAGATCTGTCCTCTGCATTAAATGCGAGTTCCATCAGATGCGGAAATCCTTTTTGCGCCAGCTCCCGGCGGCCTGTTTTCATATACAGGTTGCTCTGTACCGCAAGAAAATGGAACATACCGGATTCCATCCCCGGTGTCTTCACAAAAATCTCTGCCTGATTCAGATATTCCTCTGCCCGCTTATACTCTCCCAAAGCGTAATATTCCACGCACAGGTTCATATTGGTGACAAATGCTCTCTGCACATAATTTTCCTGTCCGGAATTATTTTCTCTTAGAAGCTCTTTGGCAGACAACTCAAAATACTTGATCGCATGCTCATGGTCCTTCAGGCTCTGGTATTCGGAGCCGATATTATTGTACAGCTTGCCGCTTACAACCGAAAAATCATTCTTTAACGCCACACTAAGTCCGGCAAGGTAGTGCTCTACCGCAAGCAGTTCATTTCCCATTGCACCATAGATGACCCCGGTAAGATTCTGCATGTCACAATATGTTCTTGGGTCTGTCGCCGGATTGATCTGCTCTGCCGCTCTTTGAACAAGTGTCAGCGCATCTCCGTACTCAGCCTTTTCCAAAAGCTTGCGGCTCTCGGCGATGCATTCTTTTCCAAAAGAGCTCTCATCTGCCTTTTTCCTTATCCGTCCCTTGTTCAGGCTTCGCATCAACGCATCAAAATCTGCCACATTCATCGGATGATAGAAATAATATCCCTGTATGATATCACAGCCCGCCTCTTTTAGAATATCAAGCTGTTCTACCGTCTCAACACCCTCCGCAATGATTCCAAGCCCGATAAGCTGTGCCATCTGTATAACAGAACAGATAATGTTGCGGGCTTTGACATTGTTCTGATCCGTCAGATCAAAAAACTTCATATCCAGCTTAACAATATCCGCCTCTATATCCTTCAATATATTAAGTGCGGAATACCCGCTTCCAAAATCGTCAATGAGGATCATGAATCCAAAATCTTTGAGTTTGCCAACTGTCTCATAGATAATTTCCTTGTCATTGACAAATGCGGACTCTGTAATCTCTATATGCATATATGCAGGTGAGACATCATATTTTCCGCTCAGCTCTGTCAGGGTCTTATATACATCAATCTCATTGAAATCTTCCCTTGACACATTGACCGATATCGGAATCAGGAGAATGCCTTCGCTCTGCTTCTCTGCCTGAAGGGAAAAGGCACACTCCCAGATATAGCTGTCAAGCTGTGCGATCAGTCCACGTTGTTCCAGCGCCGGAATAAACTTCGCCGGGGAGACAAACTCGCCCTGATGTTTCCATCTGGTCAGTGCTTCCGCTCCAACGACTGCATTTCCAGCCACGGAATACTGCGGCTGCAGATACATCTCAAATTCGCCCTGCCCGATACATGTATGTAATTGTTCCTCTGTAATCTCATCTACATATCCCATACGTTCTTTGCCTCTATAAAAGCTCAAAAAGGGAGATAGCGGTGTCCGCTTTGACCCGTCTATCCCCCGTAAAAATCGGTACTATTGTAGCATAGCAAAAACCAAAATGCAAGACAAACCACATCCGTATCTGTCTGCCTGACAGCTATTTCTTTTTCCATACTGCATAGAGAATCACTGTCTTCCCAGATTCGGCGGAGAGATTTGTGAATTTCTCCTTCTCACTGTATCTGGTGCCTTTTCCGTTCTTTTTTGTGCTCCATCCCACAAATTCATAGCCGTCTCTTTTATACTTGTTGGAAGGCATCGTATAATTCGTTCCATACTTACACTTCTTTGTACTCACAGAACCACTTGTTGCGCCGTTGCCATCAAACCTGACCATATACTTAATTGGTGTCCATTTTGCATATAGGCAGATTGCTCCGGCGGAACCTGATTTAATCTGCTTTATTTTAGAAGAATTAAACTTCTTCGTTTTATACCAGCCACCAAATTTATAGCCGGTGCGGGATGGTTTTTTCAGCTTGATCGTCTTGTCCGTAATCTTGTACCCAGAAGGATTCCCGTTATTATTCTCTCCGCCATTTAACTCATAGTGGATTGCATAAGTTGGTGCCTCACACGACTCATCCGTTGTCACCGCACTGTCATACTGCTGGTTGCATACCGCGACTGCCATAAGCGAAGCTGCATATGTGATCGTAAACGGTCCATTGTAGCGATATGCTCTTGATGATGCCGGTGATGGGGCCGTTCCATCTGTTGTATAATAAATGGCTGCCCCCGGAGTCGTTGTCGTAAGCGTGACCTTATATCCACTCACGTAATCCTCATCGGTCGTCTTGTCATGTCTGTACGTATTCTCAACTGCAATCTGCACCGGTTCTGTCGTACCGCTTACAGCCGGCAGCATTCCTGCATAACTGCCACTGCTTCCGGAATCCAATGTACATGATGGAAGATACTGATCCCACTGACTCTCCTCCAGATGGCTCACGGCATTGGTCAGAAGATAATCATACGCATAATCACTTCTCGCAAAAAAATCATAGACAATGCTTGTCTGGTCATCCCACGTACAATCCACATTGTACCAGGAATCATTCATCCGGACTTTGTTCCACTCATGGTTTGCGCTTGTGACAACAGAAGCATCTATTCCGGCTCCATTGCAGACCATCTCAAAAGCCTGCGCATATCCCGCACACACCGTGCTTCCCATGCAAAATGCGCTGTACGCGCTTTGTGTCAGCGCCTCCTGTTCCGCATAAGCGTCAACCTCTCCTGTTGTATATAAAACATCATAGTTGTATGTTGTATTGGCACAGATGATGTCATGGGCTGCCTTGACCTTTTCATAATCCGTCGCATATCCATTCACGACAGCAACAAATGATTCAACCCTGTCCTTAAGTTGTTTTGTAGCTTTTGCACGCCTGCTTCCTTTTCCAAAAGCATCGTAGACAAGGAATGCCACGCCTGCACGATATCCTGTATTTGCATAGAACATAAGCGGCTCTAAGAAATAGTATTGTGGATTTGAATACCTGAAGATCTGCGCAACCTCCATTACTTCATCCAGTGTAAGGCTTTTGCTGTATACGTAATCAGTCACATAATACCCCAGATAAGTTGTAAGGTCTGTTTTCTTCTTCAGGTATTTCAGGCACACCGCATCAAGCGCATCCCAATATTCCCGCTCGTCCTCATTCATCTGGTTGTAATAATAATTGGATGAATACTTGTCCCAATCATCCGAATAGATAAAAGACCCCTTCAGCAGATTCCGTCCCGGCAGGCCCGGGTTCTCATCGCCAGTCCTGTCTGCGGAAAGCTCATCTGCCGGATATTGGTTGCCGGAAAACAATGCCAGATCCATCTCTATCGGATCCGCCTTCATCCTGCCGGTCGCAAAATCACTCTGCAAACCGGTCAGCGGGTGTCCGGATTGTCCCAAACTGCTGCCCAGATCCTGTGCAAACACTCCGGTACCAGATTCCAGCAGGAATACACAGCATAACAGAAACGCCAATCCTCTTTTTCTCACTTTGCCCATAGTCCGGTTCTCCTTTTGCCGGGATTCATCCCCTGTTTTATCTCTCGTGAACAGCCCCGACGAGTTCCACGATATCTTCCACCTGATATTTCTTCATATAGTCCTCGATACCGGCAACAACCTTCTCGCTGATCTTCGGATCTGTAAAGTTGGCTGTTCCGATGGAAACTGCGGTTGCCCCCGCAAGGATCATCTCGATTGCATCCTCTGCGCTTGCAATTCCTCCCATTCCGATGATCGGGACTGATACTTTCTGAGCGGTCTGATAAACCATGCGCACAGCAACCGGGTGGATTGCAGGACCGGACATTCCGCCTGTTTTATTTGCCAATACGAAGCAGCGGCGGTTGATATCTATCTTCATGCCGGTGATGGTATTGATCAAAGAAAGCGCATCCGCACCGCCTGCTTCCGCTGCAAGTGCCATCTCCGTAATATCCGTGACATTCGGAGAAAGTTTCATGATAACCGGCTGCTTTGCGTATTTCTTTACCTCTTTTGTGATTGCTTCGACCGCCTTTGGATCTTGTCCGAAAGCGATACCTCCCTCCTTGACATTCGGGCAGGAGATATTGATTTCAAGCATATCCACCGGTTCATCTGCCAGCCGTTCCACGACCTCACAGTAGTCCTGCGCCGACCGCCCACAGACATTTACAATAATTCTTGTATCATAGTTCTTTAAAAAAGGAATATCTCTCTTGCAGAACAGATCAATGCCCGGATTCTGAAGTCCGACTGCATTTAACATACCGCCATATACCTCTGCGACGCGCGGGGTGGGATTGCCCGGCCACGGGACATTCGCAACTCCCTTGGTAACAACCGCTCCCAGCTTGTTCAGATCAACAAATTCACTGAATTCCTCGCCTGAGCCAAAGGTTCCCGATGCCGTCATCACAGGATTCTTCAATGTAACACCACACAAATTCACACTTGTATTCATTACAGTTCTACCTCCTTTGCATTAAACACCGGACCTTCTTTGCAGATTCTCTTATTGTTGACATTGGAATGTGCATCCTTTTCTTTTGTCTTGCATACACAAGCCAGGCATGCACCGATTCCGCATGCCATGCGTTCTTCCATGGAGATATAGCACTCCATTTTCTGTTCTAAGGCATACGCTTTCAAGGCCCGAAGCATCGGTGTCGATCCACATGCATAGATCACATCGGCACACGCTGCATTCTCCCGGATAGCGTCCAGGACATTTCCCTTCGTTCCAACGCTTCCATCCTCCGTTGCAACAAGAACGTTCCCCTGCTCCTTAAACTCATCCAGCAGGAATGTGTCAGCATTGCGATAGCCCATCACAATGTCAAACGGGGTATCCCCCATCTCCTTTGCAAGCTGTAACATCGGAGGCACACCGATTCCTCCTCCGATCAAAAAAGCTTTCTTTCCCGGCTCCACTGAAAAACCATTGCCGAGAGGTCCGAGCACGCGGATGGTATCCCCTGCTGCCAGCTTAGAAAATTCTTCGGTTCCCGTGTTCTCTCCGGTCACGCGGTATACAAGACGCAGTGTCCCCTTCTCCCTGTCAATCCCACACAGACTGATCGGGCGTGGAAGAAGTTTGGTTCTATCCGCGCAGTACACAGAAATGAACTGCCCTGCCCTTGCATGTTTTGCTATGTCTGCCGTCTGGATTGTCAAATCAAAAATTCCCGGTGCAAGCTGCCTCTGGGAAATAACCTGCGCATTCTCTTCAAATTTACTCATAATCTGTCCTTCCAAATCCACTTACTGTTCTTCCGCTCTAATCACGCCTCTGTCAGCGGGATTCAAGTGCTCCCTTAATATCGGCGATCATGTCCTCTACTGCTGCACGTGAAGCATCTGCGAAATTCGTCTCCGTAATTCCCATCTCCTTGTACTTGTCCTGCTTGTATGCCGCAATGATACCACGGGAAGAATTAACGATCGCGCCAAGTCCGTCCTCATTGAAGAAATGCACAAGATCAGCTCCCTTTCCGCCCTGTGCGCCGTAGCCCGGAACTAAGATAAAGGACTTTGGCATCAACTTTCTCAAAACCTCTCCCTGCTTCGGATAGGTAGCTCCGACAACCGCTCCCACGTAGCTGTAGGAATCTCCCATGCAGTCACTTCCCCACTCTGCCACCTTCTCTGCGACATGCTCATAAAGCGGTCTTCCGTCGATCAGCTGATCCTGGAACTCCCCGCTGGATGGATTTGAGGTCTTGACAAGGATGAAGATACCCTTCTTTTCTTCCTTGCATACATCAACAAACGGCTTGATTCCGTCGGAACCCAGATAAGGATTTACCGTTGCAAAATCCTCGCTGAATGTGGAATAGCTCTTACTTCCAATCGTCACCTTTCCGAGATGTCCGGTTGCATATGCCGCAGATGTAGAGCCGATATCGCCACGCTTTACATCTCCGATCACAACAAGATCCTTCTCATGGCAGTAATCTACCGTCTTCTGGAATGCTTTGACACCTTCCACGCCAAACTGCTCATACATTGCGATCTGTGGCTTTACTGCCGGGATCAGGTCGTAGGTTGCATCAACGATTGCTTTATTATACTGCCAGATTGCTTCTGCTGCGCCGGCAGGTGTCTCCCCGAACTGCTCAAAAGCAGCTTTCTGGATGTGCTCCGGGATGTAGGAAAGCATCGGGTCAAGTCCTACAACGATCGGCGCGTTTGTCTTTTGGATTTTGG
The DNA here is from genome assembly GCA_050873865.1 of Agathobacter sp. GTDB lineage: Bacteria > Bacillota > Clostridia > Lachnospirales > Lachnospiraceae > Roseburia. Next base: position 38,611 of record JBNMJQ010000003.1, on the reverse strand, counting down.
TAATCAGTTTGTTGATCATGGTTTATTCTCCCTTAATTATTTTCATAGTCGTAAACAACAGTTCCGTTACAGATCGTGTATCTGACACGGCCTGTCACTCTTCTTCCGTCAAACGGTGTGTTTCGTCCCTTGGAAGCAAATGTATTCTTGTCGATCTCATACGTCTCATCCGGATCAAAGATCACAATATCTGCAATCTTGCCCGGCTGGATGTCTCCCTTGTCAATCGGGATGAGCTTTGCCGGATTGTAGCTCATCTTCTCCGCCATCTGCATCGGAGTCAGATACCCGCCAAGCACAAGTTCGGAATAGGTCAGGCAGGCAGCTGTCTCCAGCCCGACAATACCAAACGGTGCCTTCTTCATGGAAGTATTCTTATCCTCATAGGTATGCGGTGCGTGATCCGTGGAGATCACGTCCATAATGCCGTCCTTCAGCCCCTTCTTAAGTGCTGCAACATCCGCAGCCGTCCGAAGTGGAGGATTCATCTTGTAGTTGGTATCCGCATCCATGGCACCTTCTGTCTGTCCCGGAACCGGAACCTGCGGGATGTCGTCCGAGGTAAGCGTAAAGTGGTGTGGGCATACCTCCGCGGAAACCTTTATGCCTTCTTTCTTTGCCTGCTTAACCATCTCAACAGAGTCCGCAGTTGAGCAATGGCAAAGATGCAGTCTCGCACCGGTCTCCTTCGCAAGCAGAATGTCTCTTGCGACGATCACATCCTCAACTGCATTGGAAATCCCCGGCATTCCGAGAGCCTTTGCCTTTTCGTCCATATTGACAACTCCGCCCCTTACAAGATTGATATCCTCGCAGTGCGCAAATACCGGAATATCCAGCCTTGCCGCAATCTTCATTGCCTCGCGGTACAGTCCGCTGTCCATGACCGATTTGCCGTCCTCGCTGATTGCAGGGCTCCCTGCTTCAACCATCCCTTCAATATCGGCAAGTTCTTCTCCCTTTTGTCCCTTGGTGACAGCTCCGATCTGCAATACGTTGACGCATTTGCCGGAAGCCGCCTTGTCATGCACATAGCGCACGACATCCGGATTATCCACAACCGGTTTCGTATTCGGCATTGTCATGACGGTTGTATATCCGCCGTGCGCAGCCGCCTGCATTCCGGTATAGATATCTTCCTTCTGCTCAAGTCCCGGATCGCGGAAATGTACATGCATATCAATAAATCCCGGCATGACATAACATCCCCTGGCGTTTATTGTCTCATCCGCCTTTTTCTTACAATTCTTTCCTATTTCTGAGACCTTCCCATCCTCGATGTACAGGTCTGCCACCTCATCCATGCCCGTTGCAGGATTTAAGATGTGTCCTTCTTTTATCAGTATTGTCATCGTATCCCTCACCTGTTCTTTTTTGTCTGCCAATCGTAGCGTTATAAAGATGTTGGGTTCAGAACCCCTCAGCATCGATACCAACGGATTGTTCCGTGCTACGCACTCCCACAATCCTGCCTAGTATCATAATATCATATACAAAAAAGCAGAACAACTACTGTCCTGCTTTTTTTACGGTTCTTATTTTGCGGCAATCACATCTGCCATATCATATCTGCCGGCCGGCTTTCCGGTTAAAAACTTTGCAGCTTCCACAGCTCCCTTTGCAAAAACTGCCTTGGAATATGCGGTGTGCTTAAATTCGATCACCTCATCCTGACCTGCAAAAATCACCTCATGTTCACCAACGATATTGCCTCCGCGCACCGCTGAGATACCAATCTCATACTTGTCACGCTTCTTGCGCTCTTTGCTTCTGTCATACACATACTCGTATTTTTCATCCAATGCCTCATTCATGGAATCCGCCAATGCTAGTGCCGTTCCGCTCGGTGCATCCAGCTTCTGGTTATGATGCTTTTCAACAATCTCCATGTCAAAGCCAGCCGGAGCAAAAACAAGTGCCGCCTTCTTAAGAAGCTCCATGAGTGTATTGATTCCCAGCGACATGTTTGCTGATTTTAAGACTGCGACCTTTTCACTTGCCGCTTCCATCTTTGCAAGCTGTCCGTCGGATAATCCTGTTGTGCAAAGAACCACAGGGGTCTGTGTTGCAGCACAATATTCTAACAATTCATCTACTGCGGATGCATTGGAAAAATCGATAACCACATCTGCCTTTACCGTGCACGCACTAATGCTTGAGAAAACCGGATAATCGTTCTTGATTCCATCATATACATCGATTCCCGCAACAATCTCAATATCCGGATCCGCCTTACAAATATCGGTGATGCACTGTCCCATCTTTCCGTTGCAGCCATTCATAATTGCTCTTGTCATGTATCCATGCTCCTTTTCTTCTGTAAGTATCCTTCGCTTCTGCATCTATTATTATGCGAGTGCAATCCCATACTCACGCATTGCCTGCACAAGCTTTGCCTTTGCTGCTTCTCCCATCTCGCTCATTGGGGAACGAAGCGGGCCGACATTCTTTCCCATAAGATTAAGTGCGGTCTTGACCGGAATCGGATTAACCTCAGAGAACAGCGCATCCACAAGCGGAAGCCCCTCTCTCTGAAGCAGGCGCGCCTCTTCGATATTGCCATCAAAAAAGCTCTGGCACATCTGATGTACCTTCTTCGGTGCCACATTGCTCCATACGGAGATCACACCGATCGCTCCGATTGACATAAGCGGTACCACAAGCCCATCCTCTCCGGAATACATATCAAGCTTTCCATCGGTAAGATACATCGTCTGGGAAGCCTGAGCCATATTGCCGGTTGCCTCTTTTAATCCGACAATATTTTCCTGCTCCTTAAAGAGGGTTGCCGCTGTCTCCGGCAGAAGATTGCATCCGGTTCTGCCTGGCACATTGTACATGATGATCGGAGTCTTAACATTCTGTGCAATTCTTGAATAGTGCTGGACAAGCCCCGCCTGTGTCGCTTTATTGTAATAAGGTGTCACGATAAGCAGACCGTCTACGCCGGCTTCCTCTGCTTCCTGTGACAGCTGGATCGCGGTACGTGTACAGTTCGAGCCTGTTCCGGCAACTACCGGCACGCGGTGCCCGGTAAATTCCACAGCTGCCTCGATTACTTTCCTGTGTTCCTCCATCGTAAGGGTTGAGCTCTCACCTGTTGTTCCTGCAATAATGATTGCATCTGTTCCCTCATCGATCTGCCAGTTGATCATCTCTTCCAGTTTATCGTAATTTACTTCCTCGTTGTCCTTCATCGGTGTGACGATTGCTACACCTGCACCCTTAAAAATTGCCATCTTTCTCTCTCCTTTGTTATTAAAAAATGACCAGCCCAAATGAGCTGGTCAAAAAATCTCCGGATTACCGAAACTTCTGATAGCCCTCCATCTTACGATGACAGTCATGAAACTGTTCGCTCCATGCCCAAGCATACAACTGCAGACGCCGCATACTTTCGGCGCTCTTCCTTTCCCTTATATTCTTCTGCTCCTGCCGCATCCTATAAGGTACTGATAATTCGCGCAACCTCTATCCTGCTTTTCCTATATGATTGATCGTAGCTGCTGCTACAACTTTATCTTCTTTATCTTAGCACCTGACACCTGCAATGTCAACGCACCAATTATTATTTCTCCGGTGCAATATTATATATCTCATCTGCACATGCACGAAGCGCGTCCGGAAGTACCCGTCCTGTGAATATGATATTCATTTCTTCCGGCTTTGCACTGACGAGTTCCTTCATATCCTCCACCGTAATAACACCTTCATCCAATAATCCTAATATTTCATCCATAATAAGAAGATCGCAGGCTCCGGTACAGACCACCTTCTTGCCATAATTAAATCCGTTTTTCAGATTAATGCTCTCCTCCTGTTTTTCCTCCTCGCTCAGTTCTTCAAACGCTACATCTGACTTCGCGAAACGGAAAAACCGGATCTCCGGCTCCAATCTCTGTAAAAAGTCTGCCTCTTTTTCCATTTTCCCCTTCATGAACTGTATTGCAATTACGTTCTTGCCATCTCCGGCCATCTGAATTGCATTTCCCAATGCGGCTGTGGATTTCCCATGTCCTTCGCCATAATAAATCTGTACTACGCCTTTACCCATAACATCCTCCATATGTACGAAAAAAGAAATCTCTCCTAAAATATCACACTCTTACTTTTTTTGCAACTTTATGAGAATAAATCACCGCGGCGCCCCCGGTACAGCATTTATGTTTCACTAGCTTCCCCTTATTATTCCATGAACTCGATTTTGCTTACAGATACTTCGTAGGCTGTTCTCTGCTCCACATCTGTCTCATTGATTTTCTTCACATAGTCACGGCTTTGGATTCTGCCCCAGATCTGTACATGGGTTCCGACCTCGAATCCTGCGGCAAATCTTGCATTTCTTCCCCAGCAGATGCAAGGTATGTAATCCGATTTTCCGTATGAGCGGTTCACTGCGACAAGCAGATCTGCGATTTCTCTTCCTAGTGGGGTTTTGCGATAAATGGAATCTTTGCAGATATAGCCATCCAGAAAGATCTGGTTGCTTGCGCTCTCCTCCCCTGCATCGGGAAGCACTTCAAGCTCCCTCGCAAAAACGGACAGAACCAGCCGGTTCTTCTTCTCCTCGTGCCGATTGAATGACCGGAACTGCCCGCCGATATAGACATACTTGCCCATATAGTCGCCGCTTACATCAATCAATCGCTCGGACACCATAACCGGAATATAGTCCACAAAGTTCGATAGCCGGCTTACCGACACCTCGACCATGTAAAAGCCTTCCCCGTACACTTCGTGGCTGTACTCGAAATCTGATACGATTTCTCCGACAATGGATACCTGGTTGTTTTCAAAAATTTTATCTGCCATGAATTTTCTCCCTTCCTTTTGTGGAAAATTTTTTTAGGCTTTTGTTGTATCATCCGGACAAGGATATAAATTCTCAATTTTTGTCGATAAGCCGGAAAAATAAAGTTGCTTTTTTTGTAATAAATTTTTCCCGAAAAACTATAAAAAATAATTTATATAGCAAAAAGCTTGTCAAATTAAGGATTTGTGATAAAATATGTGAGTTGATTTGGAGCTTAGACGCATTTATATAAGAAAGGATTATTTATGAAAACGACAAGAGATGATATTCGAAACATCGCAATTATCGCCCATGTAGACCATGGTAAAACCACGTTGGTCGATGAGCTTTTAAAACAGAGTGGTGTTTTTCGTGAGAATCAGGAAGTTCAGGAACGTGTCATGGACTCAAATGATATTGAGCGTGAGCGTGGAATTACGATTCTTTCCAAAAATACTGCCGTTCAATACAAAGATATAAAGATTAACATTATCGATACCCCGGGACATGCAGACTTCGGCGGTGAGGTTGAGCGAGTTCTCAAGATGGTAAATGGTGTTGTTCTTGTGGTAGATGCATTTGAGGGAACCATGCCACAGACCAAATTCGTTCTGATGAAGGCACTTGCCCTCAACCTTCCGGTTATCGTCTGCATCAACAAGATCGACCGTCCGGAGGCAAGGCCGACCGAGGTTATTGACGAAGTATTAGAGCTTTTCATGGATCTTGATGCTTCCGATGAGCAGCTTGACTGCCCGTTCGTCTTTGCATCTGCCCGTGACGGCTACGCAATGCTTAACTTAGATGACGAGCGCAAGGATATGACTCCTCTTTTTGAGACGATCATCAACTATATTCCTGCCCCGGAGGGTGATCCGGATGCCAGCACACAGGTGCTCATCAGTACAATCGACTACAATGAGTATGTCGGACGTATCGGTATCGGAAAGGTTGATAATGGCGTGCTCCGTGTCAATCAGGACGCTGTTGTTGTCAATCATCATGATCCGGACAAGATGCAGAAGGTCCGCATCAGCAAGCTGTACGAGTTTGACGGCTTAAACAAGGTGGACGTTGCAGAGGCGCGCATCGGTTCTATCGTTGCGATTTCCGGTATCGCAGATATCCACATCGGAGATACGATCTGCTCTCCTGAGAATCCGGTTGCCATTCCGTTCCAGAAGATCTCAGAGCCGACCATCTCCATGAACTTCATCGTAAACGACAGCCCGCTTGCCGGACAGGAAGGAAAGTATGTCACTTCCCGCCACATCCGCGACAGACTGTTCCGCGAATTAAACACAGACGTATCGCTTCGTGTCGAAGAGACCGACAGCCCGGATTCCCTTAAGGTTTCCGGCCGTGGTGAGCTCCATCTTTCCGTATTGATCGAGAACATGAGACGTGAGGGATATGAGTTTGCAGTCAGCAAGGCAGAGGTTCTCTACAAGACCGACGAGAGAGGCAAGAAGCTCGAGCCTATGGAGATCGCTTATGTGGATGTACCGGACGAGTTTACCGGAGCCGTTATCTCCAAGCTTCAGCAGCGCAAGGGCGAGCTTCGCAACATGGGCTCCATCGCAGGCGGCTACACCCGTCTTGAGTTCCGCATTCCTTCCCGCGGACTGATCGGATACCGTGGCGAGTTCATGACCGATACCAAGGGAAATGGTATCATCAATACAATTTTCGACGGCTATGACGAATTCCGCGGTGAGATTGCTTACCGTGCAACCGGTTCCCTGATTGCATTTGAGTCCGGCGAATCCGTAACCTACGGTCTTTTCTCCGCGCAGGAGCGTGGTACACTCTTTATCGGACCTGGCGAGAAGGTATACTCCGGAATGGTCATCGGACAGAGTTCAAAGGCTGAGGACATCGAGCTGAATGTCTGCAAGAAGAAGCACCTGACCAACACCCGTTCTTCTTCCGCCGACGAGGCACTTACCCTTGTTCCTCCTCGCATCCTAAGCCTTGAGCAGGCACTTGACTTCATCGATACTGATGAGCTTCTTGAGGTAACACCGGAGAGCCTTCGTATCCGCAAGCGTATCCTTGATCCGACGCTCCGCCGACGTGCAGGATATCCAAAGAAGCAGGCAATGAACTCATAATTTACCGTTTTCATCACGATATAAAAAGGCGCTATCTCTACGGTCTAAGTAGAAATAGCGTCTTTTCTTTATCCACAAAATTCTTTTTACAGTTCCCCTAATCTGACAAAATCCTGCAGCATGTCATAAAATCATTTAAACAAAAAACCGGGCACTTTCGTGCCCGGTCCATTGTTACAATTTATTTAATTCTGTTATCCTGCAAGGATTAGTACTGATAATCTTCCGTATATGCTCTTACAAAAAGCTTATAGTGATCATAGTAATCTACTGCATAGGAATATCCATCCTGTGAGGTGGTCTCCTTCTTGCCAAGATACTTGCTGAACTGGATGATGTCGATGATATTGTCATCACTGTCATACAGAACCAGATCTGCAGCAACAGTTGTGCTCTCGTTCACGCTGCTCTTGAATTTGAGCTTGAAGTCAACAGTTCTGTCTCCTTCTTCCTCCTTCGTTACAGTAACCTTTACCTTCTTGGTCTGATCGGTATACTTGTAATCTAAGTATCTTCTGCTCTCCTCGAGATTGATCTTTGCGGAGCTCTTCTTAAGGCTTACCTTCTCTCCGTATCCGACATATACAGAGGTATATGCGGTAGACTTTGCAGCAATCTTATATACGCTGTCGGTGTCAGCCTTTATAACATCTCCGTCAGCATCTTTGACCTTATAATCAAAATAGAGGGTCGGAATTGTAACCTTGGTCTTGTTTGTTACCTTAAAGATAACATAGGAGCCAACCTGTGCAACTGCTTTAAAGGAAACAGCATTTCCAACAACAGTTACCTTATACTTCCTGGTTCCGCGCTCGGTCTTAACGGTAACATTCGCAGTTCCCTTTTCCTTTGCGGTAAGAACGATCTCTTTTGATTCATCCTCATTCTTCTTTACAGATACTACAGATTTCTTGTCGGATGATACGGACTTGACATTATAATTATCCGCATTATAAGAAATCTTCTCCCCCTTGATAAGCGTGATCTCTTTGGTCTTTGCTGCGTATACCTGTGTCGGAGCCGCTACGGCAACAACGGATACAGCACATACAAATGCCAGAACAAGTGACAAAATTTTCTTTGAAACTTTCATAATATCCTCCTTTGAAAATATGTTACATACATTGTAAGCAATTACCCTGCATTTCGTCAATAGAGAGTCTCTAGTCCTTTAGTGTGGTATTTTGTTAAATTTGTAACTATCAGCCCTTCAGACCTCTCTGCTGTCTGTCCATATCCTCGACAACGATGTCATAGATCTCTCCAAGTGTTGCCCCATACTCTAAGATCTTCCATGGCTCATTGGTGTGGAAGTGAATCTTGATAAGCTCCTCATCTCCGACTGCAAGCAGGCAATCGCCCTTAAAATGCCCGGTGATGTAATCAGAGATCTCATCCTCATCGAGGTTCTCCCCCTCGATCAAAAGCTGTGTGTCATAGCGAAATTCAAGTGGTTCCATGATATTCTCCTTCTGCCTTTTCTTTATAGTTTTTCCTTTAAGAGTTCCGGGTCACATGTGTAGGTAAGCGGCACTCCATAAGTCTCTTCATAGATATTCTTCCATGCTTCGTAGTTCTTCTTCTTCATCATCTGCACATTATCCGCCAGCCTCTTTGCCGGATCCGGATAAATCGGCGGGCAGATATGGATAGAATATTCCTGTACATAGAAGCCTTCTTTATCCAGGATCGGGCTGTCATTCATTGTGATGAACATCGGCACTACCGGCTTCTTGTTGCGGGCTGCAAAAGTGAATGCCCCCTTCTGCAGCGGCTTCGGCTTGCGGTAATTCCACCACATACTCTGTTCCGGATAAACAAGAACATAATTTCCTTTTTGCAGAACAGTATCCACAGCCTTTATGAACTTCTTCATCGTATCCTTGTTCTCGCTGAGCGGAAGTGTATCACAGTGCCGCATCAGATACCCGTAGAATCCCGGGAATCCTGTATAATTGCCTTCACGGATCACACGGTACATTCTGCGCTTCTTCACACCGGCAGCCTCAAATGCAAGCTGCGCTGCGAAGCTGTCATTCGCATTAAAATGGTTACAGGTAAGCACCGCGCCGACCTTGTTCTTTTTCAGCTCGTGCAGATACTCCTCACCCGTGATCTCCTTGATGATAAGCTGCTTCTTGCGGATCAGAAGATTGACAAACCATCTGGCAAGCTTAAACGCATACTTTGTCTGGATCTTGCTGGTAAAGTTGCGGGGCAGATAATCAATATCCTCCGGCATCAGCACCGGTGCCGGCGGATCATCCTCCACATCCTCATCAAACCGTCCCTCACGCTCATACTGTTCAATCTTCTTAAGGATCTCCTTGCGCTCCTCAGATCTTCCGTCACGCCCGCTCATCATGCGAAGATAATTGTGCTCATTATGGATCTCTGAAATCGCCATATTGACAAGGTTCTCCCCTGACAGGTCATCGCGTTTGCGCTGTTCATCCGTATATTTGCTCATGTCCTCACGGATTGAATCGTAAAACGGAGTCATCTGGGCATATTTCCAGAAGTAGGAGGCGAAGCGGCAATCCGGATAGTTCCAAGGCTTGGCTGCCATGTTAAAATGAATGATTCCGAAATCCTTCTCCTTGCATGCCATCTCCCCGATCACCTGCGCATTCCATCTGTCATCAAGATAGTAGACATGATCCTTGCAGATCAGATTCAGATAATCCTGATCCTGCGCTACTACGAAGGTGTAGAGGTTCAATTTCTCGATAAAAGCATCCAGAAGCTTGTTGTCGCGGAACTGCTTGCAGTTAATAAGCATAACACCCGCATTAAAGTAGTTTCTTCCCTTAATACCAAGCACCTGTTCAACATATTCGGTAAAAATCGCCATCTGATGTACCGGCTGGTCAATGCAGGCTGCCGCATAATTCCGTCCGATATTGACGCTGAACATCTCGGAAATATCGCCGGTCACAATGGTGTCACTGTCGATATAGATTGCACGGCGGTACTGCGGATACATAAGCGGAATAAACAGACGGTAATAGGTCGTCTTTGAATAATAGTCACGCACCGGAAGCTTGTCGGCGATCTGGTCCATGGTATCCTTCATGTCGACAAATTCTACAATAACATTCTTTGTGCGCAGGCTTTTTGCGTATTCCTTATACTTCTCCTCAATTCCGGTACTTAAAATGTAAATATGGTACCGGTATTCTTTTGAGGCATTTGCAATCAAAGAAGTAATAGAAACAAGTGTATACCGGGCAAACCGGTTGTCACACGCATAGAAAACAGGCACAACATTCCTTCTTGTTAAATCTCGGATTTCCACTTTAATATTCTCCCTTTAAAAATTTTTTCTTTAAATAGATATATTCAAACAGGATATCATCAAACTGATCATACCGGAATACCCGGTGAATCCTGCTCACATCCCACTGCTTGATATTGTCCGTATGCGGATACGGCAGATAAAACAATCTCTTGGAAAAATGGCGTATGATCGTGCTCCTGTGCAGAAATTTCTGGTCATTGTACTTCTGCGGAAGCATTTTCTTTTTTGTCGTGCTGCGGTAGACCGCATCCTGATCCGCAAACATAAGCTTCTTTGTCTTGATCAGAGTCCGTGCCTTTTCGAACAGTCCGGTCTTCTTAATCTCTGCCATATTAAAAAGCAGCACTCCCGCATTGATATAATTCGGATTGATCAGGTATTTGCCGTAGTGATCCCGCGCTGCCGCGTACTCAAAACCATTCACATCAATATCGTACAATAGCTCCGGTTCCCGGTTGAATAAGATATCCGCATCCAGATACAGCAGCTTATCCGGAATATCCGGAATCTTGTCTGCAAACAGGCGTAACAGCGTGTATGGTGAACAGTATGCTCCCTCATTCGGGCAGCTTGCAAACTCTTCCTCGTAAATCTTTGTCACATCAATTTTTTCTACGGTATTCTTCCTGTTATAGCTGCCTGCTATCTCCTGTAAAAACCGTATCTGCGCATCCGACACCGGAACATAGTCCTCCCTCAGATGGGATACATCCATTGTAAATATGTAAAAGTGATAAGGTTCCTCTGACTTCGTCCGCATAAATATAGAAAGCATACAAGTCAGCATCCCGTCAAACACTTTGATATTCCCACAAAACAATATATTTTTCATAACTCCTCATTTCCGGCCTCATCAGCCCTGACATAGCGGATCATCTCAACGGTATTCTCCTTACTCCGCCTGCACATCGCCTCGTACACCTGATTGCGCAGTTTTGCCTTCTGCTCCTTGCCGCTTAGTTCCTTATCCGCATAGAACGGGCCATCCACATATGTCACAATGCGCGGCTTCCTGCCAAAGCGGCGCCTCTGATATGTATTGGTAAAACAGAATACCGGCTTGTCAAACTGTACCGGATACCGGAACGAACTGTCCCCAAACGGCCGGATTCTCGTATAGTAAGGCCAGATATGTGCCTCCGGATAGATCATGACAACATGCCTCTCCTCCACAGAAATCTGCCTGAGGATATCCAGGAAATTCTTCAACGCTGTTCTGTCATCCGGAAGCGGCAGCGCTCCAAGATACGGTGTGATATGCCCGAGAACCGGCATCGACACATTGTTCGGATGCACAATGACATACACCTCCTTCGGGTATGCCACCATCGTCGGGATAAACGGGTCTGCATCTGCACAGGTGTGATTTGCATACAGATAGTAACCGCTCTCCCGCGCACATTCCAGCACCTCTTTATTGATGATCCTGTGGTGATACCGGATCTTTAAGTACAGCCATGCCACCGGTCTTGCGATCACCTTGTACCAGAAGAATCTGGCAAGGCGCCGGCTTACAGAGCTGTGGCTGTAATCATATGTTCCGTCAATCCGGCGCGGTGTGATCTGTGCCGTAGAAAATTCATCATTCAGTTCGTCCTTATAATAGATCGTCTTCATTGCTATATACTATCATATTCCTTAAAAATATGCCAGCAGAAGATAACATTGGGAAAGCCGGGGCATTACCTGCCCCGGCCTTCCCGAATCAATTGTTTCGAATTTTAGTGATATTTCATCTGAATAATTTTGCCTTCAAATCCGGCTTTGCGAAGAGCTTTTTCAAATTTTTTGAATTCTTTTTTGCTCATCTTCATGGTGACCTTTACCGTCATCTCTTTTGTGTCCACACCCTCAAAGGCTTTCTTGGATACTTCCGGTGCGGTTCTTGCATATACGTTAAACTGCTTTAACCGGCTTCCCGTAAATGCATTCGCCTCAAGCTTTGTGATGCTCTTTGACAACGTAACCTTCCATGTATCTTTTCCACACTTTGCAAAAGCATTCTTGCTGACTGTGGTTATCTCATAGGTAACACCGTCGATCGTTGTCTTAGAACGCACAAGCACAACCGGGTCTTTGGTCTTTCCTAATGTAACTAACTTAGCCTCACCCTTTTTGTTGGTGGTGACTCTCGCCTTTGGCGCCAGGTCGGAAACATCCGCCTTGACATTCTTCTTTGCCACAGGTTCCTTCGTTTCTGCCACTGTTTCCGTCTTATCCGCTGCGGTGACATTGCCATCCTGCGCAGGAGCAGCTGTCGGCTGTTCTGCCGGTGTATTGGACGGTTCATCAGATGGTTCATCGGACGGCTCATCAGATGGCTTATCGGCTGGCTTATCAGATGGCTTATCAGATGGCTTATCCTGTGTCTTAACAAGCACAACCGTGCCACCGTCTTTTGCCGCCGGTACCAAAACCGTAAGCACTCCGCTTTCATCCGCCACATAATCCTTATTTGCATATACGTCGCGGTAGGTTGCCCCTGCTGCCAGATTACTTACAGAAACGTCCTTTGCCTCGGCTTTGATATTTAATGCAACGACCAGCTTCTGTCCGTTATATGCTCTTTCGAATACGTCAATGCCGTCTGCATCCGATGCATTCAGCGTGGTTCTTGTTCCTCTTGCGAATACATCTGTATAAGCGTTCCGGATAGCAAGCATCTTCTTATAATGCTGATAGGTCTTGTTGGAATCCTTTGTCAGGCTCCAGTCAAAATCATAACGGTTGGTCTGATACGGATAATTATTTGCTCCGGTCAGTCCGATTTCTTCTCCATAATAGATAACCGGCTGTCCCTTTGCGGTAATCTGCAGGGATGCTGCAACAAGTGCTGCTGCATTTGCGTCATCCTCGCTCATATTCTTGTTGTTAATCAGGTTATACTTGAATCCATCTTCATCATGGCTTCCCAGGAACTGTCCCGTCATATATGTATTGTTCAGTTTGTCGTTGCGGGCAGACATGGAAGTCTCCACATCAGCGATCTTTCCTGACACAAAATTCGTTGCCCAATCATTGAAGTCGAAGTCCAGAACAGAATCCATCTCCCCTGAGCCAAGCGTATCCCCGTTAAATGCATAGCCGCCGCCTGCATACTCACCGATCATCTTAAATTCCGGGTCAACTTCGGTAAGAGAATTCTTAAGTGCTGCCCATGTGGTTCCTTCAACATGCTTAACAGTATCCACACGGAAATAGTCGATGCCAAAATTCTTGACCCAATCGGTCTGCCATTTTACAAGAAGTGCCCTTACGTCAGCATCTTCTGTCTTGAAATCCGGTAATCCGGAAAGGGAATCCTTCTGGTCGCTTCCGGAAACGGTATCATCTGTATCGCGGATCATGTCCTTTCCGTTCAAGAGTGCATTGAACGAATCCTCTGTGCCATAGCCGGCATGATTGACAACGATATCTACCATGATCTTAATTCCACGCTTGTGCGCTTCTTCAATCATTTCAGTAAATTCAGCTTCTGTTCCAAGTGCCGGATTTAACTTTGTAAAATCACTTGCCCAATAACCATGATAAGCAGAGTTATATGGAACGTCTTCACTTCCTGTTCCGGTAACTGTCACACCCGGGATGTTCTCTACGATCGGAGTAATCCAGATGGTGTTGATTCCAAGATCCTTTAAGTAATCTAACTTTTCGGTTACACCTGCAAAATCTCCACCATGATATAGTCCATCATTGTCGCCATAGGTATTGGCTCCGTTTGCCGCGTTGTTTGTGCTGTTTCCGTCAAAGAAACGGTCAGTAACCATAAAATAGATAATGGATTCATCCCAGTCAAAATCGTCTGCTGCATCGCTCTTTTCACGTGCAACGACTTCAACCTGAACAGATGTCATATAAATGTTTCCGAACTGATCCTTTACTTTGATTGGCAATGTCTTCACGCCAAGCGCCGTATCAACAGCTGCGGAAATCGTGACTGCCTTAAGTTCCGGCTCAATCTTCAAAGTATTGCTTCCACCAAGTGCAGATGCATCTAAAGATGCCTCTGTTATCTGCAGTTCCGGGTCATTTTCGTTTGCTCCGTCCCTATTCTGAACAACATTCAACTTCACAACATTGTTCTCATTATAGTTGAATTTGTCATTCATAACGGTTGCGGTGACAGCTGCATCAAGCTTGTAATACTCAAAGTACGAGTAGTCTGTTCCATCAACATTTTCTTTGTCTGTATTGAATGCATCTGTTTCATATTCACCGTCTACCTGATAGCGGTAGTGCGTCCTTCCGTTGGTGAGTGCTACAGCCGCCTCGAAGCGCTTATTCTCCGGCACGTATGTCATGTCGACAAGCCCACCGTTTACCTCAGCCTTTACTGCCATGTCTGCAAGTGTTCCGGCAGCCAGAGCCTTGTCATTTCGATAGTATATGTATGCCTTATTCTCTGTTGTATTGATTTCATATCCGGTATTAAGCGGTGCGCTAAGCACAGGCTCCTTTCCGGCTTCCATCTTTACAAACAGATTCTTCTGTGCAAGCGGGAATTCGATGGAATGATCACCGCCATCCTTTACCCATGGATCTGCTTCGCTGTCAAGTGCAACAACAAAACTTACCTTATCGCAGGTAGAAGAAACCTTTATCCTTGCTGTCCATGCTCCATCCGCCTGTCTGGTCAGTGCTACAAGCTTGGAATTATTTACCCCGCCAACGGTCCATGAATAGAATTCCGGTGCTGCGGTATCATCCAGGGACGGATTGGTGTATTCAAAGTTGATATATCTTGTCTCAATAGCGGTAAGTACCGGTTTCTCACTTGCTGGATTTTTTCCGTCTACATAGTAATAGATATCCGTATCCCTATCCAGAGTGAAGCTGCGGTCAGAGTCAGCACCGCCGTCCCATCCTTTCGTATAATCATAACGGGCCTTTAATCCAACATCTTTTCCGATGAATTTACCGTCCACTGTGATCTCCTGTGTAAGCCAGGTTACATCATTTTCCTCATCGTACCAGGTTCCGGTAAATTTGTAATCCTCGTTCAGCCCTGCATTCCACATCCACAGATCCTTTGTGGTGGCAGATGCGTCTGTATCCAAAAGATCCGGGTTGCAATAGTAGAGCTTGAAGGTATATGGCTTTGCTGCTTCTCCGAGCCATTCCTTTGTTGCTGTTTTACTTACTTCGGTATCATCTCCTGTGCCGGATACCCAGAGTTCTGTGTTCGCAGCTGTTACCGCAACATTGATATTTGCAGTCTGAATACCGTTATTGTTATTGAATATACAGCTGAAATCAGTCTTTGCGTCCTGTGTAAATGAAGCTTCATACCATCCGTTCTTACCCTCAACCGGAACAGCCTTCTCTCCCGGCCATTTTATTCCTCCGGTTCCCGGTCCACTGATGGATGAATCACCACCCCACATATAAACATAAGCCTCTGCCCATGTCGGAGCATAGTAGTAAACTGTTGTTTTGTACTTCCAGCCTTCCGGAAGTGTCTCAGAGAAAACCTCTCCTTCGGATGCATCATACCAATACTCCGCAGTAGCTTTTCCCTTTGTTACCATTCCGGACAGGTCTTTGGTTTGTCCACTCTTGCCGTTAAAGATAACGGTATAGTCCTTCTCCGCAGAGACAGACAGATGCGCATAATACCATCCTTCATGATCCGGGTCTGCGGTAAGGTATGCCCCCGGCCATGAGCCTGCGATCTGGTCAGAGCCACTATACATATATACCGCCGGGTTCTCTCCATACGCATTCTTATAATGAAGAGTCAGATCACACGTCGTAATCTGCGGTTCTTCCGACTCCTTAACATTACCCGCCTCTTTGTATTCTTCCGGTTCAGTATATACTACTCCTTTTTCCCCGGTAAATATCCATGCGGCACCTTCTGCTGCATCAGCGATTGAAATATTAATGGTCTCTGTCTGCGATTTGTTATTATTGTTAAATATGCAATTTAATGTTGTATTCTTTGGAACGCTTTTTATTTCAATTTTGTACCAATCTTCTTTTACCTGTTCTGCCAGAGTTCCAGGCCACTTTGTCCCTGCAATACCATTTCCCCAAGTATGGCAGTAGACTTTCTCCCATGAATTGCTATCGTAATAGTACAAAGTCATATCGACAAACTCTGAAAGAGCTTGCTGCTTTTCAGAATCCTTGTACCATCTCCAAGTATCAAGTTCTCCATCGCCATCAACGTCAATTTTGAAGTAATACAAATCTTGCGGTGTATTCTCTGTAAACTGCGCCATATTCACATCATAAGCATTGTCTACAACACGGCCTGTCGGCGCACTCACATCAAGGAACTGTAAATTCGTTACATTTCCTTTTATCACACCTGTATAGAAGTCATCCGCCTCCTTTGTAAGCGGATAGCCATAGTCAGATTCTCCCCATCCTGTAATATGTGTCTGTTCGCCCACATCTTCCAATGTAACAGGGTCTCCCTGAAACCAAAGTGACGGTGTTTCCCATCCCCAATCAGATGGAATCTTTACATGCACGCGCACATTTGTGCCGGCATCATCCGCCTTGGCGACAGTCTGCCCGATCTGGGAAAACGCCCCCATTGTTACCACCATGGCAAATGCCAGCAAGAAGCTTAACACTCGCGCACATATGCCATGTTTCGAAAAAGTTTCTCTCTTTTTCATGATACCTCTCCTCTTTTCGATATTAATCATACTATATTTTCGTATGTTTTCGTAATTATTATAGTTTATAAACTTTTCTAAAACAATAACGTAATAAACTACAAAAAGAAGAGCAAATTTTTGTGCAAAAAAGCAAAAGGCCCTGCATAGGAAGAATTTTCTTCCCATGCAGAGCCATCAGATCTCATGTCATTCAATTATTTTCGAAAAAGCAAATGCTAAGCCTCGTCAATTGCCTTTCCAATGTCGTGACGCATATATTTGTTTGCAAAATGAATCCACTCCGTTGCCTCATACGCCTTTGTGCGCGCCTCCTTCAAGGTCTTTCCGAGTGCTGTGATTCCGAGTACACGTCCACCGTTTGTTACAATATTACCATTCTCATCGAATTTCGTTCCTGCATGGAAGCAGAAGTAGTCATCCTTCCCTTCAAAATTTTCGAAACCTGTAATTGGAAGTCCCTTTTCGTAAGCAACCGGATATCCTTCGGATGCAAGTACAACGCATACTGCTGCCTCATCGGAGAATTTCAGATCCAGATCCCCAAGAGTTCCATCCACGCATGCTTCCATCACATCAATAATATCATTCTGCAATCTCGGAAGTACTACCTGCGCCTCCGGATCACCGAAACGCGCATTGTATTCAAGTACCTTCGGGCCATCTTCCGTAAGCATCAGTCCGAAGAAGATAACGCCCTTAAACGGACGTCCCTCTGCCGCCATAGCGTCAACGGTTGCCTGATAGATATACTTCTGGCAGAAATCATCCACTTCCTTTGTATAGAATGGGCTTGGTGAGAAATTACCCATACCGCCTGTGTTAAGTCCCGTATCCCCGTCCCCGGCTCTCTTGTGATCCTGTGCGGAGGACATGATCTTGATCGTCGTGCCATCCACGAATGAGAGAACAGATACCTCACGGCCAGTCATAAATTCTTCGATAACCATGGTATTTCCAGCAGTTCCGAACTTCTTGTCCTCCATGATTGTCTTTACGCCCTCTTTTGCTTCCTCAAGTGTCTCACAGATAAGAACACCCTTGCCAAGCGCAAGTCCGTCAGCCTTCAAAACAATCGGCATCTTTGCAGTCTCAAGATATTTAAGCGCGGCCTCCGGATCCGTAAAATTCTCATACGCGGCAGTCGGAATATGATATTTTTTCATAAGATCCTTGGAAAAAGCCTTTGATCCCTCCAGAATTGCCGCGTTTTTGCGTGGTCCGAACACTTTAAGGCCTTCTGCCTCAAACACATCGACAATGCCACCTACAAGCGGATCATCCATTCCAACGATGGTAAAATCGATATTTTTTTCTTTTGCGAAAGCAACCAGCTTGTCAAACTCCATTGCACCAATTGGAACACACTCTGCAAGTGCAGCGATTCCCGCGTTGCCCGGTGCGCAATATATTTTGTCTACACGTTTGCTCTTTGCAACGCTTGTAACGATTGCATGCTCTCTTCCGCCACTTCCGACTACCAAAATATTCATCTATATGTCCTCCTGCCTGTTGTTCTGTGTCACATGATCTGTATCCGGCTTCTTCGTGTTATTGCTATTCCTCGATCCGGACGTGTCCGTCCTCTACGGATACCTTGCCGTTTGCGATCAGGTCAATTGCCTTTGGCATAATGATCCACTCTGCCTGTTCCATGACTCTCCGTTGCAATACCTCCGGTGTGTCATCCTGTAATACTTCCACAGCCTTCTGCAGAATGATAGGCCCAGTATCCGTTCCCTCATCCACAAAATGAACTGTGGCTCCTGTCACCCTGACTCCACGGGCGAGCACGCCCTCATGCACTTTAAGTCCATAATAACCGGTTCCACAAAATGAAGGAATCAGTGACGGATGAATGTTAATGATACGATTCTGGTATGCACGTATCATCTCCGGTGGAATCACTACCAGAAAGCCCGCGAGCACAACAAGATCCACTCCGTAAGAGTCAATCTTCCCAAGTAATGCCTTATTAAACTCCGCACGCTCTGCAAACTGCTTTGGAGAGACACATACCGCCTCAATTCCACGTGCTTTTGCGCGCTCGAGTGCATATGCGTTGGCATTATTGCTGATTACAACCTCGATCTTTGCATTGGTGATCGTCCCATTATCAATTGCATCCATGATAGCCTGAAGATTAGTCCCGCCCCCGGATACACAAACTGCTAATTTTAACATACAGTCCTCCCGATGCTGCTGCATCCGCTTTTTGTATTAAACGAGATCAATTCCCTTCTCGCCGTCTGCAATCCTGCCGACAACGTACGGAGTATCTCCTGCTGCCTTGATTGCCTCCATCGCTTTGTCCACATCTGCCGGATCAACTGCAACGATCATTCCAAGTCCCATATTGTAAGTGTTGTACATCATCTGTTCTTCTACCTGACCCTCTCTTGCCATCATGGTAAAGATCGGAGGAACCGGATAACTGTTCTTCTCTACAATCGCGCGCTTTCCATCCGGAAGCATACGCGGAATGTTCTCATAGAATCCACCGCCGGTAATATGGCTGCACGCCTTAACGCGGACACCTGCCTCCTTTACGGACTTAAGTGCTTTTACATAGATTCTTGTCGGGGCAAGAAGCGCTTCTCCAAGCGTAGTTCCAAGTTCATCATAATAAGTATCAAGCGCTTCCTTTGTCATTGGGAAGATCTTTCTTACAAGGGAGAATCCATTGGAATGTACTCCGGAAGATGCCATACCGATCAGGACATCCCCATCCTTTAAATCGGCTCCGGTTATAATATCCTTCTCATCTACAACGCCTACCGCAAATCCGGCAAGATCATAATCATCCTCCGGCATAAGACCCGGATGCTCCGCTGTCTCACCGCCGATGAGAGCACATCCGGCCTGCTTGCAGCCCTCTGCGACACCACTGACGATCGTAGCGATTTTCTCCGGGTAATTCTTTCCGCATGCGATATAATCCAGGAAGAAAAGTGGTTCGCCGCCGGCACATGCAACATCATTTACACACATGGCAACACAATCGATACCGATGGTATCATGCTTGTCCATGATAAATGCCAGCTTAACCTTTGTTCCACAGCCATCTGTTCCGGACAAAAGAACCGGGTTCTCCATATTCTTGATTGCAGCCAGGGAAAATGCTCCGGAAAATCCGCCAAGGCCTCCAAGTACCTCCGGTCTCATCGTTCCCTTTACATATTCCTTCATAAGCTCTACTGACTTGTATCCTGCCTCAATATCTACGCCGGAATGCTTGTAATCCATTTTCTTTTCCTCCTTGTATTTGCTTTGTCAAAGACAGCGCCCCTTTGCACCGCCACCAACAAAAATCAGCGTGCAAATTATATACCTACAGTATACCTTTACACGCTGGTTTTTTCCAATAATATATTCTGAAGCTTTTTATTAGTTATACTAATATATAATGTTTCATGCTTTTGTTTTTCTTATAAATATTATCTGTTTCCCGGTCATGCTACATATTGCTCTCCTGCGCTTATATCATTCTTTACACAGGATATCAATGAATTTTCCAACCTCCATCCAGGCCTTTTTTGACTCCGGTATATTCAGGTATGCCATCTGGAACACATGGAACATTCCCTCATAGATGCTCAGCCGGACTTTTGCTCCCTGTGAGCGGGCTTTCGCTGCCGCATCCACAGAATCACTTAAGAGCATCTCGATTGACCCAACCTGGATCAACATTGGCGGGAAATGCCGGAAGTCTCCGAACAGCGGAGAGATATATGGGTCCATCGGATCATGCTCTCCCGCATAATCATTGATATATATCAGACTCTCCCTTGTATTTCCAAACAGAGGGTCCTTCTCGTAATTTGTCGTGTATGATTCCCCGCTGGCTGTAACGTCCGTCCACGGAGACATTGCAATGATTCCGCAAGGCATCGGCATATTGTGATCCCGCAGATACATCGTAAGTGCCATTGCAAGACCACCTCCTGCCGAATCTCCGGCAAGGATAATCTGTTCTCCGAACCAGCCCCGGTCAAGCAGCCATTTATAGGCTTCAACCGCATCCAAAAGTGCCGCCGGGAACGGATGCTCCGGTGCGACACGATAATCCGGTGTCAGCACGCTAAATCCGTGGCTGACTTCATTATACAGTCCCGCAAACACATAGTATGCATTGCGCACCGCTCCCATGTATCCTCCGCCGTGCAGCTGCAATATCACTTTATCCATGTTTGGATTTTCTTTTGAAGCGAGCATTTTCATCGTAAAATCCGGCATGTCAATGTGCGTCATGGTAAAGCAGGACGGCACACGCCATGGCGGTTCCACCATCCGTTTTCTGAGTTTTCCGGACTTGATCTGTTTGCCGATCAGCATATCGTTGGTGAGCGTAGCAATAAGCTCACTGATCACGCGTCCCTGCACGCTGACTGTGCCCTTTTTGCTTTCCGCCGGCTCGTTCTTCCCACCGGCAGGCTCCTCCTGCACTTCACGCGCATCCTTTGCATCCACAGCAGCATTTTCTGCCTGTGCTTCTTCCTCTGTCAGCCGGCTGCTCCAATGTTGTTTCAGGTGTTCAATCATATGTGAAATCTCCGTTTCAATTCTGTCTTAGCTCTTTGATCGCCAATAATTAAGGTTCCAAGGAAAATAAAAACAGATACCGCAAATGCGATTATCGTCAAATATGAGAAGGTAACCTCCCCAATCTCAAGCAGTATGATTGGAATAATGCTCAAAACGATCGTGAAAAGCTGTGCCATCATATAGCTCTGCCAGTTTCTGTGGTTGACGATCATAAGGACTAATATGCCAATGTCCATAAACAGGATCCCCGCAGGCATTACGTAGTTAAGAGACCAGCGGTTATAGCCGGTCAGGTAATCGATCGCGATCAGGATAATAACTGCCATCAGAACCAGGCAGATTGTCTTAAACATATATCCGGATTTTCCGATCACGGCCAGCCGCAGCACGACATTTGCATACAGCAGCACCAGTCCAACAATCAGACTCCATGCAAAAAACGGCGTCACAACGTAATTAATATATACCAGCACTGCTTCGATAAGAATCGACAAGAATAAAACTATATTTTCCAGCAGGTGGAATCTGCGCGCCACCACCCACGCCTTAGGATACTTGTCCTGCGTCTGTCCTTCGTCCTTTTCCAGAACGCATCGGCAGAATGGGCATTTATCCGTCTCATCTGTTATCTGAATCTTACAATTGTTGCATCTACTCATAATACACCCCGTTTGTCTCGACCCGGACCGCCACTCCGTCCTCTGCTATTTTCCGGAAAAATGTGCCCTGTACACCGGTGTCTGCAAAGATGGAACTAAACGTAAACACCAGGTTGTCCCCATAGGAACAGATGGTTCCTTTCAGCGACTGTCCCTTTGACATGGCAATAAAAGCGTGGAAAGAGTCAATATATGGCTCATAGGCCTCCTCCACCTTGATGTTTCCGATATTCGTTATCGTGGTTGTATTTGCAAGCGCTGATTTTGTGTAAACCAGCTTCATCACAATATTCTTAAGTGACAGTGGAACCGCTCTCAGGAAAATATTCTGCTGGTTGGAAACACTATAGGAGAAAAGATCCTCCAGATGTTCCTTCGTAATCTGTTTATGCAGGCTTTCCCTGATAATCCCAACCACTTCTTCAAACGTATAGCTGTCTTTTGTCGGGTGAAATTCTGCCGAAACCATGCAGAAAAAGTTTTTTGTCGTTACTGAGTTAAAATACGGCCGCAGATTAACCGGAACTGCGATGCGGATCGGAAGTTTCGATGGCATTCCTTTCAGGCAGTCCTGATAGGTACTCCATGCAAAAACAGCTACCAGATATTCATTGATCGACGTCCCGTATCGGTGCGCCACCTCTTTTAGGCCGGATACCGGCATGTACCCGTGGATGACTCCAAACTCCCCTTGCGGAAGCTTCTCCTTGCGTATCAGATACGCTCTCTCTTTTGAAAAACCGCTTGATTTTCCCCGCTTAAAATTCTTAACAAAGCTGTCCTCCCGATTCAGGGAAGTCATGTGGCTTAAATTATCTTCCGCTTTGATCTGTGGATGGACCAATCTCAAATACTGATAGGTAAGCTCCCGTATAAAGTTCAGGCCTCCCATCCCATCCGTCAGCACATGAAAGACTTCAAGGTTGATTCTTTTATGATAATAGGTCACGCGGAACATATAGCTGTGATTACGGTTTGCGCGGATAAACCTGCAGGGGAAATTTGCTTCTTCCACAACCTTTGGCGCAGGTTTCCCATTCTCCTCAAAATAAAACCAGAAAACACCTCTGCGCAGACGCACATTAAATCCATCGAATTTCGGCAGTACAATGTCAAGCGCCTGCTGCAGGACTTCCGGCTGTATCTCCTCCTTAAGCGTAACCGCAATCCGGTATACATTCGTCATATCATTCCCCGCAATTACAGGGAAAAGATTCGCGGTATTGTCGAGCTTGTCCCAGCGGATCTGCCGTCTGGACCGCTCACCCGTCTTCTTCGCTTTCTCTTTTTTCTTTTCCGTCATTGTTGTTCCCTTCTTGCTTGTCCTTTTCCCATTATAAAATATGTGCTTCTCATTTGCAAATTGAAAACAAAAGTCCAAATTTCTGCGGAGCATCCTGCTATAAAAGTAAAAATTCCCGGATGCGCACTCGCAGCCGGGAATCATTGGTATATATATGAATCATACTCCCCTATGATTATATATACGTGTATGGTGCTCTGGTATGACCAGAAGCCTTTTCTGTAATTCAGACTACCATGTTTTTGAGAAAACGTCAACAATAATATTGATTTTTCGACCTTTTTTGCATATAATTTTCTTCGTGGTATGTGGTCATACCAATTCCACATATATTGTTTTCTATACGCTTCAACATTTTATATATACCATTGGGGAAGGAGTATTTTATGCAGTTTCAAAAAATATCCGCTCCGTCGCTCAAAGAGCTTTTCGTTGAGCAATTGGAGGGTAAAATTCTATCCGGCGAATTGCCGATCGGTTCCAAACTGCCAAGCGAGCGTGAGCTTGCCACCTCCATGCAGGTCAGCCGGGCTGTTGTAAATGCCGGGATTGCAGAGCTTGAACAGAAAGGCTTTCTCGTTATTAAACCAAGGATTGGAACCTTCGTTGAAGACTACCGCAAATATGGCACATTGGACACCCTCGTATCCATCATGAAATACAACGGTGGTGCCCTCGCCAATGCCGAAGTGCGCTCTATCCTGCAGCTTCGTATCGTTCTTGTAAGCCTTGCCGGTGTACTGACTGCCGATGAAGCTCCGGAGGAGGCTTTTGCCTCGCTGGACGCGATTGTCGATGATATCCGGGATTCCGCCACCAACGAAAGCCTGGTTGAAAACACGTTCCGTTTCTACCATGAGCTCGGCTTCGTCAGCGGGAATTCCCTTCTGCCGCTCATTTTTACTTCTTTTAAAGATCTTGTATGCATGCTCTGGCAGCGTTACGTGATAAATTATGGCAGAGAGTCCCTCATCGCAAGCACAGAGAAGCTCTATTCGCTGATTCGGCAAAGGGATCGCGATGCCATTATTGCCTACATAGACCAAAGCACCAGTGATAGTATTGACGGTTCCAAGCAGATTTATTTATAAACGCCCGTAAACATCCATCGGAACATATGCTTTGATTGCAATTCCGTCCTGCCCGTATTCTTCTTCCAGCAGTTCGCCCTGTGCGCGGACAAGCTGGAGGATACCGGCCTTGTCATAAGGAATCACTCGTTCCACATATATCTTATTATTGCGAAGCAGTTCCTCCAAAAGAGACTTGACCGCATCCAGGCCCTCTCCGGTTCCCGCTGAAATATTAAGCACATGATCTGCCCGGAAATCGTGAAGCGGCTCGTTGTCTGTTCTTAAATCCTGTTTGTTGAACAGTGTCACAATAGGTTTGTCCTTGATTCCAAGATCATCCAATGTCTCATAGGTGATATGCATCTGTTTGTCCCTCTGCGGATTGGAGGCATCCACCACATGAATGATATAATCCGCATAGCGTGCCTCTTCCAGGGTGCTTTTAAATGCCTCTATCAGATGATGCGGGAGTTTCCGGATAAATCCAACGGTATCGGTCAGAAGGATCTGCTGCCGTCCATCGAGTTCCAGCATTCTTGTTGTTGGATCGAGCGTTGCAAAAAGCTTGTCTTCCTCCAGGACATCCGCATCTGTCAGGTGATTTAGGAGGGTGGATTTTCCAGCGTTGGTATATCCCACAATAGCAGCAACCGGTATCTGGTTCTTCTTCCTTCGTGCTCTCGTAATATCCCGATGGCATTCGACTTCTTTTAGCTCTCTTCTTAGCTGTGCAATGCGGTCATTGATCAACCGCCTGTCCATCTCCAGCTTTTTTTCTCCCGGTCCTCTTGTACCGATGCCGCCTCCCAATCTGGACATAGAGCGGCCAAGTCCGGTAAGCCTGCTTAGCCGGTAACGAAGCTGCGCCAGTTCTACTTGGATTTTTCCTTCGCTCGTTGTCGCATGAGCTGCAAAAATATCCAGAATGATCAATGTCCGGTCCATGATCTTCGTGTCTAAAAGCATTTCCAGATTCTTGATCTGTGCCGGAGAAAGCTCATCATCACAGACAATTCCTGTTGCTTTTTTCTCCGCGATCATCTCTCGCAGTTCTTCTACTTTTCCCGATCCGATATAGGTTCCCGGATGCCGGTTTTCCCGCTTCTGGATCAATGTGCCGACCGTGGTAGCCCCAGCCGTCTCAACAAGCTCGGCAAGCTCGGTCACAGAATCCTCCGCATCATCACCGTCCTGTTCGCTTACCCCTACAAGAATTACGCGTTCTTCAATTTCTTCAATCTTAATCAGTTCTGCCATATATTCTCCTTTATTTAACCAAAAAATCGCCATATCCGGTATCTGCCGGACTGGCGATTCTTAATCGTAGACTTTCGCTGCTTTTCTAAGCCGTAAGATCATCTTGAGGACAAAAACGTCATCTCCTTGTTTGCCGCCTCGTCATCCGGGTTCAATTCAAGGTAGCGCCCCAAAGTGTCCCTTGCTGAGGCAAAATCACGTTGTCCTTCGTAAGCCATCACCATGTTTTTCAAAATGGAGGCTTTATTCGGCACTTCTTCCTGCTCTAACGCAGTCTGGAAGTAGCTGACCGCATGCTCGTAATCTCCCCGGTTCATAAGGCGTGTCCCCACCTCATACAACTCGTAGGAGCTGGCGATCCCGGCATCGAGATACTTCTGAAAATATTCATCCGCACTCTTGGTATCTCCAAGCTCTTCGTAGGTCTCTGCCAGGTAAAAATTGGCTTCTACGCTTCCCTTTTCGATTGCATTCAAAAGGCTCGCTGATGCATTCTGCGTATCACCAAGCATCAGGTATACACGCCCTTTTTGCATCAGATCCTCCGCTTTATCGCCACTGACTTCAAGTGCCTGATGCAGATAATACTGTCCCTCACTCTCAAGTCCGTTCGCTGCCATCGCCTGATAGATGCCAATGTACAGATTCCGGTCATTCTTCTCGCGGCTTACCGCCATCCCGAAATCATTCAGAGCCTCCTCCTGCATTCCAAGCTGGAACCGCATGCATCCACGCAGGAAATAACTGTTCGCATCATCATTATAGTCAATCAATGCCTGGTAAGTCGTCTGTGCGCCTTCGTAATCCCCGCCCAGGAACTGTGCCTCGGCCTTGTAATAGCAGATATCGATTTCTGCATCCGTCACCTTACCATGCGACTGATCCAACGCTTTCTGAAACGCATCGACTGCCGACTGATAGTCTCCACTTTCTATGCAATTAATTCCATACTGTCTGTATGCTTCCTGATCCGTGGTATTTGTCTTTTGTCCACAGCCGGAAAGCATCAGGGCAGCCGCACATGCCAAAAACGCAATGTGCCGTGTTCTCCTGCTCATCTGACCGTTCCTCCGCGTTTGCTTTCTTAGACTATAACATACCTTGAAACTCGTTTCAATACTTCATGATAAGCGGCAGCACCTTTCTCGCCACCTTATAAACCGGTGTTTCAAGTGCTGCTTTTGCATTCTGTAGTTCTTTGCGTATCTCAATATGCTGCGGGCAATGCTGTTCACATTTTCCGCAGCCGATACAGTTCGCCGGACCTGTATAATCCTTGCGTACCCCTGTTCCCATAAAATACTCTCTAAGTGCGGAAAATCTGCCCTCGGATGCCTGCCTGTTATATGCCGCAAACGTTCCCGGAATATCTACGTGCATCGGGCACGGCATACAATATCTGCAGCCGGTGCAGCCAACCCTCATCTTGGATTGAATTGCTGCAACCACGTCTGCAAACATTTTTTCCTCCTTCTCGGAGAATTCCCCCGGAAGCATCTCGGAAGCTGTTTTTACATTTTCCCGGACCATATCAAGTGAATTCATTCCAGACAGGACACACGTTACCTGCGGCTGGTTCCAGAGCCACCGAAACGCCCATTCAGCCGGGCTTCTCCCGGCATCGCTCTGCGCAAAGATTTCTTTTGCTTCACGCGGAAGCCCATTTACCAGCCGCCCGCCACGCAGCGGTTCCATAATGATAACCGGCAGCCCCTTCTGTGCTGCATACATAAGTCCGGTCCGCCCCGCCTGTGAATGTTCATCCATATAATTATACTGGATCTGGCAGAAATCCCAATCATAAGCATCGAGCAGCTGGCAGAACATATCCGAATTGCCATGGTAAGAAAATCCGATCTGCCGGATTGCCCCTGCACGCTTTTTCTCCTCCAGCCATTCTATAATTCCCATATCTTTCAGGCGCTGCCATGTCTTAACATCGGTGAGCATATGCATAAGATAATAGTCCACATAGTCGGTACGCAGCCGCTTCAGCTGTTCATTAAAATAACGGTCCATGTCTCCCGGCTTTTTCAGCAGATAATGCGGCAGTTTTGTTGCAATCTTTATCTTCTCCCTGATTCCGTTCCGTTCAAATATTTCCCCCACTGCCACTTCGCTTCCCGGGTATATGTACGCAGTGTCATAGTAATTCACCCCGGAATTATATGCCTCCATGATCTCTTTCTCGGCCTTTGCCAGATCAATTTTCCCGGCCGTCTGCGTAAACCGCATACAGCCAAATCCAAGCACGGATATTTGATTACTGAATCTGTCAGCTCTGTATTGCATTCTCTACTCCTTCCAATGTTTCCAGCAGAATTGTTGTCCTATGGACTATATTTTACCACAAAAAAGATAAGTGATATCATTATGCACACTTTCTCATTTTCGCGGGGTTACTCCTTATCCGATTCACTCTCCCCTTGCTTCTTCTCCTCCGGCTTATCCTTTCCATTTTCCAGCCACCATCCAAATGCTCCTGCTCCGATCATCGCTGCAAATAGAGCTCCAACAATTATATTTTGTATCATCTATAATTCCTCCAATATCAGTTTATGTGTACGCAAATAAACCCATGTTTCCACGGGCTGTCTTAATCAACCGATATCAGATTTTCTTTTTTCCATCCTTGTTGTGAATAAAACGTATGACACCTGCCGTATCCGTGCCTATTGTCTTTGCACACAGATTGGCAAATATATAGAATTGATTTGACCTTTGCCATGCACAGATACCTTCCGCCTGCTGTGACCGTGAACCGGCCTTCTCACGGATTTCATTGCGTCTGATAGCCGAAGTACGATTCAGCAGATTCGAGCGGGTACCCTCCAGCATCTCCACCGTACATGCATCCGCGCTCACAATGCAGTCTATTTTCTTTAAACTGCTTGTATCAGGTATATTCTCTTCAGCTGCTGTACTGCCACAAGGCAGTCCTATAATGCTTTGAGCATCAAAATAAGACGTCTGCCCAAGTGTTATCTTATAGCTTTCCACCTGGCTGAGCGATGCGAGGATACATACCAGCAACAATATATAATTAATCACATATCCTCTTTTCTTCACAATTGTCAGCCCCCTGCACGTGATCAGCCCTGACCAGAATATTTGCAAACGCCACATGCGTTTCCATGTTTTTCCATTTTTCCCTTGTATTATTTTAGCGTAATTATATGCAGAATACAATGTTGTTCTGTTAAAATACTTATGACCGGTTCTATCAAAATACTTATGACCAGCCCTTTCATATCTTTTTATAGGAGATATTCTTTGATAAATATTTCAACTGACTTAACCGATAACGGCTGCCTGTCCGTCTCATATGTAATGATCAGGTTTTTTCCCGGAACAATGCCATACCTTTGATACAATTCGATTTTCTCCATTGCCTCCTTAAAATAATCCGGACTGTCCATCATTCCCATATGCTCCCAATAGTATTCTTTTCTCGTCCTCTTGTTCAGGACCGTGAAATCAGGGTATTTAGTAATCGTTCCAAGTTTTAGCGGCTTCTCATATACATATGGAATTCCCGACAGCTTCAATTTGTCTGCGATTATTTTTTCTGACTTCGATCGCACCATTTCGTTGTTTTCCGTCAGAATTGAGGATGCAGCAGGATATGAATTGCGTTCCTGTGCAGGGATTGCCAACCAGGACTTTGCATATTGCTCATCATCAGCAATAAGCGGTGTTACAAGAATCTGCCTGCCCGGATGAAGTCTTTTATAACATTCATCTGCCGTTGCCTGACTATATGTTTTTATCAAGGTATCAACCTGTTTCAATTCATGGGAAGCACTTTTAATTATCTGCTTTGCATAATCTCTGTTTGCAATGGCTTTTGCAATATTAATATCCTTTATATATTTTCTTTTGCGATTTTCCTGTCCGGCTTCCTGATCCTCTTTCATATAATATCTATAATGTCCATCATGTCTGTTAACCTGAAGATACCCATCTGCCTTCTTTGACAATATCTGTTCTGCCTTTTTTATTGTCTTTTCAAGTTCTCTTTTTCTCTCTACCAGCTCCGGTAGAATTATCTCCTTTTGCCCCATTAGACCTCTCCTTTTAATTTATTGTTGTTCTATGATGGTTATCACGAAAAATCTCGCATAGCCATCACACGTTTTCTGCTCTTTGTGATGGTTATCACGCAAAATTTCTCACAGCCATCACACGTTTTCTGCTCTTTGTGATGGTTTCAGCACAAAATTCCTCACAGCCATCACACGTTTTCTGCTCCTTGTGATGGTTTCAGTGCAAAATCCCTCATAACCATCACACAATCGCTTTTCTCTGTGATGGTTTCAGTGCAAAATTCCTCATAGCCATCACACAGCTTCTTTCCTCTGTGATGATTTCAGTGCAAAATCCCTCATAGCCATCACACAGCTTCTTTCCTCTGTGATGGTTTCAGCGCAAAATCTCTCACAGCCATCACACAATTACTAAACAGGTACATTTCTTACCTATGTCTAACACGCAATCCTCTAAATCCATATCAAAAATTGTCGGGGAAACAGCCACGACATGTGGCAATAAGATAAAAAAGAGTTTTCTCAAACATATTAAAGTGTAACATGCTTTATTTAAAAAGTAAACCATTAAAAAATATCCCAAATTTTCATAACGTTCAAAGCAAGTGTGCACAAAAAAAGCCCATGCAAAACGTAAAATGCCATAGAAAAACACAGGCTCCTTGCTTTCGCAAAAAGCCTGTGTTCCTATGTGAATCCGCAGATTCTAATATCCGTTCTAATATTAATTCGATTTCCAGATATTAGTTCAATTTCCAGATTTCTTTGTTGTACTGGTCGATGGTACGGTCAGATGAGAAGAATCCAGCCTTGCTGATGTTTACAAGCATCATCTTTGCCCAGGCCTTGCGATCCTCGAATGCCTTGTAGATTGCTTCCTTCGCTTCTACATATGCCTCGAAGTCCGGGAAGGTCATGAACCAGTCTTTGTTCAGAAGTTCATTGTAGAGACGCTCAAGGTTCTCCTTGCTGCCAACAGCCATAAGCTCATCACTGACAATAAAGTCAACCGCTTTCTTCAAATCTGCATCTGCTTCATAGTAGCTTCTTGAATTGTAATCGCCTCTCTCATAACGATCAATAACTGTCTGGGAATCCTCACCAAAGGTAAAGATATTGTCCTCGCCAACAAGCTCCGCGATCTCAACGTTTGCACCATCCTTGGTTCCAAGTGTAACAGCTCCATTTAACATGAACTTCATGTTGGAAGTACCGGATGCCTCCTTAGAAGCAAGTGAAATCTGTTCAGAAATATCACAGGCCGGAATCAGCTTCTCTGCAAGCGTAACATTGTAGTTCTCAACCATGACAACCTTAAGATATTTATTAACCTCCGGATCATTGTTGATTACCTGCTGCAAGCAGAGGATCAGATGAATGATATCTTTAGCGATCGTGTATGCAGGTGCAGCCTTTGCTCCGAAAAGAACGGTAATCGGTCTTCCCGGCTTCTTGCCCGCCTTGATCTCAAAATATTTGTGGATAACATAGAGTGCATTCATCTGCTGTCTCTTGTACTCATGGAGACGCTTGATCTGGATATCAATGATGGAGTGGGTATCAATCTCGATGCCCTGCTTCTCTTTCAGATACTCCTCAAGTTCAATCTTCTTCTGGTGTTTTACAGCAAGAAGCTTATCGAGGACTGCATCGTCATTTACAAAATTGCCAAGCTTCTCAAGCTCGTTTGCATCCTTCTTCCATCCGTCTCCAATCAGCTCAGTAATAAGAGCTGAAAGCTCCGGATTGCAGGACATTAACCAACGGCGGAATGTGATTCCGTTTGTCTTGTTGTTAAACTTCTCCGGATATAAAACGTAGAAGTTGTGAAGCTCTGTATTCTTTAAAATCTCTGTATGAAGATATGCAACACCATTTACGCTGTAGCCATAGTGGATATCCATATGAGCCATGTGTACCAGACCATCTTTGATGATATAGGTGCTCTCATCAGAAACCTTGCCACGGATACGGTTATCAAGCTCGCGGATAATTGGCATCAGCTGTGGAACTGCCTTGTCTAAGAAGTAGATTGGCCATTTCTCGAGAGCCTCTGCAAGGATGGTGTGGTTGGTGTATGCACAGACTTTTGAAACAATCTCAATTGCCTCATCCATCAGGATTCCGCGCTCCTGAAGCAGACGGATAAGTTCCGGGATAACCATGGATGGGTGGGTATCGTTAATCTGGATAGTCGCATAATCCGCAAGGTCATGCAGGTTGGAGCCCTTCGCAACAGCCTCATCAAGAATAAGCCGTGCAGCATTGCTTACCATAAAATACTGCTGATATACGCGAAGCAGACGTCCCTTATCATCGGAATCATCCGGATATAAGAATAAAGTAAGGTTCTTTGCGATTGCTTCCTTGTCAAAATCAATCGTGTCGCCTACAATACTCTCATCTACAGACTCAATGTCGAACAGGCGAAGCTTTGTTGTACGATTGTTGTATCCAACAACATCGATATCATACAATCTGGACTGTACGGAAAATCCGCCGAACTGTACCGGATAGGTGATATCTGTCTTGGTGAGCCAGCTCTTCTCTGTGATCCAAGGATTCGGAGTCTCTTTCTGAAGGTTGTTCTCAAATACCTGTTTGAAAAGTCCGAAGTGGTAGTTCAAACCAACTCCATCTCCGTTTAATCCGAGTGTTGCAATGGAATCGATAAAGCATGCAGCCAGACGACCAAGTCCACCATTTCCAAGAGATGGCTCAAGCTCGATCTCCTCAATCTCTGCAAGAGACTTACCGTATTTTGCAAGAGTCTCCTTTACCTCATCATACATGCCAAGGTTGATCAGGTTATTGGATAAAAGCTTTCCGATCAAAAACTCTGCAGAAATGTAATACAGCTTCTTCTTTCCCTCGTTGGACACCTTTCCTTCTGCTTTTTCCTTTACTAAATCAAGAAGAGCAAAATATAACTCTTCATTTGTGCTGACATTGATACCCTTTTGTAACTTTGTCTCGATTTCCTGCTGAAATGCCATGATTTCTTCCTCCCAAATAAAATCGTGTTGTTTATCGGCTTGCTCCTGCCGAACTTATGATGTAAGTATATCCCATCCTTCTTCGTTCTTCTTGTCATATAAGCGCGACTTTTTGCACAATCCTATCATTTTTTATTTGTGCATATTCGACCAAAATACGTTTTTTGTGCAATATACATAGATTTTTATGTTTGTTTTTGGTAGAATAATCCTATGAATATTATAGAGTATGAAAACTATCACGAAAATAAAACACACGGCGAGGTAATCTTCCCCTACAATACGTATCTTTGTTCGATCCCTTTGGATTTTGCATCTGTACCACCGCATTGGCACGATGAGATGGAGCTTATCTATATCAAAAAGGGGAAGGGGATCGTACAGGTCGATTTCCGCACATACACAGTGACCGGTCCCACCCTGGCGCTGATCCTGCCCGGGCAGCTCCATTCCATTGGACAGTTTGATCACGAATCCATGGAATATGAAAATATCATCTTCAATCCCGGCATGCTCATTCCAAAGAGCCTCGACAGCTGCAGTATGGAATATATCCAGCCCCTGCTTCTCGGGCAGATTACCGTCCCTACAATTTTTACTCCGGTCTATCCATACTATAATGATGTTATTGCGCCGATTGATGCCTGCGATGAGATTTCCAAGACGAAGCCACAAGGATACGAGCTCTACATCAAAAGTATGCTGTTTCAGTTCTTCTTTGTACTGAATAACCGGTGCCGTAACCTGACACAGCCGCCGAAAAACCGCAAGACCCTCGACAAGATGAAGGTCGTTATCAAATATGTAGAAAACCATTACGCTGAGAAAATCACTATCGGAGAGATTGCAGATGTTGTCGGATTTTCCGAATCGCATTTTATGCGATATTTTAAGGAGACGATGAACACTTCCTTTATCGAGTATTTAAATGATTACCGCCTTGCAATGTCTGCCCGCCTGCTGCAGGCCTCCGAAGCCTCTATCCTGGAAATTTCACAGGAGGTTGGTTTTGAAAATCTCTCCTATTTTAACCGTGCATTCAAGAAGCGCTACGGTGTAACTCCCGGACAGTTCCGCAAAGGTTGATAGCAATATTTATCATGAAAACTGATTAAATATAATCATTCTTTTTCTCGCATATCTATGCTATGATACACTTCATTAAGATATATCATTGTAGTTGACATATTTTATATTCTCAATTATTATCTCCGCCATACAATTTTATAAGGGGGCAGCCTGCAAAGAATGCCCCGGCATGAGATACCTTGCAATGATAATCAGGAAGTTCAAAAAGAAAGAGGATGTAACGCCATGAAAAATGTGGGAAAATATGAAAGACAATACTTCTTACCTCCTGTCACCTGCATGGAGTGGACGAAAAAGGATTATATAGAGAAGCCGCCTATCTGGTGTTCTGTCGACTTAAGAGACGGGAACCAGGCACTGATCGAGCCGATGGGGCTTGAAGAAAAAATCGAATTTTTCCAGATGCTCGTTGATATCGGTTTTAAAGAAATCGAAGTTGGATTCCCAGCGGCATCCGAAACAGAATTTGATTTTATGCGGGCACTTATTGAACGGGATATGATTCCGGATGATGTCACAGTGCAGGTGCTCACACAGGCCAGGCCTCATATCATAAAGAGAACCTTTGAGGCCGTTAAGGGCGCACCAAAAGCAGTGATACACCTGTACAATTCCACATCAGTCGCACAGAGGGAACAGGTTTTTAAAAAGAGTAAAGATGAGATCAAGCAGCTTGCCATTGACGGAGCGCTTCTGCTAAAGCAGCTTGCCTCTGAGACAGAGGGCAATTTTTCATTTGAATACAGCCCGGAAAGCTTCCATGGCACAGAGATCGAATACGCAGCAGAGGTCTGCAATGCCGTTCTTGACATCTGGCAGCCATCTGCCGGCCAGAAAGCGATTATTAACATCCCTGCAACTGTAGAAACAGCCATGCCACACATTTTTGCATCGCAGATCGAATATATGAGCACACACTTAAAATACCGCAGCAATGTTGTTTTAAGTGTTCACCCGCACAATGACAGAGGCTGTGGTGTCAGCGATGCCGAGCTTGCTGTTCTTGCAGGTGCCGACCGGGTTGAGGGAACGCTGTTTGGCAATGGGGAACGCACCGGCAATGTCGATCTGATCACAGTTGCCATGAACATGTTCTCCTACGGTATTGATCCGGGGCTTGACTTTGCCAACATGCCAAAGATCCGCGAAACCTATGAACGTCTGACCGGCATGCAGGTCTCCCCACGCCAGCCATACGCCGGAGATCTTGTATTTACTGCCTTTTCCGGTTCCCATCAGGATGCCATCGCAAAAGGTATGAATTACCGTGCCGAAAGGAAGCAGACCACTTGGACAGTGCCATATCTGCCGATTGATCCTGTGGATGTCGGACGCACCTACGACTCCGATGTCATCCGGATCAACAGCCAGTCCGGCAAGGGTGGGGTCGCCTATATATTAAAGCAGAACTTCTCCATCTCCATTCCTGACAAAATGCGTGAAGAGGTCGGTTATGCTGTCAAACAGGTGTCCGATGAAGAGCATAAGGAGTTGTCTCCGCAATGGGTCTACGAGATTTTCTGTGACAATTATGTCCACTATATGCCGCACTTTTCCATAACCGAATGCCACTTCAAGCAGAGTGACGGTATCATGGCCGAAGCCACAATTTCCTGCGGCGATAAAAAGGCGATTGTCGATGCCAACGGTAACGGCCGACTTGATGCAGTAAGCAATACGATCAAAGAATACTTCGGAATCAGCTACGAGTTGTCTGTATATGAAGAGCATGCGCTCTCACGCGGTTCCTCCTCCAAGGCGATGGCATACGTTGGCATCCTCTGTGACGGTGTCTCCTACTTCGGAGCCGGAATCGACGAGGACATCATCAAAGCATCCATAAATGCACTTGTTGTCGCTGTAAATAAGCTTCCGCAATTACAAAAAGAAGAAGGCAATCGTGATGACCGCCTTCTTGCCATGATCAACTATATCCAGTCAAACTACCGCACCGTTACTCTCGAGAGTCTGGCTGAAGAATTTCACCTGTCCACGCCATATGTTTCCAAGTATATCAAGGACAAATCCGGCAGGACTTTCGGGGAGCATGTGACACAGATCCGCCTTAAGAAAGCAAAAACGCTTTTAAAAAATGGAAATATGACAATTGAAAATATCTCCTATTCCATCGGCTATCCAAACGCCGAACATTTCAGCCGTGTATTTAAGAAAGCGTTCCAAATGACTCCGGTGCAGTATCGCAGTCTAAATCAGTAGCATATATCCGACTATGCCTGCCAGAATGCCAAAGACCGCACCTGCTGCCACATCGCTGATGTAGTGCACGCCAAGCAGCACCCGGATGGCTCCGATGATTGCTCCTGCAACAAGAAGCACATACCCAACCGCCGGCTGCGGTCCAACTGCAAGAAAAGTCGTTGCTATCACAAAAGCGGAAAAAACATGGCGGCTTGGGAATGATTTACCGCTGGTTGCCTTGGCTACAGCGGATGGTGTCTGGAAATATTCATATGGACGCTTGCGTCTTACCAGATAGCGCACCGCAGAAAGTATGATAAATGCATCAAGCGGAACAACGACCGCCGCAAAAAGCAACTCCTTTTCAAAAATCAGCAGCCATATCAGCAATAGCGGATATAAAAAAAATATCGTATATGTAAGAATCTGATTGGTAACATGAAGTGCTTTCGTAAGTCCTGGCCGTGACGAAAAAAACGCCATCCGCTTCTGGTAAGCTTCCTTCTGTTTCATGTATCTGCTCTCTTTTGTCTGCATGAAGATGTCCTCCATCAAATTCCCGACAGAATCATTCTGCCGGGACTTTTCTTTGTTATTGATTTGCTGCACCTGTACCATTCATGTCGTTGACACTTCCTGTATTGCCGTCGATAACATCTCCTACACCCTCAACGCCATCTTCGATTGCATCACCGGCCGCACCAGCGCCATTCTCGATTGCATCCAAAGCATCATTACCCATATTCTCCAAATCCTGTCCGGCATCATCCAGCTGATTCTCCACGGAATTTCCATTGTTGTTCACGCCGTTTGTTCCGTTTGTGTCAGTATCGTCGATTCCGTCATCCACAGTAGGGTTCACCGTGTTGGTATTCCCCGCATTATTGGTATTTGGATTCGGGTTAGTCGTGTTATCATTTCCACATGCGGTAAAAACGCATGCGCTCGCTGCCAAAAGACAGCTCAAAAACAAAATACGCAATTTTTTCATCATACATCTCTCCTTTTTGTTTATCGGGATTAGTATGATTCATATGTCAAAAACTATGCATGATACAGCAGATGTTCCAATAAAAAAATGAAAAAACGGCAATTATTTTCCCCTGCGCGAAGCAGCGCCATAATGTTTGTCATGACATATTCGCAAAAAGAGTCCTCATTCAACTCCATATTCCAGATTGAGCGGTCTACGCGGGTGTCATTCCTGATTGCCTCCTGCAGAAGCCGGATTGCCGCTTTTTCCGGGGATCTTGCACTCATTCCGGCAAGCCAGCTCTTATCATATCGTGCCAGCCTTCCATACAGATATCGATAATACTGCTCCAAAAACACCGTGAATTCCATACCACTGCGGTACACCTTCTCCTGATCTGCAAGGATACCCGCCCAGAAACGCTCAGCAACCTCTGATACGATCGCATTCTTGTCCTCAAAATAATTATAGACCGAGCCAATGGCAATCTGGCAGGACGCGGCAAGACGCCGTATATTAACTGCGTCAATCCCCTCCTCCACTGCAATCTCCATTGCACGGTCTAAAATCTGTTCTTTTGAAGTCACACGATGATTCATTATCCTGGCCCGCCTTTTGAACTCGTCTATATTGAACTATTGTTCATCATAGCATGGCATTGCAAAATTATCAATAATCTCTACTTCTTCATTTTCGGCTCGCATATTAAGGATGCAATATAGGAAAAAATAAGAGCCGCGGACACACCGACTGCACAAGCCTTAAATCCGCCCATAAAAAGTCCCATAAAGCCCTCCTCATCCACTGCCTCCTTCACTCCCTGCCAGAGTACATTTCCGAACCCAAGCAGCGGAACACTTGCCCCGGCGCCTGCCCAATCTACGAATGGCTCATAAATCTGAAATGCTCCAAGTACGGCACCCGTGCAGACCAAAAGAACCATGATTCTTCCCGGAAGCATCTTCGTCTTCTCCATCAGAATCTGAACGATAGCGCAGATCAGACCACCTACCCAAAATGCGTTTATATATGACATATCTGTATTTTCTCCCATCCAGCTTTTCCTGTCAAAAGCTAATTATATTAATTTGAACATAGTTCACTATTTATTTTCCCACATGTTCGAGCACAATTCCGTGTGCAATTCCCGGTATTGTCTGTCCTTCATTGAAGCTGACCGGAGATAACAGTGCTCCCGTCGGCACGAACAGGATTCGTTTTAGCTCCCCGCTCTTTAGCATCGGAAGGTAATGCGCACTCAATGTCACCGCCGAACAGCCACAACCAGAGCCACCGGCTCCGGTTCCCTGCGAATCCCCATCAAAGATCTTCATTCCGCAGTCCTCATGCACCTTCGTGATATCGTACCCCCGCTCACGCATGAGCTGGAACAGGATCTCCTGCCCGACAGTCCCGAGATCCCCGGTAACGATCTTGTCATAGTCCTCCGGCTTGCGGTTAAAATCTGCAAGATGTGTTGCAATCAGCTCACATGCTGCAGGTGCCATTGTCAAGTTAGAACCATAAAATTTTTTAATTTTTTATGCTCCCAATAAAGCGTCTACTGTGTCTTTGTCTAATACTTCCTTATTATTTTCTATATACTCCAACGCATCCTTAAATGGATTCTGATAT
>JBNMJQ010000002.1:0-148003 GCA_050873865.1 Agathobacter sp. | reverse complement strand
CCCCGGGGCTCCTCAAACTACTATTCATGCGAAGACTCATCGCGTTCCTCAAAAGCCTCCGGCTTTTTCGTAATCGCGATGCTCTTCAAATAAAAAGGGTGGAACCATCAGTTGCAAGCCAGCTTGCATGATGATTCCACCTTTTTATTTTCTTCGCATGAACACGTTAATTCTTAAAACTATGTACCGGGGCTGGTATTCTGCCGCCGCGGTTTACGAATGCGTCACAGGAGAATTGGTTGACCGGCATGATCGGCGCATAGCCGAGCAGGCCGCCGAACTCTACGGTCTCGCCGACTCCCTTGCCGATTACCGGGATCAGACGGACTGCGGTGGTCTTCTGGTTGATCATACCGATTGCCATCTCGTCTGCGATAATTCCGGAGATCGTGGTTGCCTTGGTGTCTCCAGGTACTGCGATCATATCAAGTCCTACGGAGCATACACAGGTCATTGCTTCAAGCTTTTCAAGGGTAAGCGCGCCTGCCTCAACCGCATCGATCATACCCTGATCTTCGCTGACCGGGATAAAGGCTCCGCTCAATCCTCCGACATAAGAAGATGCCATGATGCCGCCCTTCTTTACCTGATCGTTAAGAAGTGCTAGCGCTGCTGTTGTTCCCGGTGCACCTGCATGCTCAAGTCCGATCTCACAAAGGATATCGGCTACGCTGTCTCCGATTGCGGGGGTCGGTGCAAGCGACAGGTCAATGATTCCAAACGGAACATTCAGTCTCTTAGATGCCTCTTTTGCCACAAGCTGTCCGACACGTGTAACCTTAAATGCGGTCTTTTTGATTGTTTCGCACAGAACCTCAAAGTTCTCTCCACGCACCTTCTCAAGTGCTGTCTTTACAACACCCGGTCCGCTGACTCCGACATTGATGATCGCATCAGCTTCGGTTACGCCGTGGAATGCACCCGCCATGAATGGGTTATCGTCCGGCGCATTGCAGAAGATTACCAGCTTTGCACAGCCTAAGGAATCCTGTTCCTTTGTATATTCTGCCGTTTCCTTTACGATCTCTCCCATCAGCTTGACTGCATCCATATTGATACCGGTCTTGGTAGAGCCGACGTTGATGGAGCTGCATACAAGCTCTGTGGAGGAAAGTGCCTTCGGGATTGAACGGATCAGATTCTCATCCGCGGTTGTCATTCCCTTAGATACCAATGCGGAATATCCGCCGATGAAGTTGACTCCGACTTCCTTTGCTGCACGGTCGAGCGTCTTTGCGATCGTCACGAAATCATCCGGACTCTTGCAGGCTGCCCCACCGACCAGCGCGATCGGGGTAACAGAAATGCGCTTATTCACAATCGGAATACAGTAATTGTTCTCGATGTCCTGCCCTACAGCAACAAGATCCTTTGCCAATGTAGTAATCTTATTATAAATATTTGCATTGACTTTATCCAGATCGGAGTCGATGCAATCCAAAAGGCTGATTCCGAGTGTGATGGTACGCACATCGAGATTTTCCTTTTCAATCATGGCATTGGTTTCTAATACTTCGCCAATATTAATCATTTTTCATTCTCCTCTTTAGATGCGGTGCATTTTTTCAAAAATTTCTTCTTTCTGACACTTGATAGCAACCCCAATGCTCTCTCCAAGTGCGTCAAGATCAGAAGATACCTCAGCAAAGGATTTTGTTGAAGATGCAAAATCTGCAATCATCATCATGTTAAAATAGCCGGAAACGATTGTCTGTGAAATATCAAGCACGTTGATGCTGTCCTCTGCCAGATAAGTACAAACCTTCGCAATAATTCCTACTGTGTCCTTGCCAACAACTGTAATAATTACTTTATCCATTTTATTCTCCTTTTTATTGTACCCGGATGATTGGTGACGGCTCATCCCTCTTTGCAACATAGATTGGGAAATCCTCCGCTGTATATGGATTATCACCCATGGTGATCTCTGAGCGGACCGTCTCATATGCCAGATCCGGATAATTATTTTCTTTACTAAGGTGCCCTAACATAACCGTGCCAAACATATCGTGAAGTATCTCTCCAAGAAGCTGTCCGCTTCTCTCATTCGACAGATGCCCCCGCTCTCCTAAAATACGCTGTTTGAGCGGATACGGATAACTTCCGAGCTGAAGCATCCTCACATCATGGTTCGCTTCTAATAATAATGCATCAAGCCCCTGCAATTCGTCAACTATATTTTGATCGTAATTTCCAAGGTCTGTCATCACAGCCATCTTATGTTCCCCGCTCTCGAAGCGGTACGCCACCGGCTCTGCCGCATCATGCGAGATTGCGATCGGATGAAACGTCATATCCCCGATGATAAAATTCTCCTTGGGTTCAATTGCCCGGAAAAGCTGTGGATCAATCTGTCCGACCGACCTGGTATGTAAAATTGCGTCGATCGTCCCGGCGGTTGCATACATCGGTATCCCATACCTTCTGGCAAGCACACCAAGCCCCGCAATATGATCGATATGTTCATGCGTGATCAGGATTCCCTCCAGATCCTTGCAGCACAGGTCTGCCATGTTAAGACCGTTTTCAATCCGTTTTCCACTGACTCCTGCATCAATGAGCACATGTGTATTGTCTGTTCCCACGCAGATGCAGTTACCGCTGCTTCCGCTGGCAACACTATATAATTCCAGCATTTATTTCTCTTCCCAGTATAGTTCTATTTTGTCTCCTTCATGCAGAGCCTCTGTATACTGTGCCTCCCTGCCGTTTAGCAGCGTAATGATGGCTCTTCCCCCGCCCGCATTCAGGTCGAATGTAATCCGTTCAAAAATGTCCACAAAGATGTAACGCTCTTTGCCAAATAATGTAACCAGCTCTCCGTTTACAGTAACGTTGCAGACAGTTGTATGTACTTCCTCCTCCAGCGGCTGTGATTCTTTTGTCATCGGAATCTCATCTTCTGCCGGATATTCTGCCTCGTTAAAAGTCTCCGTCTCTGCACCAGTCTCATCGGATCCGTCCTGTGCATCCGGATTCGTGGCATTGTCCCACTGCGTCCCATAATTGTTTCCAAATGGCTCATCGCCTGCAGTCCATTCAATAGAGAAATTCTCATAGACAAGCGTATCAAAATCCGCCTCACGGTTATTGACCATGATTGTATGATCCGGATCAATATGAATATCCATAAACTCTGCGACCTGTCCTACCGTATAGAAATTCCTCGTCTCAATCACATCGCCTTCCCTGATCTCATAAGAGCCAGGTTCAAGACTTCCGTTTACCTCCACGAACTTCGGGCAGGTAATCATCTGTCCATTCACTTCAAAAGTCATTGTCGCAGACGTATACTCATCAAGCTGGCTGATCCGGTAGGACGCTGCCTCCCCCATCGTCGACGGTTCAATCGTGATCTCACTGTTTGGTTCAAGCGGCGTGTTGATGTTTGCCG
The DNA here is from genome assembly GCA_050873865.1 of Agathobacter sp. Taxonomy (GTDB): domain Bacteria; phylum Bacillota; class Clostridia; order Lachnospirales; family Lachnospiraceae; genus Roseburia. The sequence goes on along the minus strand of JBNMJQ010000002.1, from coordinate 144,609 downwards.
GAGAGCCGTTAAGAGTTACAATTGCCGGTTCTCCTGCCTCACCGCGCACGATCCTCTCCGCTCCGTTTACCGTAAAATTGATTGGCGTGCCGCGCTTCGGGAATAACTGCTCACGCGGAAATCCTGCTGCAAGCGCCGCATCCACGATTGTGAGACGGTTGTTGTCATAAAGCTTGATACGCTCTCCATTGAAACGTACCATGATAAAGTTGTTGCGCTGGTCGTAATAATTTAAGCAGATTCCGATTGGGGTAACTAAAAGAGGGTCTTTCTTAATATCTTCCTGCTCAAATGTCACCTCACGAAGTACCTCCTCACCCCGGAGGGCGACACGCTCCTTCGGAAGTTCCAATTTTTCTGCCAGCAGTTCTGTAAATCCATGGATTTTTCCACCACCGCCGACAACAAAGCAGGCGCTTACTGTCTTATCCCCGTTTAGTTCACGGATTTTTGACGCCACTTCCGTCGTGATCTTTTCAACCGTAGGTGCAACAAGTTCCCATACCTCCTCTGCCGGAATTGTATGGGTAATGCTCATAATATCTTCGTATGTAATCTCTTTTTCACTGGTGGAAGCAAGCTTGATTGCCTCTGCTGTCTTAAAGTCAACCAGATAATGCTGTACGATCAGTTCAGTAAGCTCGTCCCCGGCATACGGAATCATACCATATGCGATGATGCTGCCATCCTTTGTGATGGAAATATCCGATGTGCCGGCTCCGACATCCACAAGCGCGATATTCAACATGCGGTAGTTTTCCGGGATTGCCACATTGATCGCAGCAATTGGCTCAAGAGTCATATTAGCGACCTGAAGTCCTGCCTGACCGACAGCTGTATACAGTCCGTCTACTACATCCTCCGGTAAAAAAGTAACAATAATATCCTCTCCGATCTTGTTCGCCTTATGTCCCTCAATGCTGATAAACAGTTCGTCATTCAGATAAAACTTGACAACGGAATAGCCAACACAATAGAACTTATAGGCAGTATCATTCTTTTCCTTTAGGATATCCTGTGCCTTTTCGATTCCAAGCAGATTTAATGTATGAAGATCCTCGTCGGATACAACAGTCTCCTCCGGGAACTCGTACTCGATATGCGTGGTAACAGTCTTTAACACACGCCCTGCGGCAGCGATACAGACATCTGTAAGTTTCTCGCCCACCTGTTTTTCGAGTTCTTCCTTCACGATGCCGATAGTCTTTGCGACACGCCCGATATCATGGATCTGACCGTCGAGCATGGAACGTGTCTCATGCTGGCGCATGTACTGCGCAACCACGATAAACTCATCGTCCTGCGTCTTGTATCCAACTGTTCCGACCACATTGCGTGTGCCAATGTCCAATCCAAATACATTACTCATCTGTGTTTCTCCTTAAAGCCTTCTCTATTTGTTCATATGCCTGTTCCGGTGTTCCATTGTTGTCAATGACCTCCCGGCAGCATCTTCTGTATTCTTCCTCGCTTAACTGGCTGGCAAAAATGCCATCGATCTTCGCATCCGAATAACCTCTCGATGCGATCAGGCGCTTTCTCCGATTCTCCTCATTGGTATAAATATACCAAAGTTCATCACAAATTGCATCATAATGTTCTTCGATCAGGAGTGCTGCCTCAAGGAAAAGGAACTCTAACCGTCCTGCCTGTTTTTCCTTTTCCACCTGACAGATTACATACTCCTTTACCGCCGGATGCACGATTGCATTCAGCATTTCCCGCTTTTGCGTATCTGAGAAAATGAACCGCGCCAATTTCTGCCTGTCAAATCGTCCATCCGGTGCATAAATGTCTTCATTTAAGAATGCGCTGCGGATTTCCTTATAGCAATCTGTCCCCGGTTCCATCAATTCGTGTGCTATCTCATCTGCTAACATGACGCGCACACCTTCTTTTTGTTTCAGATATGACAAAATCGCACTTTTTCCGGCTCCGACACCGCCTGTAATTCCGATAAATCTCATTCTGCTTCCTCTTTTGTGTATTGCAGATGTCTCTTGCGCACCCTAATGCGCGTCGTACCAATTGTTGCCGCACTCAGTCGATACAACAAGTGTGACATCAAGATCTGCTGCCTTTTGCATCTCTTCCTCCAGAATTGCAATAACCCTGTCTTTTTCTTCGGCTGCCGTCTCGATCAGCAGTTCATCGTGTACCTGCAGGATCAGCTTTGAGCACATTCCCTCCTGTAACAGGCGGTCATGTACGCGGATCATCGCTATCTTGATAATATCTGCTGCGGTTCCCTGGATTGGTGAATTCATTGCCACTCGTTCGCCGAACTGTCTTTGCATGAAGTTGCCAGAAGAAAGCTCCGGTATCGGCCGGATGCGTCCGAACATTGTCCGGATATATCCGTTTTTCTTTGCATGCTCTACCGTATCATCCAAAAACTTCTTGATATTTGGATAGGTTGCAAAATAGCTGTCAATATAGTCCTGTGCCTCTTTTCGTCCGATATTCAGATCCTGTGCAAGTCCAAATGCGCTGATTCCATAGACGATTCCAAAGTTGACCGCCTTGGCATTGCGGCGCTGCAGATCCGTAACCTCGTCAAATGGCACATGGAATACCTGTGAAGCCGTAGTTCTGTGAATATCGCGGTTCTCGCGGAACGCTTCGATCAACATCGCATCCTGCGACATGTGTGCAAGCACACGCAGCTCGATCTGCGAATAATCAGAATCCACAAACAAATCCCCCTCCATCGGGTGAAATACCCTGCGGATCAGTCTTCCAAGTTCAATCCTGATCGGAATATTCTGTAAGTTCGGCTCTGTACTGCTTAACCGCCCGGTTGCAGTGATCGTCTGGTTGAAGGTTGTATGGATCTTTCCGGATTCATCAACGTAATTAACCAGCCCATCCGCATAGGTTGACTTGAGTTTCGAGAGCTGCCGGTACTCTAAGATATCTGCCACGATCGGATAGTCCACTGCCAGCTTGTCGAGTACCTCTGCTGAGGTGGAGTACCCTGTCTTTGTCTTTTTGCCGTTTGGCATCTTTAACTTTTCAAATAGGATCACTCCGAGCTGCTTCGGGGAGTTGATATTAAATTCCTCTCCCGCCTGCTCATAGATCTTTGTTTCCAACTCGGAAATGGATACAGAGAGCTTCTCCCCGTATTCCTTCAGCGCACCAGCATCCATGCAGATTCCCTCGCGCTCCATATCCGAAAGCACAAATACCGTCGGCATCTCGATATTGCGGAAAAGCGCTTCCATCTCATGTTTTCGCAGTTCTTCCAGAAGGACATCCTTTGCCTTCCATGCAATGTATGCCTCATAACATGCCCACTGCGTCACCTTTTTGGCATCTTCCTTTAAAAGTTCTGCCGGGCGTGCTTTTCCGAGAAGATCCTGCTTGGAAGGAACCATAAGTCCCAGATAATCCTTTGCGATATCCTCATACGGATATTCACCCTTGAGCGGATTTAAAAGATATGCAGCCACCATCACATCAAAATAGCACTGCCGCACCTTCTTGTACTGCTCCCACTCCTGCGGGGCAACACGCTGTCCCGCCTTTTTGAGTCCATCTGCACATTCCTTTGCATGCGTATTTCCAAGAATATCAAAATAGCCAAGCACCCGCTTCAAATCAGACGTGATCAGCTCCTGTCCAGCTTTCCCGCTGAGTGCCTGAAGCTGTTCGGTCAGATACGCCGCCAAAAGACCCTTTCCGGTGCGCAGGAAATAAATATCCTCCTCGCCAAACGCGACCGCCATTCCTGCAAAAGCATTCGTCTCCTCCTCCGCAAACAGGGAAAGCTGGCCGCCCTCCTCCGTATATGCCTGATCGCCGTCTGCATCATCGTTCTCAACCAGAAAGAACGCAAGCGGTCTGCCCGCTGCCTTTTTAAAGATAGCTTCTGCTTCCTTCTGTGACTCAATGCATGTAAAATACTCTGCGGCACGGTTTTTCGGTGCATCCACATGAAATCTTGTCAGCAGGTTTTTGAATTCCAAACGCTTGCAAAGCAGATATGCCTCTTCCGTATACAAAGCCTCATTCGACGAAAGTCTGGCCGCATTCCAATCAAAATCAACCGGAGCATCCGTAATAATGGTCGCGAGCGTCTTGCTCATGACTGCCTGATCCCAGAATTCCACGATATTCTTCGATGCACGCGGCGGCTTTACCTCATCTGCGTGTGCATGGACTTCCTCGATGCTTCCAAATTGCCCTATCAGCGCTGTTGCCGTCTTTTCCCCGATCGCCGGTACACCCGGAATATTGTCTGCCGTGTCACCCATGAGTGCCTTGACATCAATAAACTCTTTCGGTGTAACCAGATAGCGTGCTTTGACATCGGCTGCGTAATAGTTTTCAATCTCGGTTCCGGTGCTCTTTGTCTTAGGAATCCTTATCTGCACATGATCCGTTGCAAGCTGCAACAGATCGCGGTCTCCGGATAGCACCTTTACCTCCATGCCCTTTTTCTCTCCAAGCACAGATAGGGTTCCGAGCACATCATCAGCCTCGTAACCCTCTTTTTCCACAATATACACGCCCATAGCCTGAAGCATTTCCTTCATAAGTGGAACCTGCTGGCGAAGCTCCTCCGCCATCGGTTTGCGCGTGCCTTTATACTCCGTAAACATCTTATGGCGAAAAGTCGGGGCATGCACATCAAACGCCACAGTCAGATAATCCGGCTTCTCCTCTTCAAGAATCTTAAACAAAATGTTCAAAAATCCATAGACCGCATTTGTGTGCAGCCCCTCGGAATTGGTCAGATCCGGCAGTCCGAAAAATGCCCTGTTTAATATGCTGTGTCCATCAATTAGTACGATCTTTTCGCTCATGAGATCTCCGTTTCTATTTCTAAATTGCTCTGGTGTATTCCTTTAAGAAGGCTGCCACCTCCTCGGTTAAGAGCGGTGCCATCTTCTTGTATACCATTGCGTGATAATCGTTTAAGCGCTGACGCTCAACGCTTGTCATCTGCTCCGGATCGATCGCATCCAGATCGATCGGCACATAGGTGATATTCTCAAAGTACATGAACTGTCCGAATTCATTCTTCTCACCCTTTCTGGTGATCAGTTCGCTCTCGGTACGGATTCCGTACTTGCCCTCAATATAAATACCCGGCTCATCCGTTGTGATCATGCCCTCTTCCAGACGCGCTGCTTCGTTGCGTCCCGGTGTCTTCTGCCAGCGGAAAGCGTTCGGGCCTTCGTGTACGTTCAGCACATATCCAACACCATGTCCGGTTCCGTGCTTATAGTCCTTTCCAACCTCCCAGAACGGCTCTCTGGCAACAATATCAAGGTTCATTCCGCTGCAGCCGTACAAGAAACGGGTTGCCTGCAAATTAATATTGGAACGGCACACGCGGGTAAAGTCTGCCTTCTCCTCGTCCGTGATCGGTCCGAGAACGAAAGTTCTTGTAATGTCGGTTGTTCCCTCCAGATAATGTCCGCCGGAATCAACTAAAAGCAGGCCTTTTGCTTCCAATGGCCTATCTGTCTCAGGGGTTGCTGCGTAATGTACAATCGCGCCGTGATCCGCATAACCGCAGATCGTATCAAAGCTTAAGTCTAAGAATCCCTCCTGCTCGGCACGAAGCTTTGCAAGATGGTCGGAAACAGAAATCTCCGTCATCGGGATTTTGCCAATGTTCGTTTTCAGCCAATACATGAACTTGCACATAGCAACAGCATCCTTGATATGCGCATTTCTCGTATTTTCAAGCTGTACCGGATTCTTGACCGCTTTCATAAGGTCTGCCGGGTCGGTTTCATCGATCAGGCGTACCTCCTTTGGAATGCTGTTTATGATGCGGTAATTGACAACACCCTTATCTAAAAGCACTGTCTCACTTGCGGAAATTGTCTTCACATACTCATAAAAGCTGTCATATGGTCTTGTAGTGATTCCGTTTGCCTGAAGATGTGCCCGCACGGCATCGTTTACGGCGTCCTCCTGTACAAACCATACGCAGGAATCCTTTGCGATTGCAAGATATGACAGTACAACCGGAACATAATTGATGTCGTTCCCCCGTACATTGAGCACCCATGCAATATTGTAAAGGGAACTCATCAGGTGAAGTGTTGCGCCCTTTTCTTCCATCTCCCTGCGGATTGCTGTGAGCTTGGAAGCAACGCTCTCCCCAGCATATTTTTCATCCATGACCCATACCGGCTCCTTGGAAAGCTGTGGACGGTCCTCCCAGATGAGATCTATAAGATCCTCATCTACATACAAAGAACCGTTCTTCTTCTCCACGATCTCCTTAAATTCTGCGCCAAGCTTTCCGTTTATTACACGACCATCGAAGCCTAAGCACTCTCCCTGTCCGAGCTTTGCCTCAACAAACTGCTCTATGGTCGGAACGCCTTCTTCCCTCATTCTATACAGCGTGACGGTAGTTCCCTCAAGCTGCTTTGCTGCCTGCACAAAGTATCTGGCATCGGTCCACAGTCCGGCCTCTGTCATTGTAATGATCGCCGTGCCGGCAGAACCGGTAAATCCGGTAATATATTTTCTTGCTTTGAAATGTTCGCCGACATATTCAGACTCATGAAAATCTGCTGTCGGAACAATGTACATGGAGATGTTACGCTTCTTCATCTCCGCTCTTAGCTTTGCTAGTCTTTCAGGTATCATGTGTTCCACTTCCTTTATCCATCATTCGCGATTAAAACCGCCTTTTTACACAAAATATATTATTACACAATGGCACCTCAATTTCAACGAACAATCGCAGATTCTTTGGCTTTGTTTCCTGGGATATTATTCCTCGATGTCCTCCAAATATGCCTCACGGTAATCATTTTCATCTGCAAATAACAGGTATGCGCCATCCAAATATCCCATGTATCCGCTGTCTACTGTATATCCTTTCATTGTCGTATGCTCCTTTCCTGTTTCTGAAAAGGATTATCGCATGTGCTATGGGTAATAAAACGGACACCAAAATTTCTACAAAGAAAAAAGAGTCACTTTGTGACTCTTGAAAAAACACCGGATGGCAGAACGCTCTCCATCATCCGGTGCCTGAATATTTACAGATATGTTATTTCTTCTTTAACAGCCAGAAATGATTTCTGCCGTCCGTCGTAATATGTGCATTGCATCCCAGAGTAAGCTCTTTTTTCAAAAATTATTTCTGCGCTTTCTTGCACAGGGAAATACCGCCAAGTAAAAGGATCGGGAAGATGATTGCAGCCAGAATACCGGCTTTTAAGTTATCGCCCGCATGACTGGAGATCAATCCCACCAATGTCGGTCCACCGGAACAGCCGATATCGCCGCCAAGTGCCAGAAGTGCAAACAGCGCAGTGCCTCCCTTCGGAAGAGTCGCTGAAGCCTTGCTGAAGGTTCCCGGCCACATGATGCCGACGGACAATCCACAGATTGCACAGGCGGCAAGACTTACCACCGGTATCGGGACGAGTGAGATTGCAAGATACGCTGCAATGCACAGCAGGCAGCTTGCTTTCATAAAGCGGTCCAGGTCAATCTTGTCACCATGCTTTCCATAAAAGGCTCGTGCCGTTCCCATCAGGATTGCAAAAGCCATCGGTCCTGCAAGATCCCCGAGCGTCTTCGAAATATTAAGTCCCTGCTCTGCGAAAGTAGATGCCCACTGGCTGACCGCCTGCTCGCTCGCGCCCGCACAGACCATCATCACAAACAAAATCCAGAACAGCTTCTTTCCAAACAGCTGACGCATACTCATACCGCTCTCTCCCTCCGGAAGCAGAGGTGCAATCGGCACCTTTATAAACACAGCTCCGTTGCACAACGGTACGATTGCCCAGATGAGAGCCATAATCTTCCAATTATCGATTCCGAATACTCCAAAAAACAAAGTGGAAATCGCAACAACACCTACATGCCCCCAGCAGTAGAAGGAATGCAGCATGCTCATTGCCTTTTCCTTGTTATCGGAAGGACATGCCTCAACGACAGGGCTTACCAGGACCTCCAGAAGTCCTCCTCCGACTGCATATACGCAGACTGCACATAAGATTCCCGCAAATGCAGACCCAAACACCTCCGGCAGAATCGTAAGAAATACCAGACCAAGCGCGGCGAGGACATGTGCGATTATCATGGACGCCCGGTACCCGATCCGGTCCACAAATCCCACCGATAACAGATCCACAAGAAGCTGTATTCCAAAATTGAGAGTTACCAGAAGCGTGATCTGTGCCAGCGGAATATGATACGTCCGTTCAAATGTCAGAAATAGAAGCGGTACAAAATTGTTGACGATTGCCTGTATGATATAACCGACAAAGCAGGCGGTGATGGTCTTGTTATACTTACTCTTCAAAGCAGTTTGTTCCTTTCAAAAGCAGTTTTCTATCCCCGCTCACCGTAGACGATCCGGTAATACTGTCCGGATGTAACACGGTAAACAAGCAGATATACTGCAAAGAAAATAACACATACCACCGCAATTGACAAGACAAATGTTCCGCTGTTTACAATCAATACCATCTGAAGGAACAACCGGATGATCTTACTTGCCACTGCAACATGTATGATTGCAGCAATGACAGGAAGAAAGAACAGAATCATAACCTGTCTTTGTATTGTTTTCTTTGCTTCCCTTTCCGTCAGTCCCGCATTTGCAAGGATCGTAAAGCGCTTCTGGTCTTCATAGCCCTCCGACATCTGTTTATAATAGATAATCAGTACCGTAGCCATCAGGAATAAGATCGCGAGGAAAATGCCGACAAAGAATGCTCCGCCATAGATATTGTAGAAAAATACTCTCTGCTCGATCTTATATCTGACTTTAAATGCATCCGTTCTGTCTTTAACAGCCCCTGAAAAGAGTTCCATCTGTTCGTTTGTGATCGCTTTTTTGGTATTCAGTCCAATATAGACCTGATATATGGAAGGATCACTACAGTAAAAGCTCTGCTCCAGAATTGCATTCATTTCCGCTTCATCCGGGAATACAACAACCACACTGTCAAACAGTGTCATTGTAGGATTGATGATATAGTGTATGGCATCATAATCTACATTTCCTTTCACTTTGTAGCTTTTACCATACCACTTAAGCGTTGTCGGATCTGACACATGATCTGTACGATAAACCAGCAGCTCATCCTCTCCCAATTCGATTTCTTTTCCAACATAGCGATCATAGTCATCAATGGTAAGCAGATACACATCACGGCAGGAAGAAATGGAGCTCATTGCATTTTCGTCCGCAGGAACAAATTCATCGCCATCTATTTTTTCTATCGTTGACTTATACTGCCGGTAGATGTAATCCGATCCGTCTACGCCCGATGCTTCTACCGCCGACTTTACGATGTCCATATAATCGGACTCCACGGCACTGTCCGTCGTAGTTGCCTCGATCTTGACATCATTCGGATAGAGAGTGTCAATGTTCTTTTCTCCCAGCATCATAAGGGAGGAACCGCAGGTCATCAGAATGATAACACCCGTTGAAAGCACGCAGATGGATGCCAGTCCTGCCGCATTGTGCTTCATACGGAACATCAGATTGGATATACTGATGAAGTTTCTTGTCTTATAGTAGAACTTTCTATTTTTCTTAAGCAGCTTTAAGACAAAAATGCTTCCTGCTGTAAACAAACAATACGTTGCAATAATAACGAGAAGGATGCTGACAAACAAACTGTCGATTGCCCCCATTGTGGAGTCTGTCTTAAGCGCAATGGTATACCCACCCAGAAGTGTAAGTACGCCAATGACAAATGCTAGTTTTTTTACCTTCGGCTCCTTTTCCCCTGTCGAATCGCTGTGTAACAGTTCGATCGGATTGCCGACACGGATCGTACTCACATTATAGATCAGACAGGCAGTGTAGATTACCGCAAAAAGAATAACTGTTGAGCTCAATCCCTTTACGGAAAAGATCATTCCATTAACCGGATCCTGATGAATAATTCTGTATAACACCAAAAGCATCAGCTTATTTAAAAATGTTCCAAGAAGGATTCCTGCCCCAACGCTGATAGCCGCTTGCAGGATTGTTTCCACAGCCATCATAAGAGTTATGTTCTTTTTTGACATTCCAAGCACGCCGTAGAGTGCCATCTCTTTTTTACGTGACTTCATGCCAAACTGGTTTGCATAAAAGATAAAAAAGATTGCAAAAATTGCAACAATCTGTGACGCAATATCCAGCATAATAGCAATCGTCTGTGCCCCATAGAATGCTTCCTTTTTATCCATATAAATATATGGGCAGTTCGCCAGCGAAATCAGGATATAGTAGATCATGACCGTCAGCGTTCCCGCAATAAGATACGGAATGCCGGTCTTCTTATTCTTCTGCATCCCGGTTGTGACCATACGGATCAGCAGCTTATGACTCACTTTCCTCGCCCCCTCTCATAAGAACCGTCACCGCGTCACAGATCTTATCCAGCATCTCATTGCGTGACATATCCCCGCGGTAGATCTGATGGAATACCTCGCCATCCTTGATAAACATGACGCGGTTCGCATAGCTTGCCGCAACATTGCTGTGCGTTACCATAAGGATTGTCTGACCGGTCTCATTGATCTGGCGCAGCTGCCGTAAAAGGTTTGTGGATGAGCGGGAATCCAATGCTCCTGTCGGCTCATCTGCGAAAAGGATATGCGGATTGGAGATCAGCGCACGTGCGACCGCCGTTCTCTGTTTTTGTCCTCCCGACACCTCATATGGATATTTTTTTAATAAAGAATCAATTCCTAGCTGCTTTGCAAGTGGAAGCACCTTTGCATCCATTCTGCGGTAATCCTCTCCTGCAAGTACAAGCGGCAGCTTGATGTTGTCCTCGACTGTAAAATTATCCAGCAAATTAAAATCCTGAAAAATAAATCCGAGATTGTTTCTCCGGAAAATTGCACGCTCATCATCCTTAAGCAGAGTGTAATCGTTTCCATCGATCAGCACCTTTCCTGCACTCGGCCGGTCTAAACATGCCAAAATATTGAGCAGTGTTGTCTTTCCGCTTCCGGACTCTCCCATGATTGCGACAAACTCTCCCTTCTCTACGGTAAAATGAACATCGCGAAGTGCCACCACCTCATCTGCTCCTGTTCTCGTCTTATATATCTTTTTTACGTGATTAACCTCCAAAATCGCCATTTGTATAAGCTCCTTCCTAAATTACTTTCTAACTTGGTTCTTGCTTATCATAACAAAAAAGGAAATGTTCTGCCCTTTCATTAGCTTACATTTCCCTTTTGAAATCTTACATTTTTGTAAGGTCGCTGCGACCGGTGCGCTCTGCTTCTAAAAAGATGTCCACGCAGGTTCCCTCGTTTACCTTTGAATCAATCCGGATCCTATGTCCAAGCTTGTCACATATTCCCTTACAAAGGTAAAGCCCGAGACCGCTTGCCTTCTTATCCATTCTCCCATTGTAGCCGGTAAATCCCTTTTCAAACACTCTCGGCAGATCCTCCGCCTTGATTCCGATTCCGGTATCTGACACAGAGATTCTCAAGCCATCCGCTTCTTCATATGCCGTAATCTTTACCGTGCCCTGTGAAGTGTATTTAAGTGCATTCGACAGCACCTGCTCCAACACAAATGCAAACCATTTCTCATCGGTCAGTATCTGGTAATCCAGGTTCTCCAGCTGCACGGAAATATGCTTGTAGATAAAAATCGTTGCATATTTCTTCACGACACCTTTTACAATTTCATCCAGATTGTGAGGTTCGAGCACCAAATCATTGCTCATGTTCTCATATCTGGTATATCCAAGTGCCATATCCACGTAGCTCTCAATCTTTATAAGTTCCTGCCTGCATGCAATCGGCTCCACCTGCGGCTCCTGAAGCAGGACATTTAAGGCGGCAATCGGAGTCTTGATCTGATGCGTCCAAAGCGCAAAGAAGTCCTCGTTAGCCTGATACTTTTCCCACCGCTTCTTTGCCTCTTCATCCGGAATCTGCGTAACCTGCGTGACTCTTTCTCTTCGTACATAATGCGAATGCGCAATAAGAATTGCTGCAGCAAAAAGCACAAGGAAAAAACCATCCATATAAAAGCAGTACTCACGGTTAATATCGTACAGTCCGGTAACAATCATTGTTGCGATCAGGTATGCCGGGGCAATCCACAAAAAACCTTTTATTTCATTCCAAAACTTATGCTTCTCCAACAATATAGCCCATCCCTCTTTTGGTCATAATAAAATTGGCAGCTCCTACCGCCTCGAGTTTTTTTCTGAGGCGCGCCATATTGACTGTGAGCGTATTGTCATCCACAAACATTTCATCTCCCCACAGACGTTCCATCATCTCTTCACGGCTTACGACCTTTCCGTGCCGCTCCATGAGTATCTTTAATATAAGGTATTCATTTTTTGTAAGTTCCAGCCGTTTCCCGTCCACAACCACAGATGTGTCGTCCAGGTTCAGTGTAACCTTTCCGCACTCAAGAGTATGGCTTGTAAGCGCCGCGCCGTAGCTGCGTCTTAAAATTGCCTGCATCTTTGCCACAAGCACCTGCAGGTCAAAGGGCTTTGCAATAAAATCGTCTGCCCCCATGTTCATCGCCATCACAATATTCATATTGTCGTCTGCGGAGGACAGAAAAACGATTGGCACCTTAGAGAGCTTCCGTATCTCTGCACACCAATAGAATCCGTTGTAAAACGGCAGCTTGATATCAAGCAGGATAATATCCGGCTGGTATGCAAGCATCTCTTCTGTAATTTTTTCAAAATTCTGTGCGCATTGGCACTGCATCTGCCATTCCTTCAGGTGATTGGCAACTGTGCCGGCGATAACCGGATCATCCTCTACCATATATACCTTGTTCATTTTCTAACGTCCTCATTCTTTATTCGCGATGTTATAAATTCCACCGTTTTCATTCTTCCGCGGCTTCTTCCTCTGCGGCATCTTCCGTTACCGTCTCTTCCCCGCTATCAGATTCCTCTTTTACTTCTTCCTGATTTTCTTCTGTCTTTTTTGACTTTTTCTTCTTTTTCTTTTCGGTTGAAGCCTCTGTTGTCTCCTCTTCCTGCGTATCTTCTGGATTACTGCTCTTATCCTTTACATCTGATTCATCACTTTTTTTCTTTTTGCTGTCCTTCTTCTTGTCCGTCTTTTCGCCATCAGCATCCGCATCATTCTCTATTTCATTATCAGCTTCATTCTCTGCTTCATTCTCTTCCATCTCAAGATCGGCGTTCTGATCGATGTCGTCCACCAGAGCCTCTTCATCGTCCTCCGCTTCCTTGCGAATGCTTGCCAGATAACGTTCTACTGCATCCGTATTATACTTTTCATAGATTGTGTCCGGATCATATCCCACGATAATTGTTGTCTCCCGCTCCGGCAGCAGCGAACCGTCAAAGGTATAATAATCCGGTTTCTCCGGATATGCCCTCGTATATGCCGCAACCTGTGCATCCGTCTGCATGAAGCAATAATATCTATCTCCGTTACGTCTTGGACTTGCATCGCAATGATACCAGCCATCTCCGGTGTTTACAAGATTCCACCAATGATGGCTGCTGTCACTTACTCTTGCAACACAAAGATTGTCGATTCCCGCATAGGTCAGAAGCACAGAATACGTTGCATAAAACGCATAGCAGTCTCCTGCACCGTCATGCAGTCCTTCATACGCACCCGCCCAGACAGAACTGCGGTCTCCCGCGGCATGCTGGTAACGTATGTTTGAATGTACCCATTGGAACAGTTCTTTTGCATTATCATATTTGGACGCATTTTCATCCACGATCTCTTCTACAACCGCAAGTGCCAGATCCCTGACATCCTCTTCCGTGTGTGAAGTAGCCTCCACAACCGTAAGTGGCACATCGATCGTTGCGGTATTTCCGCCCTCATCCGTGACGGTATAGCTTACGCTGTACTCCCCCGGTGTCTGTAAATCAACTGCCGAATTGTCAATGGAGAGCGTCAGCGCGTTACTGCTGTTATCGGAATACTCCACTGCCTTTTTATATGCAACAGTATCACCGCTCTTAACTAAAATGTCCGACACCTTGGTGATGACAGGCGCTGTTGTATCTACGACCTCCACCTCAATGGTCAGCTCGTGCTCCTGATACGTGACAGGAATCTGATATACTGCTTTGCAGACAGCCAGTTCGTCCGCTGTCAGACTTTGTCCGATCTCAATTTCCTGATTCTCATAATTTTCAAAGAAATACTCCGGAAGGAGTGCCGGGCTTCCTGCCTCCACCTTTATGCTTGGAAGAATATCAAGTCCATACTGACGGATCACACCTGCCGTCCCACTCTCATCCTCCACCTGGGTATCTTCTGTATCGGACAGAACCGCAACACTCTCTGGTTCTGCTTCCCTTTCCTGATTGCTGGTGCATCCGATGCACAATGCACAACAAAAAGCCGCAAAAAATCCAAATACTTTACATATCCGCTTCATTTGAATCGTTTCCTCCGCCTGCCGGGATTCATTTTATGATAAGAGATTATATATGATATGGAAAAATCTGTCAAAAAAAGGTCGCAAACTGCATATCCTACGGTTTGCGACCTTGTCTGCCTTTATGTTCCCGGTTATCTTTTTTCACCGGCGAGCAGTTTTTCAACTTCCTGCTCCGTTGTGAGTGAAAGTGCCTTTTTTGCAAGTGCATCTGCCTCTGCCTTTGTCCATTTTGCAATGGTTCCTCTCGTTGCCAGAACCGAGGTTGCACTCACGGAATATTCATCCAGCCCAAAGGAAATCAGAAGCGGGATCAGCTGCGGGTCCGCAGCCGCCTCCCCACACATTCCGACCGGTATTCCGGCCTCTTTCCCGGCTTCAATGATATGCTTGATGGATCGAAGAACTGCCGGCTGGTATGCCGAATACAGATAGGAAACTTTTGCGTTTCCACGATCGACCGCCATCGTGTACTGGGTCAGATCATTCGTTCCGATACTGAAGAAATCCGCTTCCTTTGCGAGCAGGTCAGCGATCAGGCTTGCCGCCGGAGTCTCGATCATCACGCCGACCGGAATATCCTTGTTATACTTTCTTCCCTCTGCATCCAATTCACTCATAAGTTCTTTTAAGAGTGCCTTTACCTGCCGGATTTCTTCCACGCAGGTCACAAGCGGGACCATGATCCGGATATCGCCAAATGCACTTGCGCGGAGCAGGGCGCGAAGCTGTACCCGGTACATTTCCTCATGCTGCAGGCAGTAACGGACTGCCCGATATCCCAAAAATGGATTATCCTCCTTCGTAAGTCCGAGGTATGGAATATCCTTGTCACCACCGACATCGAGTGTCCGGATGATCACAGTCTTTCCCTGCATCGTCTCCGCCGCCTTTTTGTATGCAGCAAACTGGTCCTCCTCCGATGGCAGGCTGCTTGCTCCCATGAACAGAAACTCTGTGCGGAACAGGCCGACTCCCTCACCATCACAGGCAATTAACTGCTCTGCCTCATCCGGATTACCGATGTTGCCAAACAGTTCTACCTTGCAGCCATCCGCTGTCTGTGTCGCCTTGCCTTTGTAGATCACAAGCATCTCCTGCTCCCGCAGATAATCCGCCCGCTTGGTCAGATACGCTTCTTTCTCTGCCTCATCCGGCTCAAGAATACAGGTTCCTGTCACACCGTCGACCGCAGCTTCCATTCCGTCATGTACCATGGAAACAATTCCACTGACACTTAAAACTGCCGGAATCTGCAAGGCTCTCGCCAGGATTGCGGAGTGTGAGGTCTTGCCTCCCACCTCTGTTATGATACCGGCCACGTGCTCCTTTACAATCCCTGCCGTCATAGATGGTGTAAGATCTTCCGCCACAAGGACAGTTCCCTCCGGAACATCTGCAATATTGATATCCGGAGTGTTCGTCAGAATCTTAAGCATCCGTGTGCGGATATCATTCATATCCGTCACACGCTGCTGCAATAGTTCATCCCCTGTTGACTGGAACATCTGGATAAACATATCACATGCACTCTCAAATGCTGCCTCTGCGCATGTGCCGCTCTTGATTGTGCTTTTTACGATTTCTTCCATTCCCGGGTCTTTTAAAAGCAGAATGTGCCCCTCAAGGATTTCTGCATTGTGGTCCCCCACTTTTCCCCGCATGGAATCAGCCATTGCCTGCGTTTTCGCCTCAAAAGCCTCCACCGCATCTTCGTAACGCTTTACCTCAGCCTCCGTATCTTTAATCGGTCTGACCGTATATTCCGGTTTGGCATTCGAGATAATCACAATTTTTCCAACACCATATCCTGCTGAACCGCCTATGCCCTTTACCATCGTTCTTCTCCCCTTTTTATCTACTCACCGAAACCGGATTCCACCAGTTCTACAGCCTTTGCAAGAGCAGCATCTTCATCGGCGCCGCTGCACTCGATTGTAAGTTCAGCTCCACACTTAATGCATGCAGAGATGATCAGCATCACACTCTTTGCATTGATTCTCTTTCCTCCAAATACCAATGTTACATCGGAATCAAACTTCGTCATTTCCTTTGCGAATTCTCCTGCCGGTCTCATATGAAGTCCCTGCTCGTTAATGATTTTTACGTCCTTTGCTACCATGATAGTGTTCTCCTTTTCTCTTTTCTCTATTTTCTATAATTTCAAGTGACTTATTCCTGAACATTTTTCTTAAAGAATCCCAGCAGTACACATGTTACTGCGGAACCAACCAGCCATGATACGATATACATAAGCGGATGTCCTACTGTAGCAACTACGAACAACCCGCCGTGCGGAGCCATAAGTGTGCATTTGAAAGCCGCGGAAAGCGCTCCTGCTACTGCTGCCCCGATGAAGGTGCATGGAATCACATGTCCGGGATCTGCTGCCGCAAACGGAATTGCTCCCTCTGTGATGAATCCGCATCCCATAACGATATTGGAAATTGTAGAATTCTTCTCGGCTGTAGTGAACTTTTTCGGGAAGAAGATACAGGCAAGTGCGATTCCAAGTGGAGGCACCATACCACCTACCATAACTGCTGCCATGGAGATATAGCAAGCCTGTACCGCCGGGTCTGAAAGTGTTGCCCCTGCACTGATCAGCTCATTCGCAGTTCCAAGTACCATTGTTCCGTATAAATACGCTGCCTTGTTGATCGGGCCTCCCATATCGATTGCCATCATTCCGGCAAGGATCAGTCCGAGGACTATAAGCAGATTCCGCTCTGCCAATGCAGAAAGCATGTTGCTAAGCCCGGTATTTACAACACCGATCAGCGGGTTGAAGATGAAAATCATAAGCACTGCGACTGCAAACATACCTACAAGCGGATAAATCAGTGTCGGCTTAATTCCCTCCAGGGACTGTGGAAACTTATCACACAGCTTGCGTAGTCCGAGTACGATATATCCTGCCAAGAAGCCGGCTACAATACCTCCCAGGAAGCCGGATACCGTGTTACCACCGGTCGGTGAGGTAAATCCGAATCTTGCAATAAAATTCTGGAAACCGGATAAACTGTCATTCGCCCATGCATATCCTGCAATTGATGCATTCCCTGATGTTGCCAGAAGTCCTCCGAGGAAGCCGACTGCAAGTCCCGGACGGTCTGCGATGGACTCTGCGATAAAACCGGCAAGAACCGGAACCATAACACTCATTGCCAGACCGCCGGCATATTTGAAGAATGCCGCAAGCGGGGTGCAGGAACCGAAATTGCTTCCTCCTGTCGCACCGTAGCCGCAGATACTGTCAATCAAAAACGCCAATGCAGTCAGGATACCTCCACCGATAACGAATGGCAGCATATGTGATACACCATTCATAAGGTGTTTATAGATGCGGCTTCCAACGCTGCCCTCTGCTTTTGCCGAAGACTTTACGGCTCCCTTTTCATGATGGATCGGGACCTCGCCGCTCTCAATCTTATTTATCAGTTCTGCCGGTTTGTGGATTCCATCTGCAACCTTTACGAACAGAACCGGTTTGCCATCAAAACGCGCTGTTTCGACATTCTTATCCGCTGCTATGATGATTCCATCGCACGCTGCAATTTCCTCATCTGTCAGGATATTTTTTGCTCCACCGGAACCGTTTGTCTCTGCCTTTACAGGAATTCCAAGCTTCTGTCCCTCTTTCTCCAATGCCTCGGCCGCCATGTATGTATGGGCGATTCCGGTAGGACATGCTGTGACAGCAAGCACACGATATCCATTTGATTTCTGTTCTGAATTATTGGTTTCCTTTGCTTCTTCCTTCGTGCTAACCTCTTCCGGGAACTTCTCTGCCTCATACTTGTCACATACGTTCAGAAAATCCTGTACTGTACCACAGGAGAGCAGATCCTTGCGAAAATCCTCATCGATCAGCAGCATGCTCAGTCTTGAAAGCACCTCCAGATGTACATCCGAACCGCCTTCCGGTGCCGCGATCATAAAAATGAGATTGGTCGGCTGTCCGTCAAGTGCATCATAATCAACTCCGTCCGGCACGGTAACTGCTGCAAGGGCAGCTCTTTTTACAGCACGGTTCTTCGCATGCGGAATGGCAATCCCCTCTCCGATTGCAGTCGATCCGCTCTCTTCACGTTTTACGATCCCCTCCTTGAAAACCGCACGGTCTGTAATATTGCCGGCCTTCTCATGCAGATCGATCAGGTAATCGATCGCCGCATCCTTTGAATCAAGCTTCACACCCAAAGAGATGCTTTCTTTTGTAAGTAATTCTGTAATTCTCATAATAAAGTACCCTCCTTATAATGTGCTTAATAATTCTTCTACCTTCTCCTTCGTTGCCAGACCTTCCGAAAATGCGGTTGCACTTCCGGTTGCCGTGCCAAACTTAAGTGCCTTAAGGTAGTCATGCTCTTTAAAATAGCTTGCGATAAATCCTGCCACCATAGAGTCCCCTGCTCCGACAGAATTAACCACGGTTCCCTTCGGTACTCCGATCCTGTGTACCTCATTTGTCTCAGTAACCAGGATTGCACCGTCGCCTGCCATCGATACCAGAACATTTCTGGCACCCATCTCCTGTAATTTCTTTGCATACGTTACAATCTCATCTGTGCTCTTTAATACCGTATGGAACATTTCGCCGAGCTCATGGTTATTGGGCTTGATCAAAAACGGATGGTATTTTAAAACATTAAGCAGCAGATCCTTTGTTGCATCCACCACAATGTGAATTCCTTTTCCCTGCAGTCTTTCCATAATCTGTTCATAGATGTCAGACGGAAGAGAAGATGGAATTGTGCCTGCAAGGACAAGACAGTCACCTTCTTTTAGTTTTTGCAGCTTCTCAAACAATGTCTCTACCTGATCCATCTCAATCTGTGGTCCCTGACCATTGATCTCAGTCTCCTGCTCCGCCTTAATCTTTACGTTGATGCGGCTTAACCCGTCCGGCAGATGGATGAAATCGGTTGTTACCCCAAGTTCCTTGACACCCTCCTCGATCTCCCGTCCGGTGAAACCGGCAACAAATCCAAGTGCAACAGATTCCACACCGATGTTGTTAAGGACTGTGGATACATTGATTCCCTTTCCTCCGTAGAAGATTGCCTCTGCACTGCTTCTGTTGACCATTCCAAGGTCTAGTTTTTCCATCCGGATCACATAATCCAGTGCCGGATTAAATGTCACAGTGTAAATCATAATTTCATGACCTCCTTTATCACAGTTGCATCTATATACTTATCATTTGTCAAACGATCCGTAATTACACACGCTTTTTCAATTCCTGCAAAGGTTACGGAAGTAACCTTGTCAAATTTGCTGTTATCTGCAAGCACCACACGAGCAAACGAGCGGTTGGCTGCTTCCATCTTGACCATTGCTTCCTCCATGTCTGTCGTGGTAAATCCATAGTCGAGATGAATGCCGTTTGTTCCTAGAAAACTCTTTGTGAAATTGAACTTGCGCATATTCTGTACCGCCTCTGCACCGATGATTGCCTCGGTTGCAGGCTTTAACATTCCGCCGATGATGTAGGTTTTTAAGTTCTTATTCAGAAGCTTCTTCGCATGAGCGATTCCGTTCGTAATAAAGGTTGCCCGTGTATCCTTGATATATTCAATCATCCACTCAGTACTCGTTCCTGCATCAATAAAAACAAAATCGTCATCATGAATCATGGAAGCTGCATATTGGCCGATCGCACGCTTTTCCTCAACATGTAAATTTATTTTGTCTGTTACGGAAGGCTCATTCGCAATATATTCCCTGTCCATCGAAGTCGCGCCCCCGTGAACCTTCTTAAGCTTTCCCATCTCATCAAGTGTATTTAGATCTCTTCGGATTGTAGACTCCGATGCACCAAGTTTATCAACCAGCTCTGTCACACTCACGGCATTCTTCGTGCGAAGCTCCTCCAGTATCGCCGCAAATCTCTCCTCTGTCAGCATATAACTCCTCCTGTGATTCTGCTTTGTATCTATCTGTGTTCTTTATGAATCGTAATGAGTTCATTTCAGTCATTACTGTTCACATTCGTTCATTTCCGCTCATCTTTAATTGGATATTATCATCATTTTCAGTCATTGTCAATCACTTTTTTATTCTTTTTGATTGTTTGTGATTATTTATGATTGATATTGATTGTTTTTGTGTTTATGAAAAGAAAAACCGCCGGGGCAGGCAAAGCCATTTTCCGGCGGTGATTTGCGTTATAAATAGATTTCTTTCTTTATCTGCGTCTTCTGCGATGATGGTGCACCGGATGCAGCTCCCCGGTGTCTCTCCGGCAGTCGCTGCACACCCGAAATGGCGAGTCAACCGGAAGAATGCGACCACAATACTTGCATCGCAGAATATATTCATGCTTGTCCTTCGTCAGAAGCTGCATGATGGTGTCCTGCGTTTTTTCTCGTTCATGTTCAAGCCATTCACTATCTATCAGCTTGCCCAGACGCATGGACATCTGATAATACAGATCCAGCTTCTTATAATAGGACTCATACTTCTGGAGTCCCTGATAGCGGCTGAACGGCCGCGGCTGCTCCAAGGAAATATCTGCCGTATAGTTCATGCAATACTCCCCCCAGAGGCGCACGACTTCCGGATCCTTGATGTCGATCGGACAGGTGATCATCCGGTAAAGCACATACTTATCGTCAAAATCCGCAATATATGCGCGCATCTTGTATGCCTCCCGGTAGAGAAAAAGCATATCATCCACGTTGATTTTGACAAATGGCGCGGATGGTGTTGCATCATGCCACAGCTGCAGCACAACGTCAAGCGGTGCATCCATGGTCAGAAGCACCTGCGGAAAGCCGAGGCTGACGCGCGCAATCGGCAGTTCCTCATTGTTCCACTGCCTCTGTAAGAAGCGCAGCTTCTGCTCATCCATCGCGGTCACATAGCCGCTCTCATAAAGTCCATACCTTCCCGCGCGCCCGGCGATCTGCTTGATCTCGGATATATCTAACGCCCGTGTCGTATTCCCGTCGTACTTCTCGATCTCCATAAAGACGATCCGCCGGACCGGAAGATTTAATCCCATTCCGATTGCATCCGTAGAGACAACCACCTTGGTCTTGCCGGAATTAAACAGATGCATCTGCCGTCTGCGGATCTCCGGCGGAAGGCTTCCATAGATCACGCTTGCGGCGATTCCCTGGCTTTCCAGTCTTCCCGCAACATTTAAGACCGCCTTCTTGGAAAAGACGATCAGTGCATCCCCATCCTGTACGTCATCCGGAAACGTGATCGGTTTGTCCTGCAATTCAAGTGGTGTCTTTCTCTCATATCTGCACACCTCATAGGTTCCGTTTCCAAGTTCAATCAGATGTTTGACAACGTCCTCTGCTGCTGGGCTCATGCACAGATGGATCTCCTTTGCCCGCACGCCAAGGATTGCCCTTGTCCACGAATGACCGCGCAGCTCATCCGCAACCATCTGCACCTCATCGATCACGGCGATCTCGTACTCTTTATCAATGTCAAGCATCTCAATGGTTGATGCCGTGATCCGGCTGCCCGGCTCCTCGATACACTCCTGCCCGGTCAGCATCGTGCACGGCGTCCCATATTCCTTCATCCGCTCATAAACTTCAAGGGCAAGCAGGCGTAATGGTCCAAGATACACGCCACTTGCCGCATCCTTCAGCCGCTCCAATGCATGATATGTCTTGCCGCTGTTTGTTGGACCGACATGCAGAATAAAATGCCGGTTCATCTCACGCGCCCCCGGGAACTCCATCTCCGGTCTTGCCGGAACAAGTTCCACGATCTGCCTGTTCAGCGCTTTTTGCATACTTTCACGATATAGCTGGACCATCGAAACATTGCAGATCTTCCCGTAGGAATCCTTTGCGAGCCGCTTCAGGAAATTCCCATCGTTTAAACTGTTTTCCAAAAGCTCCCTCTCCTGCTCCGAGAACAGTTCCAGATCCATACGCACAAGCTCCGGAAGAAGCTCTGTATTGATCTTTCGGATACACTCTTTATTGTTTGAAAAATATGCCGCCTGTGCCAGACGCTTTACATCCTTGTGGAACTCACAGACCATTTCTTCCCTGCCATACGAAGCATGTGTATTCCTGATCTGGTTGATCTTCGCATTGATCTTGTGCTGGTACTTCTGCATTCTTGCCTTGGCACCCGACTGCCTGCACACGCTGCGATATTGCTCAATATAAAATTCCAATAACACTTTCATCCTCTATTTCCTTCCTTTGGCCGCGCTGACGCTTTGCAGCCAGCCTTCTTATAACAAGCGAAAACACGAAAAGTAAAATACTTCCCACACTGATCACTGTACCTTGCAAAAGTCCCGGTGTCACATAATTAAGCTCGATCTCATGCGTCCCTGTTGTAAGCGGAATCGCAAATAATGCCTCCTGATACGCCTCTGCCTGCACGATTTCGCCATCTACCCAGATCGTCCATCCCTTTTGGTACGGAATGGCTAAGATCAGCGTTCCGTCCTCCGAAGCAGTCACACTTCCCCGAATATGTGTATCCGACTGTCCGGTTACATCAAGTGTGTCCCTGGAAAGAGTCTCGTATGCCCGATCCACCGCGTCAAGATTCAGACGGTACAGATAGAAGGTGATTTCCTCCGACTTGCTGTTCTCGATCGTGATTGGCTCTCCCGCCTTTCTCTCACCAAGCTCCAGCAGATAGCGGTGCGTTGTCTTTGCAAACCTGCGTTCCCAGCCATCCTCCGTGGACGCAGTCAATGTATCCGCGTCACATTTGGCATATGCAGCATAGTAAAAGCCGTCCTCGTCCGGCGTCAGGACAGTCTTTCCTTCGCTTACCTCCTGATCAGAAGATGCGTCGGTGATCATCTCCTCCTTTGCACCCAGGGCTGTCGCCAGGTGATTCAGATTGTAAAGATTGGAACGTTTAGAATTGTTCCAGCTTGTCATTGCACGCTCCGGAATCATATAGCCAAGCGGAAGCCAATATTTGTTCTCATACAGATATTGGTCATTGGATTCTGCCACCTTTACGCGGATCGCGTTCTCCTCCAATGCATTATCTGAAAGCACATATTTTACCGAAAGCATTGCCGAGGTAAGCGGGGTTGCGCCATTGTAACAGTAATAATTCTTGCCCCCCTCCATATACAAGCCCTGATATAGGTGGCTGACATTGATGTTCATAAGGGACGAAAATTCCGTCACCGAATTGTAGCCATACAGATCACTGTCATTCTTGGTCAGGCGCCGCAGATTCTCCACACGGTAAAACGAAGCAGAATCCTCATCGTCCTCCAGCTGTGAAAGCAAAGTCAGATAATCCTCCCGCTTGGCAAGATATGTTGTCCTGCTTGTCGTATAGAAGCCTGTGACTGCCATATTGATCACCAGTTCCGCGATTGCGAGGATGCAGATTGCCCCCCACACACGATTCTTTTTCTGCTGCTCCACCAGCTTTGAAAGGATAAACAGGATCATATAGCAGGCAGCAAACAGTCCTGTGATAAGAAATGCAAATGAGTCTGTAATCTTCTCCTCTGTCAGCTGCGAGCTTGCAAAAAGAAGCCCTGTAACGAGCGCGGATGAAATCGCGATTCTGATAATGCTGATGCCATTCCAATGTTCAAGCGCCTCAAATCCAAGAACAAGAACAACAAAAATGTATAAAAAAGACTGCCGTCCCGGAAGTGAATCCGGGAAATGAAGCCCATGCCAGAAAAAGTCGAGCAGATTGTTGGAAAAGCTGGCTAAGAAAAATGCAACCATCCCAAGGCGCGGAAGCTTTTGACGCATACGGATCTTCCGGTTCCATGCATACAGTATCACAAGGATCAGTGTGAACGCGCCCGCATAGAGATTCGGCCAATGATCTGCCCCGGTATAGACAGGGGCAGCCGTACAGCTTCTTGAAAGCTCCTGCAAAAATCCAAAATACCATTTAACAGTATCCGGCAGTTTTATTCCGGATGATCCGCTGTAACTTAGCACGATTGCTTCCGGAATCAGAAGAATTGCAGCGGTTCCCCCCGCCAGAAGAGAATACCATGTAAAGCGGGCAGATGCCTGCAAACGCCCTTCCTTTTGCTCTGCAACCAGCAGGAGAAAATAAAATACCAAAAAGATGCAGATGATCATCGCAATATAGTAGTTTGCCAATATGACAATGGAAAGGCTCACATAATAAAGTGCCGGCTTTCTCTCCCCGACAAGCTTCATCAGTCCCACAAAAACAAGCGGGGCAAGTGCAACACCATCCAGCCACATAACATCCCAGCTATACGCTGCGATAAACCCGGACAATGCATATGCTACCGCAAAGACAACTGCAAGGTAATGCAGCCGCTCGCCCTTCTTCTCCAACCGGAAGCGGTAGTCAAGATAGCCATACATACAAAGCCCTGCCAGCGCAATCTTAAAGAGGATCGTAAGCGTCATAAACTCGATCACATAGCTCTTGGGCCAGAGGACAAGCAGCCAGTTGAGCGGGCTTGCGAGGTAATATGCATATAACGCCACAAAGTCTGCACCAAGTCCCTGTCTCCAGGAAAACATAAGGCTTCTGCCATTCTGCAATTTATCCGCAAATTCCGTGAAGAACGGACAATATTGATGGTACATATCCACATGCAGAATGCAGTTCTCCCCAAACGGAAATACCCCGTTTGCAATGCAGATCACACTTGTTATCATAAGCGGAAGGAAAAACGCAAGCGCGTACCAATAGCGGTTCTTTTTCATTTGGATTCTCCTTTCCGGTCAAACAGCAGGTAATATTGCAGCTTGTCATAATCCGCAAGAAGCTCCTCATTGCCATCCCCTGCCGTCTCCTGCCTTGCAGCGGACAGGATTGGGTAATACTGCTCCAGATCTGCCAGGAAATTCTGATAATCATAACGGGGAACCCCCGCAGCATCCAGCAGATGCGTTGAAAGGTAATTCACGCTCGTATCCACGCCACTCTGCCCCGGGATGTCATAATTTGCCCATATCACATACGGCACCTGGTACCGAAGTGTCTCATCTGTGCAGCCAAACGATTTTGCTACCGCGTTGTTCGGCTGATGATCTCCAAAAAACAATAGGATTGTCGGTTCCTCCTGCTCCTTGAAATACGCTATCAGCTCCTCAAGTGCTTCATCGGTTTTCTTTATAAGAGACAGGTACTGGTCCAGCGAGGCATTGTTTTTCCCCTCTGCTGTAATATCCTCCCGGAAATTATTGTATGTGTCTGTATACCCTCCATGATTTTGCATCGTAACGTTAAAGATGAATGCGGGTGTCCCCTCTTTTTTATTTTCGTAGATCCGGATGATCTCCTCCATATCGGACTTGTCGCTGACATATTTACGCAGATATGCCGGATGGGTAAGATCCTCGATAAAATATGACGTTTCAAATCCCAGCAGCGGATATACGCGATTCCGTTCCCACCCGCTCGCATAGTACGGATGCAGCGTATAGGACGCATAGCCGAG
Source organism: Agathobacter sp. (assembly GCA_050873865.1). Lineage (GTDB taxonomy): Bacteria > Bacillota > Clostridia > Lachnospirales > Lachnospiraceae > Roseburia. Next base: position 118,825 of record JBNMJQ010000002.1, on the reverse strand, counting down.
TCCTGTCAGGTAGCTCGCCAATGACGGCGTCTCATTTTTCAGGTACTGCTGGTAAGGGATGCTGCCGGCCGGCAGAAAGCGCATGGTATTTCCCGTCAAAAACTCGTACTCCGTATCCGCTGTATTGCCGCCACATACCGACACATTCAGATATCCGGTGATCGTATTTTGCGCCCCTTCCTGCAGGCTATGCACAAACGGCATGTAATCCTCCGATGCATTCACATCTCCCAGCACGGCGAGATCCGAAAATGCCTCATCCATGATAACAATAATATTCGGATAGACAGCGTCTGTTTTCTCCTCTTCCCCGCCGGCATACTGCTGCAAGAGTGCCTCGGCATCCTCTGTCCGGTACCCCGCCGGTTTATTGATCTTTAAATAAGCCAGATTCATCGTAAACGTAACCGCCATGCCATTCACCTTCGTCATATACGCCGGGGTGAACAAAAATGGATACAGCCGGTGTCTGTTTTGAAAGCTCTCATCCTGCAGACGCCCCGCAAAGCCAACAAGAACACATGCAGATGCGAGTGCAAGCACTCCATACGCGATCCGCAGGCGTCCGGTGTATTGCCCCTCCGCCATTGGCTTTAAAAAGTGTAAGCCACCGATCAGTCCCGCAAACAGAAGCGTTACCACGATCATTCTCCCATCCGGGGTAAAGTCATAATTTCCCGCAACGCTTGCCGCGGTACGGATTGACAGCAGATCCCACGGCACAAATGGCGTTGAGCGGAACGCCATCACATAATGATTGGTAATTCCGAATATCATGGCAAGCACGCTAAGAATCCGCAGGCTTCTCCTGCCATTTCCCGTAATTCCAAGCAGTATCCACGCCAATAGTTCAATCAAAAAAATATTAAAAAAGAGTGCCTCCGGACGAACCTCCACAAATGGATTATGCTCATACAATTCCATAAGGATAAAAATAAGCACCGGTGTTATCAGAAATATCAGGCATTTTAACAGCCGCAATATCTTTTTCATACATCTTCCTCATCTTTCCACGATCATCCGCTTTTCCTCCATTCTGATTAAAGTAAAAAAGCAGATGCGCTAAATCTGATTTTAGCACACCTGCCTCAAATTTGAAACATATTAGTAATTGCTCAGTACCAGACGCTTTCTGTGTGGCAGGTCCATCGTGTCAAGCAGCCTGCGCGCCTGCCCATACCGGTGTGGATTGATACTGATCACATACACCTTACTTGCTCCCGCATACTTATCTCTCCTGAAAAAAGGAATCTTGCGGCAGTTCTTCGTAAACGGAATCTGTTCCTCTAAAAGCAGCTCTGCCGTCCGGTTGGACACACTCACATTCGTGGTCCTGCAAAGTTCGATGTCATTCCCTGTAAAATTCCCTAGTTTCTTCGCCTGCATGTATATCGTCTCCTTCACTATCGTATCTTAACCGTAATCTGCTTGCCCAGGCCATCCGCGACTTTTATCAAAAAGTCAAGGCTCGGATTATATCGTCCGCTCTCCAGACGGGAGATGTTTGATTTCTTCGTCCCAACAATCTCTGCCAGATGTTCCTGCGTCATCCCCTGCTCCTTGCGAAGCGTCCTAAGCTGGGATACAACCGCCTCTCTCGTGTCTTCATTTTTCTTCATATAAGCCCTTCCTTTACTTCTCTTTTATGTTATCATATATGATAACTTTTGTCAATGATAAAAGCCTGTAAATCTCTTATTTTTCAAGGTTTTACAGGCTTTTTCGCGAATCCTATTTTGTAGCTTTCCGAGCCTTTTTATTCCGGTACATGGCATCATCTGCAATATTGATGTAGTCATTGAGACTCTTGGAAGGATTGTCTGCGATCACATACCCGACACTTGCCTGAATGTCAAATGGGACATTCAGTTTTCCCGCCTTCTCTAAGATGCGCCGCTCAATGCTTCTTACCAGGGCATAGGCTCTGTCCTCGGAATATTCCGGAACCAAAACCACAAACTCATCACCGCCGTAACGCATTGCGATTGCTTCCTTCGGGCAGCACTCGCGAATGGAGTCTGTTACAACGCGGATCGCCTCATTTCCCATATCATGTCCGAAATTATCATTGATATATTTCAGACAATCCAGATCCCAGAACATGATAAGCAGCGATTCGTCATTCTGCATGCATCGCTCATATTCCGGAATTGCCAGCTTATTATATGCCATCCGGTTATACAGCCCCGTCAGCGAATCTCTTATATAGAGATTTGACAGCTTGTCATTCATTCTGGCCAATGTCATCCTGTGATACATGTTCTGTATGGTCTCGAGAAACGCATTGAGCACCTCATAAAGCATCTGGGAATCCATCAGGTGATCGCAGTTCTTCAATATAGTATACCCAATCTCCCTGTCACGGATATGAAGCGGGGAAAACAGATAGGTGCTTCCGGACTTTGCGGTCTGCTCATCACCTCCCGGAATAAGTTGTCCGGGCATTCTCTTAATTCCGGTCAGAATCTGATCTTTCTTTGCGGCAAATAAAACGTTCATATTATCCGGGTATCCGTTGATACGGTATTCCGGTTCCTCCTCATGCTCAAGCATCTCATCGAGATCCTTGTTAAGAAGAATATACATCTCATCATATCCAAGCATTGAGAGACTTTTTGGCAGGCATGCTGCAATCTCAACGTAGCTGTTGCAATTGATCATCTCACGCTTTAACTCATAGAGCTTTGTCTGCAAACGGCTCTGGCGGTCCTCTGCCATGATACGGTCATTGACATACTGTCCACGGTCTCTTACTGTTGCCGGAACACATCCACAACTATCCTGGAATGTGGTCTTTGCCTCAATATAGACCGCATCCTCTTTTTGTGTTCCATCCCAGATTCTGCACATCATTCCCATTGCAGCGTAAGAAATGGATTCTCTCCGGAACCCGATCGTCGATATGCGCGGGCTGTAATAGGATGCCTTGTCAAAATCATCAAAGCCGGTCACCAGGAAATCACCCGGAACGTTATAGCCGTACTTCTCTGATTCATGGCATATACCTACCGCAATGTTGTCGTTTGCGCACACAAAAGCCTCCGGCAGAAGTCCCTTTCCGTGAAAATGTTCAAATGCCATCTCCCCTGTGATAATCTCATAATTGCATTGGAAGATCCTCTCCTCCTCCACCGCGATATCATGCTTTGCCAGCACATCACGATAAGCCGCTAATCTCGCGATATTCTCCTGATTCGTCGGAGGTCCTCCAACAAAATTGATCTTCCGGCAATGGTGAACCGTTATCAGATGCTCCACCATCTTTGCCATCGCATTGTAGTTATCAATTCCTGCATAATACAACCCAGGTATCTTCTCAACTAACGAAATAGCGGGAACCTTCGACGCCTTCACACGATTGATGATCTCTTCCTTCTCGTTCTCGTCACCGATGTTTGTAAGTTCAAAAAAAATTCCATCAAACATGGTAAAATCTGACAGTTTGGTTATATTGTATTCTCCATGGTTGAACTTCTCATCCATCCCTACATCGCCAAAGCTGTTAAAAATATAAATATCCGCATCTATTCCGTGCTCATCCATGTACTGCTTTATTCCAAGCGTCCATGCATAATTAATAAATTTCGCCCATCCATTTTCGATGATGGCAATTTTCTTCATATGTAAAATCCCCCACAGCAAATTCCATTATTTCTATCCATAAGTATACCACCGTCTCGATAAAAGGGCAATTAAAATTCCCCATTTGTCAAACTAAAATTGTCGAAAATTTCCCGGTAAAATTTTTGTTGCAAATCCCATTCCGATATGATAATATACTGATTGTTCGGTAAACGAACAAATGCCGGCGTGTCGGAATGGCAGACGAGGCAGACTCAAAATCTGTTGGTGGCAACACCGTATGGGTTCAAGTCCCATTGCCGGCATTAAAAAAGAAGCAGATATCTGCTTCTTTTTTTATTGCCCTATGCATAAGATACTAAAAAAACTGCCTGGTGACCTATGCAAAACTGTTCCAACCTGTTCTTCTTATCCGCGCTCTCCTGCCAGCTTGCCGATTGCCTGTCCGATGATGAGATTGTCATTCTCGCTGCAGATCTTGTCGTGTTAAGTGATATGCTTGCCAACGTTGCAGCAAGAAACAGCATCTGCACTTCCACGGATAAACCTACATGTGATACAGAAAACACCCCTCCTCATGGGAGTTGATCACACCAACTGCCTGCAGATAGGAATAGATGATTGTTGTTCCGACAAACCGCATCCCTCGTTTCTGGAGATCCTTAGAAACAGCATCGGAAAGTGGTGAATGCGTAAGCGTGTTCTCATAGATCGTTTTTCCATCCCAGAAGCGGCGCAAATACGCTTCAAAGCTTCCGCATTCATCACAGATTTTCAAAAATACAGCGGCATTTTTTACTGTTGATGCGATTTTTCTGCGATTACGGATAATGCCGGCATTGCCGGCAAGCTCCTGCTGTTTTTCCTCATCATACAAAGCAATCTTGTGCACATCAAAGCCATCAAACGCTGCTTTAAAATTCTCGCGTTTGTTCAGTACACACTCCCATGACAGTCCTGCCTGAAAACTCTCCAGCACAAGCATTTCAAACAGATACGCATCGTCCAGACGCTCTTTTCCCCATTCTTCATCGTGATACTGTATATAATGTGGATTTTTCAGATTGCACCACTTACATCGCTGCATATAACTTCACAGACCTCTTTCATTTGTTTTTTCATTCCCCGATATGTAAGACGCCTCCAGGTTCTTCGTTTTCATCTGCCCGCAATATCGTCTGAGTGTTTCCATCAATTTATCCATTTGAAGCGGCTTCGCCAGATGTGCGTTCATTCCGGCCTCCAGACATTGATTTGCGTCTTCGTCAAATGCGTTTGCGGTCATTGCAATGATTGGAATCGACCTTGCATCCTCCCTATCTAGTTCACGGATCATTCTTGTCGCTGTGATACCATCAATAACCGGCATCATCACATCCATTAAAATTGCGTCAAATGTCCCCGGCTTACTTGCACAAAACAGGTCAATTGCCTGTCTGCCATCGCACGCACGCGTGATCTTAAATCCTTTATCTTCCAAAAGCGTCTTTGCAATTTCTGCATTCAGCTCGTTATCTTCCACCAGAAGAAGTTCCATTCCTTCCATGTTTGCTGTTTGAACTTCCCCCACATCCTGTCTGTGTTCCGATGTCTTCTTTGCAATCCGAAACGGCAATGTCACCACAAAGAGCGAACCGACGCCTTCCTCACTTGTAACTTCAATCTCTCCATGCATCTTATCGATCAGGTTCTTAACAATTGACATTCCAAGTCCGGTCCCATTATAGACACTGCGAGCATCTGTATGCTCCTGTGAGAACGGTTCAAATATATGCTTTAAAAATTCCTTGCTCATGCCAATGCCTGTGTCCTGGATCTTCCACTGATACGTTACGATTCCATCCGCGACACTAAGACAGGTACATGATGTGGTGATCTTACCGCCAACCTTATTATACTTAATGCAGTTTCCGTAGATATTCAGGAAAATCTGTCGTATATGAAGCGGACTTCCGTATACATCTGCATAGTGCACATCATCTCTATTCCCGTTATACTCCCATGTAATTCCCGCATCAGCAGCGCGCTGTCCGACGATAGTAAGTACCGACTTCGAAAGCTCACTCAGATTGATTGGTTCAACATTCAATACAATCTCTCCGCTCTCAAGCTTACTCATCTGAAGGACATCATTAATCAGTGAGAGCAGATGATTGGCAGATACTTTCATTTTCCTGCAATTCTCCCGGATCAGGTCAAGGTCATCCGCATGCAGCTCGTTAATTTCGAGCAGTCCGATAATTCCATTCAGCGGGGTCCGGATATCATGGCTCATCCTTGAAAGGAAATTGGTCTTTGCAGCATTTGCGTACTCTGCCTGCGTAACAGCCGCCCTTAACTGCTCATTTTTCTGTTGAAGATTCTCCGTATACTCCCGTTGAATCGCAAGCTGCTGTTCCTTATAGCCCTGTGCCGTTTTCCAGCGGACCATATTGATTGCAACGAGAATGAGAATATAGATAATCAGCGAATACAGAACATTCTGGAACGTGGTGGAAAAGACATCTTTTTCCGGCAGATATGCATAGAAATAAAAGTCGCGTCCATGCTCCATCAGTCCGAAATATTGGGAGAAAGAGCCCGGCTCCCTGTTCGTGTGAACCAGTTTGCCATTCTCAGCCCTCTGGTTGATCCGCTTTAAAATTCCAATCTCATCCGTTCCCTTTCCGATAAGTTCTTCATCGTTGGATGCAACAATCTCACTCCCATTACTTACAATGATTGTTCCATCGCGATCAAGCTTATATCCTGTAAGAAGTGCCTCCACAGAAAGACTGAATGAATTGATATACTCAGCCGGTGTGTGATAATACACTACTATGATCTGCGCCGCTTTCGTCCTTCCTACTGCTGCAATATCTACATAAGAACCATCCTCGCATGGAATCCTGATCGCATATGCCTTCTCCGGAAAAGACAGGGTTTCCAGAACTGCCTTTGTTTTCAGCTGGGCATCCATCTCCTGCGGTTTGATTTTTCCCTCACAATACGATGCCTCTACATCCCCATACTCATCCAGCAGAAGAACTCCATTTACATAGGTTCTCTCTGCATAGTCTTTCAGTGTCTCCTCATCTAAGGCAGCTGCGCCATCCTGCGGTTGCAGCTCGTCAAGCTCCTGTTCTATCTGGCGTGCGCTCTCGATCATCCGCATCACGCTCTTTGTTTCAGATGCAAGATTCAGCCGCTGATATTGGATATACTGCTCCTTGATATAAGTAATTGTATTTGACAGGCTCTTTTCCGTTTCATGCAGGTCGATATTAACTGCAAGGATAAAAACACTTCCCAGCAAAAGCACTCCCACCAGAATTTCAAAGGCAAGCATCCAGTCATGATGCTTTTTACTGCTATTTTTCTTCATCGGACACCTCCCAAAGATAATTCTTTGGATTCTCCAGATATTTACCAATGATCTGCTCTGTTGTGCCGTCTGCCTGCATCTCTTTTAATGTTCTGGACAACTCTTCGTCCAGACCGCGATCATCGCTTAAAGAAAAAGCAACTCCCAGACCTACATTTAACAGCGGTTCATCCAGAATGCGGTATTCCAGGTCATAATCCGACATGCATTGCAAAATGGAAGTTTCGTGGGCTGCAATCGCATCAGCGTATCCCTTGCTCAGAAACGGATATAACAGTTCTCTGTTCTGGAGCGAAAATAGTTCCCCGATCTCCGGGATTCTCGGATCACTGTGGGAAACAAAAAGCTCCTCCGGCTTCGTGGTAGACTGAACGGCTATATTCTTCCCCTCCAGATCTTCCAGCGTATAAATGTCGCTGTCCTTATTAACTGCAATAACCTGGCGGCTGATCATATAAGGGCCGCTCCACTTATACATCTCCTCTCTTCCATCCATGGTAAAGCTGCACCAGATACAATCGATCTGGCCATCCTCCAGAAGCGTCTTTTTTTCCTCCCAATTAATATAGGAGAATACAGGTTCATACCCCATTCTGTGAAATGCCTCCGTGGCCAATTCTACATCAATACCGGTCGGATCACCATCTGTGTCCGGATAGCTGTACGGCGGGTAATCATCGCTTCCGACAATGATCGGCATGAGTGCCTGCTCTTCCACAGCCCCACTGTCCTGCGTATTCCCGCAGCCGGTGCACAGTGCTATCATGGTAATTCCAATCCCCATCCAGACAATGACTTTTTCCCATAGGTTCCTTTTCATTTGCTCCATAACTCCTCGTGTATCTATTTTTCTTGCCAAAGAATACAAAAACGCGAGAGCATGCAAATACAACATGTTCTCGCTATTATGATCCGGATATCAGACTGCCTCAAGCGCCTGGGCAAGATCTGCAATCAAATCTGCCTTATCCTCAAGTCCACAGGAAATGCGGACAAGCCCAGCCGGAACCCCGGCCTCCTTTAATTGTTCTTCATTCATCTGACGGTGTGTCGATGTTGCAGGATTCAGGCAGCAGGTACGGGCATCCGCAACATGTGTCTCGATTGCCGCAAGCTTTAAGTTCTTCATAAACTTCTCCGCAGCTTCTCTTCCTCCTTCAAGTTCAAAGGATACTACACCACATCCGCCATTCGGAAGATACTTCTGCGCAATTTCATAATACGGATTGCTCTTTAATCCCGGATAATTTACTCTTGTCACCTTCGGATGGCTCTCTAAGAATTCTGCAACAGCCTGCCCGTTTTCAACATGGCGCGGCATACGGACATGCAGGGATTCCAAGCCAAGATTTAAAATAAATGCATGCTGTGGGGATTGGATGCATCCCAGATCACGCATCAGCTGGGAGGTACATTTCGTAATAAATGCTCCCTCCTTGCCAAATTTCTCTGCATAGGTAATTCCGTGATAGGACTCATCCGGCGTGCAAAGCCCCGGGAATTTATCTGCATGCGCCATCCAGTCAAAGTTGCCACCATCTACGATAGCGCCACCGACAGCCGCACCATGTCCGTCCATATACTTTGTGGTGGAATGGGTAACGATGTCTGCTCCCCACTCGATCGGCCGGCAATTTACCGGAGTTGGAAACGTGTTGTCAACAATGAGCGGTACACCGTGTGCATGTGCAGCCTTTGCAAACTTTTCAATATCGAGTACAGTAAGTGCCGGATTGGCAATTGTCTCTCCAAATACAGCGCGGGTATTCTCCTTAAATGCTGCATTCAGTTCATCCTCCGTGCAATCCGGGGAAACAAATGTAACCTCGATTCCCATCTTTGCCATTGTTACAGCGATCAGATTAAACGTCCCTCCATAAATGGAAGAGGACGAAACAATATGACTGCCGCATTCGCAGATATTAAACAGTGCGAAGAAGTTGGCTGCCTGTCCGGAAGATGTCAGCATCGCTGCCGTGCCACCCTCAAGTGCCGCGATTTTCGCAGCGACATGATCATTTGTCGGATTCTGCAGGCGTGTATAAAAATATCCCTCTGCCTCAAGGTCAAACAGCTTTCCCATATCTTCGCTGGTATCATATTTGAACGTGGTAGATTGGATGATCGGAATCTGCCTTGGTTCTCCGTTTCCCGGCGTATAGCCTGCCTGTACGCACTTTGTGTTGATTGTATATTCGTTCATTCTAATCCCCCTGAAATTAAATTACCGGCTGATCTTGATATCATCAAAACAGTCAAATGTTGCAAAATAGTCTTCCGGTGTCTCTGCACGGCGGATCAGTTTAACGCTTCCATCTTCCTTTAACAGAAGCTCGGCTGACCGTAACCGTCCGTTGTAGTTGTAACCCATGGAAAAACCATGTGCCCCGGTATCGTGGATATAAATATAATCCCCGATATCAATCTTAGGAAGCTTGCGGTCAATCGCAAACTTATCACAGTTCTCACAAAGATTTCCCACCACATCATACACATGATCCAGCGGAGCGTCCTCTTTTCCAAGGACAGTCAGATGATGGTATGCCCCGTAAATCGCCGGGCGCATCAGATTTGCCGCACATGCGTCCACTCCGATGTATTCTTTGTAGGTATGCTTTTCATGGATTGCCTGCGTCACAAGGGCGCCATATGGTCCGAGCATGAAGCGTCCCATCTCGCAATAGATTGCCACATCATCCATTCCGGCAGGTACCAAAACCTCCTCGAACGCTTTGTGGACTCCCTCTCCTATAACGGCAATGTCGTTTGGCTCTTTATCCGGTGTATAAGGGATTCCCACTCCACCGGAAAGATTTACAAAGGTGATATGACAGCCTGTCTTCTCCTTCAATTCGACAACAAGCTCGAACAGCTGGCGTGCAAGTGCCGGATAATATTCGTTCGTCACGGTATTGCTTGCCAAAAATGCATGAACACCAAAATTCTTTGCACCCTTTGCCTTTAAGATCTTATATCCCTCGATCATCTGATCTTTGGTCATTCCGTACTTTGCATCGCCCGGGTTATCCATGATTCCGTTGCTCAGTTCGAACACTCCGCCCGGATTGTAGCGGCAGCTTATTGTCTCCGGAATATAGCCAATCGTTTTCTCCAGATAATCAATATGGGTAAAATCATCCAGATTGATGATTGCACCAAGCTTATTTGCATAGGCAAATTCCTCTGCCGGTGTCTCATTTGCAGAAAACATGATATGCTCTCCATCGAATCCGCAGGACTTTGCCAGCATCAGCTCTGTATAGGAGGAACAATCACATCCCATGTCATATTCCTGCAAAATTTTTAAAATATATGGATTCGGAGTCGCCTTAACTGCAAAATACTCGCGGAATCCCTTGTTCCACGCGAATGCATCTTTTACTGCCTTAGCATTCCTGCGAATTCCCTTCTCATCATAAATATGGAAAGGTGTCGGATATTTTTTTACTATTTCCTCAACCTGCTGCTTCGTCACGAACGGTGTCTTTTTCATCTTCTTCTCCTTGCAGTATCAAACATTAAACTGTATCCATGCTACATCAACTTTCTTTGAATTTCAAGGGATTTTAAAGTCTTTCGTGAAAAATGAAAAACTTTGTGGTATTATGGATATGTAAATGATAAAGCACAGTTAACAAAGGATAACCGTCTATGAGTATCAAAGTACTTTCTTCTATTGATGAAGCACTTCTAAACAGAAATGCTTCGACACAATCTGCCGGCTCCGTCAGCAGCATTGAAGTTTCTTTCGCTGATGCACTTGCGTCTGCGCAGGAGCTTCTTGCAAGCGATGAACTGGATCAGGCCCAAAAAAATGCTGTCCGCGCAGTCACCGTAGATGCCGCTGTTGATGCGATTCGCCAAAACGGAGGCTACGGCCTTTCCCTGGACTCCGCGCTTGCCAAGTCATTAGGTCTTAATGCGCCGGCCGGACTATCCGGTGATTCGGCCACCGATACCAGCTCCGTACAGGTTGAGAGTGCTGCCGATGCCGCACGCCGGACCGCAAATGCTGTTTCGGATTCCGGTACAGATGCTGCTTCCGGTAGTACCTCAACTTCAGGAATCACATCGGATACCCACGCCGGTGCTTCTGTTTCCACAGATAATGCCACCTACTTCGGAGATGAGCTTACCTGCTCCGATACATTGGAGGAATACTTCGAGGAGGCATCCTCCACCTACGAGGTCGACCTTAAGCTCTTAAAGTGTATCGCACTCGTTGAGTCCGACTTTAACCCGGACTGCACAAGCAGCGCCGGCGCCATGGGCGTCATGCAGCTCATGCCGGAGACTGCCAAGGAGCTTGGCGTTGAGCATCCTTATGATGCCTATGAGAACATTATGGGCGGTGCCAAGCTGATCTCACAGCTATTAGACAAATACGATGGCGACATCGCACTTGCTGCTGCCGCATACAATGCAGGAAGCGGTGCAGTTGCCAAATACGACGGCATTCCACCTTACACGGAAACGCAGAACTACGTCAAAAAAGTTTTATCCCACTATAACAGCTAAACTATTTTTCAATTCGTCCGATAATAGTAGTAAGCGGCTTTGCCGGCCGGCAAACGCATATTATTTTCGGGCAAACCAGGGACGGTAACAGAGAAAGAAACGGAACTTCTTTTTCGATTACCGTCCTTTTATTTCTTTTTACAAGGATGCATTTAGAAATAATCGGTTTCGTCCCGCCAAGGGGTGAAATTATGATTATTCAATCAAGTAACTTAAGTATGGCTTCCCAGCGAAGCTATCAGCAGCGGACAACTTCTTCGTCCTCCACTTCCATCTTAAAAACGATTGCTCAGCCAAAAGTAACCAGTCAGACGGAAACGGCCGGAAATGAGGGCAATTCCTTTACAGATCTCGTTGATCGCTATCAGGCCTCCAGGCGGGTCAGCTATGACTCTGCGCTCGATCAGGCAGATACGATCCGCCAGATCCGCAGCCAGATGTTAGACTACCTGTTCCGCCTGCTCTTTGGCGGTGCCGCAACCGATGACTATACCGGCAGCAGTACCGCTTCCTCTTCTTCGGATTCGCTTACCATTATGCAGACCACACGCTACGAGACCAGCTTTGTCTATTCCGAATCTGAGACAACAAGCTTTTCAGCAGCAGGAACCGTCAATACAGCGGATGGACGTTCCCTTGACATCAATCTCAACCTGATCATGTCACGTTCCTTTACAGAAGCGACCTCCGAGTTCATTGACTATACCCAGCCGGTACTCTGTGATCCTCTGGTAATCAACCTGACCTCCTCCCCTGCAACTGTCTCCGATCAGACCTTCTTCTTTGATCTTGACGCTGACGGAACGGAGGAAGAAATTTCCCAGCTAAGTGCCGGCAGCGGTTATCTTGCTTTGGACAAAAACGGAGATGGAGTCATCAACAACGGCAGTGAACTGTTCGGTGTCAAAAGCGGCAACGGCTTTGCCGATCTCATGGCTTATGATTCCGATGGCAACGGCTGGATCGACGAAGCTGATCCAATCTTCTCCAAACTTAAGATCTGGAGTATGGATGAGGACGGCAACAGTACCCTCGTAGACTTAAAAGAGGCCGGTGTCGGCGCCATTTATCTTGGCAGCAGCGACACAGGCTTCTCACTAAAGGGTGCGGACAACTCCACCAACGCAGTCATCCGGCGCACCGGCATCTTTTTGTATGAGGACGGCTCTGCCGGCACAATGCAGCAGATGGATCTTGCTGTACACCAGCTGGACCTCACTTCCTAAAAAAAGTTCTGCAGGTGACTCCCTTACAGATGCTTAGCTGCATTAAACCTCTGCTTTTTTTACCGCCCCGCGTGAACTCCACGCGGAGCGGTCGGCAGTTGTAATCACTTTTTAAATTATCGTAAAATATTTTACATCAATTCAAACTACATATTACCTCATATCAATTATCATACAAAAACAATCAAAAAAAATCACATTTCGATATTTTTAAATAAAAAAATACCATTATTGACTGAAATATTAGATTTTACTATAATAAACCACATAAAAACTTGCGGGGGTACTTATATATGCTGCACATTACATCACTCTCCGAAGGACTTGAGCTGTTTAAAGCGCTTGGTTCCGATATGCGTGTTGAAATCTTAAACCTTCTTCTTGAGAACAAGAATATGAATATGAACGAACTGGCATCCCGTCTGAATATTACAAATGGGGCACTGACCGGTCATATCAAGAAGCTTGAAAGCTGCGGTCTTATCACAACCTCCAGCGAATCTGCTGGCCACGGCAATCAGAAGCTATGCTCCATCAACTTCGACAAGATCCTGATTGATCTTGACAGGCCAGAAGAATATGGCAGCGTATATAACACCGGGATTCCGGTTGGACATTATTCCAATTACAAGCTCTGCCCCGGCTGTGGACTCGCCACTTCCGATGCTCTCATCGGCGAAGTTGACGATGTGCGCTACTTTGAGCATCCTGACCGCTATGATGCTGACATTATATGGTTTACCAGGGGTTACATTGAATACGTGATCCCCAACTTCATCCCCACCTCCCAGAAGATCACACAAATCACGATCTCTGCTGAGCTTTCTTCTGCGGCACCCGTAGTGGGCAATAACCAGCCAAGCGATATCAGCTTTTACCTGAATGATGTCTGTGTTGGCAAATGGACTTCCCCGGGAGATTATGGTGATGCCAAAGGGCTCTTTACCCCGGATTGGTGGTATCCGAACTGGAGCCAGCATGGACTGCTAAAGATGCTTGTTATCAACCAGAATGGAACTTTCATTGATGGCGTAAAGATTTCCGATATCACGATTGACAGTTTTCACCTGGACTACCGCAGCAGCATCCGCTTCCGTATGGGAGTCGATGATAATGCGGAGCATGCCGGAGGACTTACCATCTTCGGTAAGACCTTCGGTAACTACGGACAGGATATCAAAGTCAGTATCAACTATGCCCCAATGCACCCGGATGAACCGTAAACAGCTTTTATGCCGTCCATTTGCGGTATGGGCATCTGCCCATAGGAGAGAGTGCACGAAGCTCCACATAACATCCACAGGCACTGCATGTTCCTGCATTTAGTCTTTCACAGGACTTACATATAGCTAACCGGGTCTCGTAGATTTCATCACAGACCCGGTCCTTCTTTTTAATCGCCTCTTTATATTTTTCGATCATCAAAGCGTCTGCTCCTGCCATTTCGCGGAGCAGACACTGTTTGCAGATGCGTTCCATTTATCTTGCAACCCGGATTTCTACTATACTGTTGCACGGAAGTGTCACATTAAGTCCGTGCGGTTCCACTTCGTAACTGGCAAACACTTTTTCCGTCACGGTTTCCGGTGCTTCAAATGTGTTGTGTGCATGCATATCCGCATCACTTACGATGTGTGCTTCCACCACCTGATAACCACTTCTTGCGAACTGTATTTCAACCTTCTCCACCGATTCAACAGACAGATTGTTCAACGTTATCGTAATGATTCCCTGTTCATTTTCGGATACAGATTCTGTCACCTTTGGAACTACCCACTCATCCGGTCCGACCGGTTCAACATTAGTCAGTGAGGAATCCAGCAGCGTCGCTCCCTGATGATGACGGTACATATGCATGACATGATAGGTTGGTGTCTTGATCATCTGGTCGCCTTCTGTCAGAAGAACCGACTGCAGTACATTTACCATCTGTGCAAGCGCCGCCATCCTGACACGGTCACAATGCTTATTGAATATGTTAAGTGTGATTCCCGCTACAAGTGCGTCGCGCACTGTATTCTGCTGATACAGAAATCCCGGGTTTGTGCCCGGCTCGCAGGTATACCAGGTACCCCACTCATCCACACTCATTCCTACCTTTTTCTCCGGATCATACTGATCCATGATTGCCGCATGCCCCTTGATCAGCGTCTCCATATACAGAGCCTTGCTGAGAGTCTTATACCACGCTTCCTCGGAAAAGTCGGTGGAGCTTCCCTTAATCTCCCAGCCTTCCGGGACTACATAATAGTGCAGGGACAGATAATCCATAAATCCATGCAGATCCCCCGGTGTATAATCGTAGCAGGTCTTAAGAACCCCTTCCGTCCAATGATAATCATCTGCATTCGCACCGCAACACACCTTTGCAATCGGCTTATTCGGATCATAATTCCGCACATAAGTCTGGTAGCGGCGATACTCATTGCCATAGTATTCCGGTGTCATGTTCCCGCCACAGCCCCAATTTTCATTTCCAACACCGAAGAAATCAACTTTCCACGGCTCCCTGCTTCCATTCTTTTCTCTTAATTCTGCCATCGGGGATACCCCGTTAAAGGTCATATATTCCACCCATTCGGACATCTCCTGTACCGTTCCGCTTCCGAGATTGCCGTTGATGTAGGTCTTACACCCGATCTGGCGGCAAAGTTCCATGAATTCATGAGTTCCAAAGCTGTTATCCTCCACGACGCCGCCCCAATGGGTGTTGATCATCTTCTTTCTCTTTTCCTTCGGTCCGATTCCGTCCTTCCAGTGGTACTCATCCGCGAAACAGCCACCCGGCCAGCGAAGTACCGGAACCTGTAACTCCTTTAGTGCCTCCACGACATCTATGCGCATCCCATTTACGTTCGGAATATCCGAATGTTCTCCGACATAAATCCCCTCATAGATGCAGCGTCCCAGATGCTCAGAAAAATGTCCGTATATCTCCGGTGCAATCGTTCCAAGTTTATTCTCCTCATTGATGATCAGTTTTGTCATATTCCATATGCTCCTTTTCCCTAAACTATCATTCGAATTGTACAATGGATTTCCACGCTTTAATCCTATTGAAATATTTTACATTATTCTTTAATAAACATCAATTCTGACTTGGAAAAGCAGACGATTGATTTAACGGATATCACTCTTTATTGCTTCTATCCATTCGTGGATCACATTTTCCGGTGTTTCCAAATGATCCTTACCCATGGAATCGAACTTGATCTGCATTTCATGCATAAAGTCAGCGCCCTTGCACTTTGCCTTCATATCTTTTATGACATGTCCCGGCCAGCCTCCGTTTGTCATAAATGGAATAACTGTTTTTCCTGTAAAATCATTTTCCGTCAGGAAAGTAAGTACCGCCGGAGCCATCGTATACCACCAGGTAGGTGTTCCTATGGCAATGACATCATAATCAGATATATTCACCGGCAATGGATCAATTTTTGGCATAAAACCAGCCTCTACCTCTCTTTGCCCCTGATCGACAACCTCTTCATGGCTGCCCCTATATGGCTCTGTCGTCTCGATCCTCGCGATATCCGCCCCCGTCGCATTGGCAAGCTGCTCTGCGATTCTTTTCGTGTTTCCGTTTGACCATGAATAATATACAACTAACATTTTTCTCATTATCTTTTCCCTTTCACTTGATATTGTACACCTATTTTATTCCACGATTGCCCAGTCAGCAATCCCCTTTGCCATTATCACTCCAAATGCCTACAACAAAAGAGACTCCGAAAAGAAGTCTCTCTTTGTTGGCTGGCATAGCCAGATGATCATGTTTTATTTATAATCCAAAACTATCTATCCATGAACTGATGTCTGACTCAGAAGCGCCTCCGCGGAATCGTGTTCCCTCTATCCAGTTACCGGTTCCCGCCATATCTTCCAGAAGATCGCCGCTGTCACCAATTCCCGACGAAGCCGCTGTACAGAATGGAATCACTGTTTTTCCCGTGAAATCATTGTCTTTCACAAAATTATTTACCGGCCATGCTGCAATTCCCCACCAGATAGGATAACCGATATATACAGTATCATAAGAGTCCCAATTCTCAACCGTCGTAGAAACAAGCTCCACGTCTCTTAAGCTTTCATCGTCATGCTCTCTTGATACCCGGCTGTCATCGTTCGTCCAGTTAAGGTCATCATCTGTATACGGCTCTGTCGGCTGTATTTCAAACAGATCAGCTTCTGTAAGCTCCGCAATCTTTTCCGCAACCCCCTTCGTATTTCCTGATGCCGAATAATATACTACCAGTGTTTTTCCGTTTCCGGTTGATGCAGCCGTATTTTCCGTTTCAGCTTCCGTGCTGTCATTTGAATCAGCTTCCGATAAATTGCTTTCCGTATCATTTGTATCTGTGGTCTGGCTGTCATTGCTGGAGGCGGGCTGACTGTCGGTGTTTGATCCGCAGCCCGCCAGCATCCCTACTGCCATTACGAATGTAAAAAAAAGTGTCTTTAAGTTCTTTGCTTTCATGGTATTATCTCCTGTCATGCAAAAATAAGTATCAATTTGTTTCATTATCTGATAAAGTTTGTAAATACAAACTCAGGCTCTTTAGGCATTTCAATTCCCATCTTCATTGCTACATTCTTGCAGTTAATGAAATACGCCATATTATTTCCAAGGATCTGCATAACCTGCATTCCTTCAAGATCCTGTCGTACCTCATCCGGATTCGTTCCATGTACCATGTTCCAGTATCTAGACGAAATAATAGGCATCTGCATCAGGCCAAAATACTTATTTACCTGATCCCATGTTGCGGTTGTTCCGGCTCTTCTTGCAGAAATTACCGCAGCAGCCGGTTTTAACCGGAAACGGTCTCCTCCCCCATTTAAGTCGGCATAGAACACTCTGTCCATAAATGATGTGATCGCACCACCTGCGCCGCCCCAATGTACCGGTGTTCCAAATACAAATCCATCATAATCTCCCGCTATTTCAAGGAATTCATTAACGATGTCATCCAATACACATTTATTTTTTTCACGGCATTTTCTACATGCGATACATCCTGAGACCGGCTTATTCCCGATCCAGAAGATGTCTGTATCCACACCATTTTCATTTAACGCCTTTGACACCTCACATAAGGCTGTATATGTACACCCCTCCTTGTGCGGGCTGCCATTTACAAGTAATACTTTCATTGACCGATCCTCTCTCTTTTACCAGTTCTTCTTTTCTTTTGAGCTATCGTTGTTCTTTTTCCTTTCCTCCGTTATTTAGTGAAACATATTCCATTGTCGCGTCCTCCTTACTGGATTTTTATCTTACATGCATACTATATATCTAATATGCTGCAAAGAGAAGATTCGATAAGTTTTTGAGTATTAACCTGTCGGTTATATCCGGTTCTGACAGTCCCTTCTTCTTATAGAGATCATATATCTCCTGATACACTTTTTAAAAGGCTCCGAACCATAATACTCATCACTTTCACCAATCACAAAATATAAAAAAACGGGAATCCAGTAGAAGTCTCGTTTTGTTATTCAGTCTTAACCTTTCGGTTTGTTCTTATACTTTTTCATTTTACTTTGTTAATCGCCTTTATAAGGCGCTTGACCTTATCGGATGGTGTTTTTGAATGCAGGATTCCAAAAGGCATCGTATAATCCCACTCCACCGGGATAATTTTGATAAGCGGATGCACACTCTCCCAGCTTTTGAATGCTAAAAGCACCTCATTATTATTCTCGCATCTGTTGAATGCCTCAACATTATATAGATCAAAATCTACAATATTTATTTCCGGATGATTCTTTATCATGTCATCCCGCAGCATATCCCCATAATAGCTCCAGCCTCTTTGCATAAGCATGAGATTTTCTCCCGCAAGGTCTGCAAGAGTAATCTTTGCTTTACGCGCCAACCTGTGATGTATTGACACTGCCACGCAAAATGGCTCCCTTGAAATCTCGGTTCCGTTGCATTTTCCGGTGTGTTTTCAAACGTGATCAGTTTAAACTTCATATCCGGATAAATTTTCTGTATCTTCGGCCACAGCTCCACAAAAATTTCCGGCGGTGTCATCGGTGATATTCCGACACGGATCACCTCATCATTATGATTCATGGCATCCTGTGCTCTTGTAAGTGATTCCTTTGAATACTGAATCAGATATTTTGCGTCCTGATAAAGTGACTTGCCTGCTTCGGTAACCGAAAGTCCTCTGTGTGTTCTCTCGAATAATTGTAAATTTAAACTATTCTCTAAAGAATTGATCTGCTTAATAACCGCCGGTGCGCTTATATAGAGTTTTTCTGCAGCCTTGCTGAAACTGCCGGTTTCGACAACACAAATAAATGTATCAAGTTGCGGATTGTACATCATATATGGTCATTCCTCTTGCTGCAACCTTTTACATTATTCCTTAATGCGCGTCAATTCTGTCTTGCCACCCCCTACTTAGCAGCTTCTTATACGACACATCGATCGCAAATGCGCCAAGCGGCGCGGTAATCACGATCGCCAGTACCGCGACAGACAGCACAACCTCCCCACAGGAAAGTCCCATTGCGAGCGGGATTCCACCGATAGCTGCCTGCACGGTTGCTTTCGGCGTGTACGCAAGCATTGCAAATAAGCGCTCCTTTTTCGTGGTATCTGTTCCAAGCATACAGACAAATACCCCAAGCATCCGGAATACCAGCGCTCCGAAGATCACGAGCAACGCCTTAACGCCCACTTTTCCTATATAATTGATATTAACCGTTGCACCGACCAGCACGAACAAAAATACCTCTGCAGCAACCCACAGCTTACCATATTTGACCGCCAGCCTTTTCGCAACGTTCTCTCTTTTCTGCTGCAATCCCACTCCCACAAACATGAGCGCAATGAGCGCAGAAAACGTGATCGTTGTGGTAAGTGCATCCTCCGCTGCCACAAGAAGGAATGAGGTGCTTAAGATCAGAAGTACCTTTGAAGTGTCCCGTATATGCACCTTGGCGAAAAAGACGGCAAGCGCATACCCAAGCAGCAAGCCGATTCCAATGCCAAGTATAATGGACACCGGAATATTTACGAAGCTAAGAACCGAAGTCTGCCTGCCCTGAAGCATTCCTGTGAATGTGGAAAACAGAACGATCACATACACATCATCCACAGAAGCGCCCGCAAGGATGAGCTGCGGGATTCCCTGTTTCGTTCCGTAGCCCTCCTCCATCAGTTTGACCATGCGCGGCACGACCACCGCCGGAGAGACTGCTGCAAGCACTGCTCCCATGACTGCTGCCTCTGCAATGGAGATCCCCATGACCTTCGGTGCAAGCAACAACATCCCGACCAGTTCAAAGGTCGCCGGGACAAAGCACATGAGGATCGCCGGTCGTCCGAGCTTTTTTAGTCCGCTTACATCCAGTCCCAGTCCCGCTCTCGTCAGGATAATGATAAGTGCGATCTTGCGAAGCTCCGCCGAGATCCCAAGGATTGACGGATCAAGCAGATCGAGTACATACGGTCCGAGCACGATTCCCGTTCCAAGCATTCCAAGCAGGCTCGGCAGCTTTATCTTTTTGCAGATCCATCCCATCGCCATCCCCACTATCAAAATCAATGCAATACTTAATAACATTTTCTTTCCTCCTCTTTCTTATTTTCTAATTTTTTTCTGGATAAACAACAAAAAAGCTGATGCCACTGCGAGTGTTGATCGCAGAAGTCATCAGCTTATCTAAGCGGTTTAAGTATACATACGATACTTCGGGAGAACCTCATTCCCACAAAAAAGATACCACACCTTATTTAATTTTTCAAGGCTACCGTGCAGACTTCGGAAACTCGTTCTTTAAGTAGGTGTTCCACACATCCATCCGGTCTTTCTCGTCCAGCATACGGATCACTCTCGCCGGAACGCCTCCGACTAAGCAGTTGTCCGGTACATCCTTCGTTACCACTGCCCCTGCTGCAACAATGCAGTTCTTTCCGATCGTCACACCGCCACAGATCGTGGCACTTGAGCAGATCCAGCAACCGCTTCCGATATTGATCGGCTTTGCGTACTCAAGATCGTGAAATCCGTCCGGATATTGCTGTGGCAGGCGCTCCTCCGATAAAAACGGGTGGCACGGTGTCGCGATCGTCACATTCGCGCCAACCCACGCTCCATCACCAAGCATAATCGGCGCGCAATCCAGAAATGTACAATTATAATTGACAAAACAGCCTTTCCCAAAGTGAATGTTGACACCATATTCACAGTAGAACGGTGCAAAAATTCCTGTTCCGCCCTCTTTTGCTGATGGGATCAGCTTCTCCAACAGCCGACGTTTGCGTCTATGCATCCACATCGGTGTCCGGTTAAACTTATCACAGGTTTCCATCCCGAATGTATGCTGCTTTGCAATGTCCGCGCTATCCGCATTGTATAGTTTTCCGGTCGTCATACGTTCCCAGTTATTCATGCTCATTGTATTTTCTCCTGCTTCGTTCAAATGATAAATGCAGCCAAAGTATAGCACATACTTCTATCATTTGCTACATCGTTTTCTCCACGATCTTCTCTTCCTCATCTTGGGTCTCGTTTGTACCATTCCGCTTCTTAGGCTTTATAAATAAAGTGCAAAAGATCTGTCTTGCAAGAGGTCCGACGATAATAAGCTGAAGCGGAAATGCCATAATGAAGTTCTGGAGCGCAAAAATTATAAAATCGGTCTGTCACCCGGCTGTTTAAAATATCTGTCATCCGTTGCAGTAGCCTTTTTCCATGTTCTAACCGCTCCTGTCTGCGGCGGTAAAGCAGCTTATAATACTTACAATTTTTTCCGAATTTCCGCTTAAAATTGCCTCTTTGTATTCCTGCTCGCGCATCTTCTCGCTGGTAATCTCTTTTTCATTTATCCTCGGAATTGATTTTATAAGCTGCATTGCCTCCGCTTTCCATTCAAAAAATCCTACAAAAAAGAGACTATTTCACTCGGTAGCATTTGAATGAAATAGTCCCTTTCATGTAAGTTTTTTCTTCTCACTTTCAGTACATATTATTTGAATTTTTCAGCGTACTTTCTTGTATATGGCAATACAGATCCATCGTCATCTACAAAGAATTATGACCTAAGACCTGATGACGCTCCTGTAATTACTGCTATAACCCCTTCCCCCATCGGAATAAAGCAGAATGCCTTTGATAAGCAATAACAGGAACGTTACTGTTATCGCATACGGCTCTCTCGCCATAGCCAAAAACAAAACAGCAATTATACTGAGTCCTACAGAAATGAATGTAACCGCTTTTTTGTTCTTTTCAAATTTGAAATAGACCATTAGTATTTTCACGATTCCGGTAATCGTCAAGCTGATAAACAATGCCCAATATATCCTGATTATGAACGTATTGCTATCTACATACCCAAAGAGATTTACTGAATAGATATATCCATTGACCGGCTTGGGATACAGCGGAAGAAATATCAGCATCAACGAAAACAAGTCAACAAACCCCAATAACAAATCGCATACACTATTGAGATTTGATTTGTTTTCTTTTTCTGCTATGAAAATCAATTGTTCTCCAGATAACAAATCATCAATTGATACAGAAAAATAGCTGGATATTTCCTTTAATGAATCTATGCTTGGGTATCCTCTTCCAGACTCCCATTTTGAAATAGCGGTTCGGGAAACAAATAATGCCTCGGCTAATTCTTCCTGCGTCAAACCTCGACTTTTTCTTAATTCCTGAAGTTTTTCATGAAATTCCAAAACTTGTACCTCCCATACCAATTCTATTTTTCTTTTAATGCCAGCATAACTGCAACTTTATAAAGCTTAAACAATCCTGCACTTAGCAGTTCACCGCCTACGATATCCGTAAACCAATGTACTCCAGAAATCAATCTCCCAGTCACCATGAATACCGAAAAAGCGATTGCCGCAATCGTTATGATTCGTTTCATCCTAATGCCAGAAAGTCTACGATAGATTTGCTCAATCAAGGCAGGCATTACACTCAATACCAACAAGGTAGTTGAGGACGGATAAGAAGCCTCCATCCTTCCTTCTATTAAAATAGGTCTGTAATTGATTGGGATAATTTCAAAAATCGTATATGCCAAGAACACGATAACAAAATACACACCCAAAATCATGATATCTGCATCCACCCTGAAAAGGCTTCTTCTTTTAATCAACTGTACCAGTCCAATACCTGCGAAAATAAGGCATATTACGACAGGTACCAGCCCCATCCAATCGGTAATGGTGTAAATTGCCATGTTTACCCCTGTAAAATGGTGAAACCAACAATTGAATGTCGCAAATCCAATACTTGTTCCGTTTTGACCAAGCGGCTGCACATCCACAGTCAGAATCAAAGCTGTCCATACTGCAAACATTGCAAGAAATATGATTCCAATCAGCAAACTCTTTTTTTCGCTCTTTTTCATAATTCTACGTCCTTTCTGTTTTGGCTTGTCTTTCCGACAACTCCACCTTATCAGAAAGCGTAAAACTATGAGAGAAACGCTCTTTCACATGCGTGATACGATTCGTATCATTCCCGCAAATACTTGTTTTTCGATGTTTTTTGATTTTCCTAAATTCCGATTTTTCCGTCTCGCACTATGTTTTACAGCTCTCATGTGATGGCATATATTTCCAATGTTCCTGCTCCCATTTCTGAATCTCACTCTCTTCTGGCAACCATGCCAGAAACAAAAATTGCAAAATGATCATTATCCTTTAACATATGGTGGACTTTCGGCAAGACAATCGATTTATCAAAATACATAAAACATTGACATGCTGTAATCACATCAAATCAAAAGAGACGGTATTTATTGACCGAAAGAAGGCTGCCACAACAGGCAGCCTTCTTGCTTCTTACTATTTACATATACACGATCGTGACCGCTCCAAAGTTCGTGTCACCATGAATGATCAGGCGGTGCGTACTGCTTCCCTCCATGTGTCCTCGCTCATTGACACCTCCGAAGCCCTTCTCAATATCCTTTTCCACGATCCATGTCCGCGGCACATACAGCCGTACCTCGCCGAAATTATTGTCGACATTCACATACGCGCATTCATTCTGGATGATGGCGTTATCGAAATACACCTGCATGGAGCCGAAATTATTTTCGATGTCTACATTGCACAGATCATCGGTGTTGACGTATTTGATCGTCTCCCCGAAATTGTTCTCAAACCGTAGGTTGCTGCCATTGCACTGCTCCGTTCCCTTAGAGCCGAACGTTGCATTTTCTACATTTCCCTCAATGCGGAAGGTGTGCTTTTTTTTAAAGATCATGGACAGACCGATGCTTCCAAACAAGGCAGCTCCGAGTACCGGCCACGGTGTAAACTCCTTAATTCCAAGCAGATCGTCGTAGATGATGCACAGGAATGCGATGGAGAATAAGATCTCCCAGAAGTTGATCTGCCGGATGCCGCAGATGAGCATCCATGCAAAAAAGATCGTAAATATGATGCTGAACAGGCTGATCTTCGGAAGCGTCCACACTCTGCTTACAATCATGTAAACAGCTCCCAGAATAAACAGCAGTCCCCAGAAAATTTTGCCTGTGTTTTTACTTAGTCTCATTGATGTAACCTCTTTTCTTCTAATTTACTGATCAAGGGCTTATAATAATACCTCGATACCAGAACCTGCTTACAGGTCCCGGCAAATGTTACCGTACTCGATGCCGTCAGATTGCGGCTGATGGAATATATGTGGTTCGTATTGAGGATCGCCGACTTGGATACTCTCATAAAAAATCCCGGCAGCATCTCCTCCAACTGGTACAGCTTATACTTCGTCTCGTAAACCTCCTCCTTGGTATAGGCAAGGATCTGCTCTCCCTCCGTCTGGAAAAAGAGGATATCCTTCAGCGGAAGATAATACTCGGTGTTCCCCTTATAGAACACATATTTCTGCCCCGCATTGACCACATCACTGACCAGACGCTGGATCTGTGAGATCTCATCGGTCAGCTCCCCGCATCGGATGAGGACTTCATCCTCCTGCAGGCTCTCGTCAATCTCAATTTTAATTTTCATCATTTACTCCTTGCAGATCTGCGCAGATCTTATCTCCTGTTCGGATAAACCGAATATAGAAAAAAGCGCTCCCTCTGTAAAGACCTTTCCGGTAAGTGGTAATTTATCTGCCCCAAGAGGTTGCTTTTGCGATCTGTTCCGCGATCCGTGCCATGCCCGCCGTATTCGGATGTCCGTTCTGCTTGTCGATTCCTTCCAGATTGATATTTTGGATAGAATAATGGCGGCACACCTCTTCCATGACTTCACGGATCGGTCCGGTTATCTCGTCATTTATCACATTGTATATGACAGAATGAGGATTGTATCGCTTTAAATATTCCATCATGTAACAAAATGCGGGAGCAAACGCCTTTTTATCCTCGTCTGTCTGCCCCTCATATTGAATGCTCCCCACCGGGCTGCCCGCCCAGAAATCATTGGTTCCGCCAAATACAATAAGGATATCCGGCTGCTCATCGCTTTCCCGTTTCTCACCAAGCTCCCTTTTCATGCGGTGGATAAAAGATGTCCCGGAGGCATCCTGCGCATCATACCCGGTATTGCATACCGTGCTTCCGCTGTAACTGCAATTTGCGATCAGCTTCAGATCGTACTTCTTTACCAAAAGCCGCCACCAGGTATCCTCCACCGAGGACATATCATTTTCGCAGTCATTGCCGCTGTCTGCATACCAGTGCAGATAATCCTCCGGAATCCAGCCAAGATATGTAGAATAGGAATCTCCCAAGATTGCAAGTGTTTTCATTTATTCTCCACCTTTTCATCAAATTTTAATTGATTGTAACATAAATGTTATTGCTTTGCCATACTTGCCATGCCCCCTGTCATCCGATATAATAGTGAAATGGCGGTTGCCTGCATACATCCTGCCGGCGGTACCGGTTCCTTGTGAAAAATATATAGAAAGTAATGAGAATTAAATAAAATGGGAAAACGATCAACAAAAGAAAATAAAAATATTTATCAGCTGCGCCGTGAAGAGATGGAATGGACGCGCGAGCGCGCAAGTGAACAGCTTGCCTTCATGTCGGCAGACCGTATTGAAAAAATAGAAAGTGAAAAATCACTTCCTCATCCGGATGAGATCCTTGCAATGTCCAAGTGCTACAAATCGCCGGATTTATGCAATTATTACTGTTCGCATGAATGTCCGATCGGACAGGAATATGTCCCGGAATTAAAGATGAAAGACCTCTCCCAGATTGTTCTTGAGATGCTTGCCTCGCTCAACAATCTGGAAAAGGAAAAAGAACGTCTCATTGAGATTACTGCAGACGGAGAAATTACGGAGGATGAATACCACGATTTCACCAAGATTCAGGGACAGTTAAACCGTATCTCCCAATCCGTTGATTCCCTGCAGTTATGGCTGCAAAAAACAATCGCCGATGGCAAAATCGCAGCAGATCTTAAAGCCGGCGCAGAAGAATAAAAATCCTGCACCCCATCCGATAATTTTCTAGTTCTTCTGAAAGTATTCCTGGATCGTATCGAATTCCAGCTCGTAAGGAATCTCTCCTTTTAAGAATTTCAGATCATCCTCGAATGCTTTCAGTCGTATATCTTCCTCCTTCGAGCGGGTTCCCCATTTGCGATACAGATCACATCCCTTTGAGGTGCTCCGAAATCTCCGGAACGAATTGTACATCGAACGGTCCTGATAATAGTGGTCGATCAGTTCCTGCTTTCTCCGGAAAGCACTATCCTGC
Source organism: Agathobacter sp. (assembly GCA_050873865.1). Taxonomy (GTDB): domain Bacteria; phylum Bacillota; class Clostridia; order Lachnospirales; family Lachnospiraceae; genus Roseburia. The sequence continues at coordinate 92,416 of JBNMJQ010000002.1, read as the reverse complement.
TTTTCCTTCGGAAAATATTCCCGCAGATACTGCATGCACCTATAAAGATAATACGCATCCGAGAGAGCATTATGATCCTGTTGCTCATCAATATCACAGAAGAACATAAGATTCTCCATATTGATGGAAAGTCCACCCCTGATTCCAAGCATCTGGTTGGAGATCAGCCCGGAAATGTCGGTGCACATATCCATGTAACTCCATTTATTCGATGTCTGATGACCACTTATCCTGCGCTCTTTCATCTCATCACGTTCCTGCAGCAGGCTGTGTTTATCCGCTGCTCCCCACGTATAGATTTTTCTCACATCATAGTGCTTCATCAGTTCTGTTACTTTTGCGGACATTTCTGCAAACGTTGGCTGGCCTTTCAGCATCTCCGTAGTGATTCCTGTCATTTTGGAGATCATTGGGAATACCTTTGTCTGGGTGAGCGGACTTACAAGTGTATAGAATTTTTTGATTCCGTTATAGTCACGATCACAGATGATAATTCCAATGGAAATGATCTCACTGATCTTCTCCTTTGTCCGCATATTCATCCCGGCATTAAACTCGGCATCCAGGAATGCTATATTGCCCTCCGGGTAAAACAACCGTTCCATCTGGTCATCACTTGTCGGTCTGATCTTTTTTCTTGGCATTCTCTTTTGCCTCCTTTCACATTACCGGATAACAGCAAGCGGAAAAAAGGGAGCTGTGGTGCGAAGTAATCCGCACACAGCCCCTCTCATCCATACAATTAATATGACAAAGACTCGTAGGAAGCCTGATCACAGTTAAATGAGGTAACAGAACTGTCGATCTTAAACTTCTCCTTGTCCTCCCCGCGATAAACATAGAGCTTACCGTCACGCAGATAAACAATAAGTTCATCGTTCAGATAACAGTATGAGTTCACATCATTATCGATCTTTACAGAGTCTCCATCCTCTCCGAATAATTTAAGAGTACCGGCTCCACTAGAGTAATCATCGTAACCGCTATAATCTGAGTATGCACAGATACTGCCATTTTCAAAACGCTTAACAGATGCATTGCTGATATTCTTTAATACAGTTGATGATTTTCCGTTGGAGAAGCAGCACAGATTTCCCTCATTGCCACTCTCTGTCTCAAAATAGTAATAGTCATCTCCAACCCATACACCCAGGGATGCAACATTCATGCCTGTCTCGATCATGGAAAGTTCCCCATTTTCAATCTGGAATGCACTCATCGTATAGGTATAATTATAATCGTCATCATAGCTATAGGAAAATGCCATTGCATAGTTGCCGCTTGAAGCTGTGTCAAATGTAATGCCATTCTCCATACTGCCCCATTCACTGTCCCATGCATGCTCTGCACCATTCGATGCGTAATATATGCTCTGGTCTACGCTGTCGCCATATCTTGCCTCATAAATATAATCATCGACAAACCATGTGCCATATGCATCCTCCGGCCAGTCAATCTTGTCGATATTGCCGTATTTCTGGTATGTGACAATTCCGGTATTGCCGACACAATATACGTAGGATGGGTTTACATTCTCCGCAACAACGCTGTCTTTGTCTGCAGCAGACCAGCTATGTATATCGTAGTATGTGATGTCGGTATAAGAATCCTTTAGGCTCTGACGCAGCTCCTCACGGGAACCGACGGAATCATATGCGTCCTGCGCTGCACGATAGCCTTCCTCATCAAATACATACCACTGTGCATTATCCTGATCATAGAAGTAATAGTTGTAAATATAATTGCCATCTTCATCTTCATGATAGGTATAGTTATAAAGCATTCCGGAATCGTAATAATAATCACTGCTCAGCCAATTGTAGAAAGAATCAATGTATTCCGGATATTCACTATAGTATTCACGATCCCAGTCGCTCATTGCATCATACTCGGTACATGGAGTCAGGTAATCGCTAAATACCGGAGCCGTAAGACTTGCATCGGATTCCGCATAAATATCATTTACGAGATCATAGTAGCAGACATTCTCCACGCGCTCCGTCAAATAAAATACAGTATTCTTTACATCACTCGCACCCATGATGTTATAGGTATTCTCTGCAATCTTCTCTGCCTCACCGCTCTTTGAACTGTAATACAGATCATACAGGTCGCTGTCTTCGTTATATACTGCGTAGAAATATCCATCAGCTGTATTGGAAACAATATATGAGCAGTTTTCAATAATTGTCTCAGTGGAATCATCTTCAATGGAATAGCGGCCGACTGTTCCGTCTGAAGTATTGTATTCAACCTTTCCGTCCTCGGTAAGGTCAAATGTATATACATTAGCCGCGATCTTGTTCTTATCTTCCCCGTCAAAATAATACACTTCGTTTGAATCATTCAGATAAACAAAACGGGTGTCATCAATCAGCTGGAAGTAAGTAACACCGGATACAAGCTCTTCAATTGCATCCTCCGTCTTACTTTCATCCTTCTTGATCTTAGCTACCTCAATACGGCAAAGTTTTCCGGTATATGAATTCTCTACCTTATTGAAAAAGTAAAGATACTTTCCGTCATCCGAAAATTCGCCTGCAAGACTTCCGGTATCATACTCATCCCCATTCTTGATGTCACATACAACGACCGGTTCATCATCTTTACGGATATCTTTGACGTAATACAATTTTCCATTCTTTACATAGGACAAACTATCACTGGCATCTCCGGAATTTCTTCCTGCAAGAAAAACAATTCCAAAAATTGCCGCTGCAAGAATCAGCAGTAAAACAATAACAGCGATCACAATACCAACAACAGCCTTTGATCCTTTCTTCTTCTCATCCGGCTGCTGCATCTGCGGCTGGCTATATACCGGTGGTACCGCCTGCTGCGGCGCGCCATTCTGCTGTGGGGCACCATATGCCCCAGCAGTGTTCTCTTCCGGCGCATTGTAGCTCTGCGGCTGCGGTGCTGCCGGAGCTTCCCCGACTGCTGCCTGAGTCTCATCTGCCATCGGAACTTCTTCTGCCATCGGAACTTCTTTTGCTACAGGAGCCTCCTCAACAGCTACATTCTCCTCCGTTGCCGGAGCATCCTCGACTATTGGTGTTTCCTCAACTGCCGGGGCATCTTCGACTACTGGTGTTTCCTCAACTGCCGGAGCAGTCTCGACTGCTGGTGTTGCTTCAACCGCTGCGCCACAGTATACGCAGAAACGTGCGCCCGGTTGCAATTCGTTACCACATTTTACACACTTCATCACTTTTCCCTTTTCTTTCGTTTTTATAATTTTCCCGTTAGAGCAGATATATGCCTAATGGGAATAGTATCCGGACATACTGCATTGCCGGAACATAAGTCACTATATCAAATATCACCGGACAAATCAACACATTTGACACAACATACACCGGCACCGCCGCCAGCATCCCCAGATAATTCCGAAACAGATGCCTGACCATCGCACACCATAAAACGGTGTAGAGAAAGAACCCTGCCATATGGCACACTTCGCTGACACAGCCTCTGGAATATGGTCCTGCAAGAGAAATACATAGACACAAAAAAGCCGGAATCGTTCCAGAGGCACATGCATCTATCAGGAAGAAACGCCCTGCCTCCCTTTTATCAAGTGCCTTATAGAAAGAACACCCTGGCTCCCAATATCTAAGTCCCGATAAAAAGACACCAAGCGCAACCAGCATTCCCATCCAGCCCTGAAGTGGGTATACAGCAGTTTTGCCGGCCTCTTCCGAGGCTGCTGCCTCAACCTTGCAGATAGTTACCTGAAATACCTCGTCTGAATCCAGATATTCATAAAAACGGTCCATTATTTTTTTCTGGCGCAGAGAGTCCTTTTCCTTGTAAAGCTTCTGTTGCGCCTCCTCCAAAAGTTTTCCGCTATATGCTTCCAATACAGCTGAATACACGGTTTCCGCTATCGCATCCCCCTTATTTGTGGATTGTGAACAGTAAAAACGGATGGAATCCGTCAGTTCTTCTCTCTCCATCATCCGGTCAAACGCTTCATCAAACACAAATCCGCATTCGAACTCCGCACGTTCTACGCGCGCCCGAAGTGTATCCTCCGAATCCACTGCAACAAAATCGTACACATCCGAAAACGAATCTAATTGTTCCATGATCTGCTCCGCTTTGCTGCTTTGGTTGCACACAATTCCCACCGTTACATTTTCCGTATCCGGAATCGTTGTCTGTGTAATCGTAAATGCCACCAGAAGCATCGCCGCGATCTGCAGATACAACCCTGCCGTATGAAGTTTTTCCTTTAGAAGGAGCCAATACCATGTTATGTATTTTTGCATAGCACGCCTCCTCCCACAATTGCTGTGACAGCTGATGCCACACATAACAACAGCGCCAATTTGCCGGGCCATTCACCATAAAATACCTGCAAGGTGAACGTTTCCCACCATTTAAGCGGTACAAAAGCAGAGATTTTCTGCAGAACTTCCGGCATGTAATCCCCCGGAATCCATATTCCCGACACAAGAATCATGAAAAGGTTTACCGAAAATAAAAGTACGCATCCGGATATGTCGCCACCTGCAATTGCATATATAAAATGAAAGAAGCAGGCGATTGAAAATGCAAGTACAAACAGACCGCACACAATGATTCCATCACTTAACAGCATCGGAATGTGAAATACACAGGTAATCATATATGTCCCATAATACAGGATCAGCGCCTGCAGCCACAAAAGAAGTGTCATCACCATAAGCCGGACAAAGGTCTGCCCGGCACAGCCAAGTCCCTCCACGCTTAATTTCTGCATCAATACCCTGTTTTTCTTCTGATATAAATGCGCAAAATTCCATCCTTGCAGCAGCAAAATTACAAGCATTGCCACCAAAAAATAAAACTGTGCATAATTTACACTCCCGATTGAGGACAAAAGCTGCCGGTCAAACACTCTGCTCCTCGTAAGCGCCTCTGCCAGATACACATAGGCCACTACATTTCCTGCCTCATTCCAGTTCTCCTCCGCCGGACGGTCCTCCTGTGCAATATCGAGCATGGCATATGCTCCCGCCTCCGCAGTCTGAAGCAGTCGGACACCACTCTTTAACAGCTCTGCAAAAATCCGCACATTCAGATCCGCATTCTGCGAAATATAAAGGGTTGCCGGTTCATTCTCCCCGTTGTCCACACTCTCATAGAAAAAAGGTGGAAGTGAGATAACCGTCTGCACCTTTCCTTCCTTCAACGCTAGAAGTGCTTCCTCCTCAGAGCCATAATAAGTAAAACTGCCAACACTTTTTACGCTGTCCATAGCAGTCAGGAAAGACACCGCAAGCATTGTATCTTCATCCGCTTCATTCTCCGGTATTACCATTCCTACCCGGACTGTTTCAAATGAAGATAAATGTCTCATGATCGCTGTAAGTCCCACCGCCGCCACCGCAAGCAGCACCGTCACGATCGCACCGGTAATCAGCGTTTTTAACCAAACCCTGCAGCTTCTCTTCCATTCAATTGCAAAATATCTGATAAAAAGCCCCATATCCGTTATCCCCTACTCTTTCTCCGAGAGGATTGCATCCCTTACAGATTCCTTCGGTGTTTCCGCCAGCACTCCCTCCTGTAGGACAAAACACCGCGTTGCATCTGCAATCTCCATCTCATCGTGCGTTGTCATGAGAATGGTTCCATTTCCCGCAAGATACTGCCTCATCCACTGCCGGATACTTGCCTTATAATATAAATCCAATGCGGTAGTCGGTTCATCCATGATCATGACAGGTGGCAGCTTTAGAAGTGCACACGCAATTGCCAGCCGCCGCTTCATTCCCCCGGAAAGTGTCCTTACCTTCTGCCCCAGCAGATCGTCCAGCTCAAACTGCCTGATCAGTGTCTCCGTCATCTGCCTGTTTTTTCCCATCCACAAACGCAGATTATCCCGGACGCTCATCTCTTCCATGAGTGGATTCTCCTGCGGTACATAACCGCAGTATTTTCGTATTGTCCCTGGTGTCGCAGCCTCATTCCATAGCTGTATTGATCCGCTATCCGCCCTTGCAACACCCGAAAGTATCTGCAGCAATGTTGATTTTCCGCATCCATTTTTCCCTACGATTGCAATGCACTCTCCGGGCTTTGCACAGAAACTGATATCCGTAAGTATTTTCTTTTTTCCGTAGGACTTTTGAATATGAGATACCTCTATCATTTTAGGACACCCTTCCTTTACTCCTTATAATCACCGCGGTCCACAACCACCTGATATCCAATCCGTTCCATTCTGCGCGCAATGCAGTGGTGGCATTCTGCAGCCTCTTCTCCGGTACAGATCTTTCCGTCATACAGCATGTAATCTTTCCTGACGCTTGTCGGGGACAGATTTGGCATAATGACATTCGCACCTGCAAGAACTCCCAGCTCCCTCCCCTGTGGATGAATTGTTCCAAGTGCAGTTGTCGCGGGGAGTAACACATTTGGGAAAGCCAGCCGGAGGATTCCAAGAAGTGCAAGTGTATCCGAAAGCGTTCCCGCAGGCTCCTTTGCAAACGGCGTATCCTTATGCGGAATAAATGGCCCGATTCCGATCATATGTGGCTGCAATTCCTGCATAAACCGAATATCCTCAAGAATATGCTCCCTGGTCTGATAAGGTGCTCCGACCATGATTCCGCATCCCACCTGATAACCAATCTCCTTTAAATCCCTCAGGCACTGTTTTCGATGTGCTCCCGAAAGTTCTGCCGGATGAAGCATGCCGTAGTGTTTCTCATCTGCCGTTTCATGCCGCAATAAGTATCTGTCTGCTCCCGCATCAAAATAAGCCTGATAGCTGTCATGCTCCTTCTCTCCGATTGACAATGTCACGGCAGCATCCGGGCATTCCTGTTTAATCTTTCTGACAATGGAGCAGATCTGCTCATCCGTATAGTAAGGATCCTCGCCTCCCTGCAACACGATCGTCCGGAATCCAAGTGCATATCCCTTTTTTGCACAGGCAATGATTTCTTCTTCCCCGAGCCGGTAACGATGCACGTTTGTATTGCCCCTTCGTATTCCGCAATAGAAGCAGTTATTCCTGCAGATATTTGTGAATTCGATCAGTCCCCGCAGATAAATCTGCTTCTGGTATATCTTTGTTGCCGTCAGCCTCGCCTTTTCATACAGCAGCTGCGTCTCCGATTCTGTCATCCCCCCGAGCAGACATAGAAAACCATCATCACTTAAATCGTGTGCCTGATACAGTTCTTCAATCAAATCCATCTTTCCTGTTGTCATTTCCATATCCTTTCGGCTTGTCCTCTATCCGTAAATAACCTCAATGCTTCGCTCTAAGATTCCGTTCATATAGGCAATCGCTGTTCCATAATTGGTAAATGGGACTTCCTGTTTTTGGGCACGCTCCATGCGTGAAAGCACTTCTCTCTCATTTAGCATGCAGCCACCGCAGTGAATAACCAGGGCATATTGACTTAAATCCTCCGGGAAATCCCTTCCTGAGCAGGTTTCAATCATAAGCTGTGCGCCCACATGTTCTCTCAGCCAGCGCGGGATTTTCACACTCCCGATATCGTTGCACTGTCTGTGATGTGTACAGCCTTCCGCAATCAGTACCCTATCGTTTTCCTTCAGTTTGTCGATCATGCGGCATCCCCGCACTGCTTCCTCCAGAAAGCCCTTATGGCGTGCCATCAGAATCGAAAACGAAGTGAGAAGTACATCCTTTGGAACATCCGCTGCCACGCGCTTAAATGCCTGACTATCTGTAATGACCAGATCCGGCTTTTGCGGCATCATATCGTTAAGTAATCCAGCCAGCTCCGTCTCCCTGACACAGATGGAAACAGCGCCAGCCTCCAGCAGCTCACGGATTACCTGTTGCTGTGGCAGAATAAGACGGCCCTTCGGTGCCGATTCGTCAATCGGTATGACAAGGACCACCTTTGCCATCGGCCTTACAAGATCGCCCACGATTGGAGACGCTGTCTGTGATGAAACCGTCATTGATGCAATTTTTTCTTTCAGTTCCTCGATATTCGTCTTTGCAAGAGCGCTGACATACATCTGCTCACATCCATCCGCAGCAGGCCGTATCGCACCTTCTTCCAACAGGTCTGCCTTATTCCAGGCTATGAGAAAAGGAGTCTTCTGTTCCTTAAATATATCAATCAGCTCCAACTCGCAGGCACCAAGTCCTGCAACAATGTCTGCAACCAGCACCGCAATATCTGTTTTTGCAAGTACCTGCCTGGTTTTCTTCACACGCAGCTGTCCGAGGCTTCCCTCGTCATCAAATCCCGGTGTATCAATGATAACGACCGGTCCCATCGGAAGAAGCTCCATTGCCTTGCTTACCGCATCGGTCGTTGTTCCAAGTGTATCCGATACAACCGACAGTTCCTGTCTTGTAACCGCATTCACCAGACTTGACTTACCGGCATTTCTCCTTCCGAAAAATCCAATGTGTACACGTTCCCCGGATGGGGTCTCATTCAATGACATACAATGACCTCCTTTTCTACACGCCCTGTTCTTCCAGATATGTTAAAACATCTGCCGGATCCCCCACCGCGCAGACTCTTTGTTTTGCAAAGCACCGCCCGGAAAAGGCCTCGTGGGATAGCGGAATAAAACGCACATTCTCCGGCATAACCGGCTCGTACAAAGGGTCCGCAACAACAGTTGTCTCCTCCTTTGCCTGCTGACCAAGCAGCATCTCGAGTTCTTCTTCCCCTTCTATATGTGCATCCTCCCCGGTCAACAGCTTTGCTCCGCTCTCAAGCGGGCACACTACACGCACAAGCTTACCATGTTCCAATGCAATTGCCGCTGCAATTGATTTCATCGTTACAGCTTCACCAATAAGAAGACAATTTTTCTTTTCCCTGATGCCTGCCTGTCCCATAGCCGTTTGAAATGCATCCACGTTGCTCCCGCTCTGTGCCGCTTTCTTCAATGAATCAAGCAGTACCTTTGCAAATTTCCCGGTTGGAATTCCCACAACATATGGAATCCGGTAGCGCTTTTCCATCTCCTCTGCCAGAGGAAGACCCGTTGCTGAAACAACCAGATTTACCTGTGCATGGGAAGCATTTTTCCAATTGTATGCATGTTCTCCCATTCCAAGATCTGCTACGATTTCAAAGCCATGAGCCATCATCATGTCCTCCATTTTCACGACAGCTCCTGCCGCATCAAAATCCAATGGAGTCATTCCTAAAATGTTCATCCGGACAGCATTTTCTTTCTCCGTCCGCAGATCATCCAATGCGGTCTTACATTCTTTGCTCATATAGCCTGCAAGCGATGCAAAAGCCGCGCCTGCACCGACCGTATAATCGTGCATTCCGTTTGCCGGAACATAAAAAGCCGGAATACCGGTTTTCTTTTCTATCACTCTGGCGATTGCTAAAAAATCCGTTCCGTTCATAAATGGAATTGGTGAGTTTGTAAGTGCAATAAATGCCGGATGAAGTTCAAGCGCTGCTTTAGTGACATCCTCAATCAGCTTCCGGTCATTTCCTAAAACTGCATCCCTCTCTGAAAGTCCGGAAATAAAGATCAGGCTCTCCTTGTCATACCATCTGGTTTCGTCATGCGTATTGTAGGTTGAATTACATCCCGAAGGATCATGGATTACCACCATCCCGCCAAGCTCGTATAATGCAGAGGCAACTCCTGACACATCACCGGTATATACCGGAATGATTCGATATGTATGATTCATAGGCAGCTGTCACACCCCCATCCCTTGCGCGGCACAATATCCTTCGTATCTTTTGGCTTCAAAAAGGCATCCATCATAAGCCCGGCCATCTCGCAGATTCCGGAATATCCATACAGATTTCCCCCGGATACCATATTGACAAACCATGGTGTATCTTCAAACCATGCAGCCTTTTGTCCGATTGCGAGTACCTTCTGGTTCCTGCCCCGTACCGCAACGCGCTTTCGCACCTGTATGGTAGCAGAAAGTTTTAAATCCGGTGCATGCTCTTTCAACCACAAAAAGTCTGCTTCCTCTTCCTTGCTTACCGTATCTATATAGACCGTATCCACCCCAAATCCATGGGATAACAGCAGCCTCGCCAATCCCAGCGGACGGGGGTGCACGGTATAGTCGATTGCAACCGGAGTTGTCCCTATGACAGAAAATGCCTTCTCTAACGCCTCTTCTGCTGACGTTCTTTCCTTTTCCAATTCTTTTGTTATAACTGCAAAATAATTTCCAAGCATCTCTGCCTGCCGGTCGATCAATGCATAATCAAAGCTTGCCGGCAAATAGAAAAATGCGCGCCCCAGCCGTTTTGCTGCTTGTTCCGTGCCGATTTTTGCCGGAGGATACATGCAGACAAATACCTCAGCCTGCGCCATCTGCAAAAATTCATCGTATGTGCTGCAGGTTCTGCTCTGTACGATTTCACATCCGGCCTGTCTTAACAGTCCGAACAAACCGTTTTCGGTATCATAAGCAAAATCACTCCCTAAAATGGCAAGTTTTCCAGCCTTTGGGGCACATTGGGGAAGTTTTTCCAGGATTGCACGCCGCAGTTTCTGATCTGGTGTCAGGCCCTGCTTTTGCATAATGGGATCCATGTAGCACCTCACAAAATCAATCTGTGGAAATTTTTGTTCCAATTCCCGGTAAATACGGTTATAATCACAGCCCAAAAAGTGATGCACACATACCGTAAAAAGCAAAACTGCCCGTGGCAGCTGCTGTCTCTTTTGTAAAACATCAATAACACCACGGATTGTTATTTTCTCAACATCTCCGGCAATCATATCCTTTTCGGATAATATCACATAGGAGAAACGGTCTGCTGCCTTCATCTCTGCTGCGGTAAGAACAACTCCCCGCATACAGTTTTGCGCACACACATAAATCTGAACCGATTCCGGCAGCTGCATTCCTATATGGACAATATTCCATGTTCCGTGCACCGGAGCATTAAACTCGAGCCCGGTGTGAAATATTGCCGGAAATTCCGCATTTTTGATTTTTATCTCATCTTTTCGATTTTCGTCGTATGTTCCGATCTGTTTTAACATGTTTCCTCTATGTCACTGATAATCTGGGAATAGACGGTCTTGCTGCTGATTCCCTGAAGCTGACCGATCTTTCCGGTCAGGGTACTTGTAACATCCTGCGGTGCGTCAATTGCAACGCTGATGATGCTGATATTTTTCTTCCGGTAGGGAATTCCCATTCTTCCGATAATATAATTTCCGTATGTGCTGAGCAGATGATTCAGTTCCTCAGTATCCCCGTTTTGCTCCACGATAATTGATATTACTGCAACTCTCGTTGTCATAGCTTCCTCCCATTTTTCTATTAACAGATCCGCGGCAAAAGCTCTCCGCCCGGTCTTGGAAGCATCGTCTGCGATCCGATCTCCGTTGTCATTACAACACTCTTCGCATGCTCCTTTGTAATTTCCCCGATAATTGCAGCACCTTCTGAATACTTACAATTCTTTAGTGCTGTAAGGACTTCGCCAGCGTGCTCTTTTGGCACAACCACAACAAGGCGGCCTTCACATGCCAGATAGAGCGGCTCTAATCCAAGCATCCGGCACACTCCCTTCACCTGTGGCTCAACCGGGACTTTTTCGGAATCAATTTTTACTCCGACATTACTCTGTCCCGCAATCTCATAGAGAACCGTTCCGACACCGCCTCTTGTCGCATCGCGGATAACATGAATATCTTTTGTCACCTTAAGCATCGCCTTCACACAATCCCACAACGGTGCGCAGTCACTTGTCACCGCAGCATCAATTCCGAAGTCTTCCCTCTCCAGAAGAATCGTGCACCCATGTCTGCCGATATCTCCGGTCACAAGAATAACGTCTCCCGGCTTTGCTTTCGCACCGGATGTTTCCACGCCGTCCATGATTTCTCCCACACCTGTCGTTGTGATAAATACACCGTCAACCTGTCCTTTTCCCGCAACCTTGGTGTCTCCGGCCACGATCCGTACCCCGCATTCCGCAGCAGTTTTTGCCATCGCATCTGCTATCTGCTCCAGCTTCTCCATCTCAAACCCCTCTTCGATTACAAATGAGCAGGTCAGATAGAGCGGCTTTGCGCCCATGCAGGACAGATCATTTACTGTGCCGCAGATAGAAAGCTTTCCGATATTTCCCCCTGCAAAAAAAGCAGGCGATACAATAAATCCATCCGTAGTCATTGCCATCCGCCCAGCCGGAGGGGTAAGTACTGCCGCATCATCTGCGGTCAGATCCGGATTTGAAAAATGGCTTTTAAATACCCGGTCGATCAGTTCACTTGTCTGACGCCCGCCTGCGCCATGCGCTAGGGTAACTGTTTCACTCATTCTGTTTTTCTCCTTATCCTTTATTCAGATGAATCTGATATTCTATAATAAACATTTATATTTACATATTGGCATAAGAGTAATATGCACTGCACGCTCCCTCATTGGATACCATGCATGCTCCTACCGGATGTTCCGGGGTACAGGTCTTTCCAAAAAGAGGACAGTCCGAGGACTTACATTTTCCCTGTAATACCTCCCCACATCTGCATGCAGGGTTTTCATGTCCTTCGATTGCGGGAATCTGATACTTACTTCTGGCATCGTAATCCGCATATGCGCTGCGAAGTTTCATGCCTGAATCTTTTATCACTCCAAGCCCTCTCCACTGTGCATCACACGGCTCCATCATATCTGCCACAATCTTCTGCGCCTCATGGCTTCCCTCTCTTGTCACGACACGTGGATATGCATTCACAAAAAATGGCTTACCTTCCTGCGACTTGATAATTGCGGCAGCAAGAGCTGTCATAAGCTCCTTTGCCGTAAATCCCGCAACAACTCCACTGATTCCCTCCCCAACAAGGGATTCGCATAGTTTTGTTCCTGTTATCGCATTTACATGTCCCGGATACAGGTATACATCTACAGAGTCCTTCAGCGCATAATATGCACTCGGCATCGTCTTATTGGCCGTGAGGATTGAGAAGTTATCCAATCCGTCTTCTATTGCCTGTTTTACTGCCAGGCAGCTTGCCGGCGTTGTTGTCTCGAATCCAACGGACAAAAATACTACCTGCTCACCGGGGTGTTCCTTTGCATATATTTCTGCATCCAGCGGCGAATACACAACCTGTATGTGTGCTCCTTCCGCTCTTGCCCCCGCAAGGCTTTCCCTGCTTCCCGGGACTCTCACCAGATCCCCAAAGGTGCAGATCGTTATCTCTTTTTCCTTTGCCAGCCAGATTGCTTCATCGATATATCCGGTCGGAGTTACACATACCGGGCATCCCGGTCCCGAGATCAGTTCGATATTTTCCGGTAAAAGTGCCCTTATACCCAACCGGAAGATCTCATGGGTATGTGTGCCGCACACTTCCATAATTCTCAGCTTCGGGCCCGTATATCCCGTAATTATTTCTCTTGCGGTCCTCTTATCGTTTGTCTTTTCCATTCGCTTTTCCTCTTTCGGCATCTACTCGGATAGCAGCTCGTCCATGACTGCATCTGATTCGCTGTCGTCCTCGTCGGTGATCTTTGCAATCGCGATTCCTGCATGCACCATCACATAATCTCCCGGTTCCAGCTCATCCAGCAGTGATACCGATACCTCTCTTTTTGCACCGGATTCATCTACCACTGCTGTCTTCTTATCAATCTTTACAACTCTTGCCGATAATCCTACACACATACTCTTTCCTCCTGTTCTCATATCTTCATCACAAGCTTTCCTGCATCCTGCCTCACACTGTTTATCTTTTTCAAGATGTACTTTCCTGAAAAGTTCAAATGCTCTGTGCAGGGTGCTCCCTGGCACCGTGATTGTCTATTTGGTATTTTGAATGATGTTTCGTGCTACGACTGCCTGTCCGAGGGCAAGACCGCCATCATTTGGGGGAATCAGATGATGAATCAGCACTTCGAAATCTAACGCCTTAAGCTGTGATCTGCATAACTTAAGGAGCAGCAGATTCTGGAAAACGCCACCGCTTAATGCCACGGTATTGCGCTTCGTCAGCCTGCGAAGCTCCACACACGCCCCGGCAATCATTTCAGAGAGCGCCTCGTGAAATGCGAAGGCAAGTGCATTGGCATCCACGCCTGTCTGCCTCATCTGTACGATCCATGCAAAAAGACGGTCCGTCTGCAAAACAGATCCGGAATCATCACTGCTTTGGGCTAATATAGGAATGGTTCTGCCCTCCGTCCACCGCAGACGTTTTCCCTGTGATACCAGCTTTTCATATGCTTCTGCTGCAAATTGCAGAGCTGTGGATGCCTCTCCTTCAAAGGTTGAATGGCTGCATATTCCAAGTACCGCACTGACTGCATCGAACAATCTTCCCGCGCTTGTGGAAGTAACCGCATTCATCTTGCGGTCATACATGCGGATCAGGATCTTCGCGTCCGCCTCCGTACAAAGTCCGAGTGCCGTGGCTGCATCAAGGGTTTTTGTCTCGTCCCTGTAAAGACCATAGAGCATGGAGACAGCGATTCTCCATCCCTCCTTTGCGGAGAGGTCTCCGCCAATCTGGATGAATGGGGCAATATGACCTGCACGCTTGAAGCTGCACGTATCTGCCAGCAGCAGCTCCCCTCCCCATATCGTATGGTCCGTGCCATATCCGGTTCCATCAAATGATACACCGATTACCGGATCTTTATAATTGTTTTCTGCCATACAGCTTACAATATGTGCATAATGATGTTGCACCCGTATGATGGGAATATTGTACTCCTCGGCCAGAACAGTCGTGTTATATTTTGGATGAAGGTCACATACAGCCACCTGGGGCTTAACCTCAAGCATATCCAGAAAACGGGCAGCACTTTCCCGATGCGCTTCCACTGTCCGGATATCCTCCATATCCCCGATATAAGGTGACATATAAAAGAGGTCTCCCTTTCCCACACAGAAAGAATTTTTCAGTTCTCCTCCCATTGCGAGCACTTGTGCATGCTGTTTGCCATTGGATTGGACAAACTGCGGCAATGGTGCATATCCCCTGGAGCGGCGGATCATATATTCTCTGCCCTCAAACATATCCATAACAGTATCGTCCGCTCTCATCCGGATGTCCCTGTCATGAGTGAGAACGATATCACAAAGAGAAAGCAGCTCTGCCTGTGCCTCTGCATCCTCCCTGCAGATTGGAGCACCGGATGTATTTCCGCTGGTCATCACAAGGGTGTCGCTGACATTTACTTCATCCTGATTGTCAAATAGAAGCAGCTGGATCGGCGCATACGGAAGCATCACTCCTACTTTCGGATTTCCCGGTGCAATCGCCTCGCAAAGACTGCTTTTTTTTCTCTTCTCAAGAAGCAGGATTGGCTTTTGATGACCGCTTAAGATGGCTCGCTGCTCCTTTGTAAGCAGACACTCCCGCTCCACCACTTCTATATCTTTCATCATAACTGCAAACGGTTTTGCCGGCCGGTTCTTCTGCCTGCGAAGCCTCTCTACCGCCGAGGCGTTCTTTGCATCACAGCACAGATGGAACCCTCCGATTCCTTTCACTGCAATGATTCCTCCATCATGCAGCACCTGTCTTGCATAGCGTATCGCTGCCTGATCATGCTCCGGTCTTCCAAGCAGATATACCCTTGGTCCGCAAGTATTGCAGCAGACCGGCTGTGCGTCATATCTCCGGCTTTTTGGATCGTAATATTCCTTTTTGCAGGATGGACACATTTCAAATGCCCTCATGCTGGTCCGCTCCCTGTCGTAGGGAAGTGATTCCAATATGGTAAGCCTCGGGCCGCAGCAGGTACAGTTGATGAATGGATGCAGATATCTGCGATTTGTTTTGTCATAAAGCTCCCGCCTGCATTCTTCGCAGATTGCAATATCAGGTGGAATAAATATTTCCCCTGCCTCTTTTTCACTTTCTATTATTTCAAACGAATCATAGGAAACACCGTTTTCCACCGGCAGTACATCTATTTTCAGGATAACCGCACGGTCCGGCGGCTCCTTTTCGATTTTTGCCACAAAATCCGAGACGTCGCTTTCATCCCCCTGTGCCAGGATCTGCACATACGGTCCTTTATTGCACACATATCCGCAAATTCCACAAGCCGCGGCATGCCTGCTTACCGTTGGCCGGAATCCTACCCCCTGCACAATTCCATATACTTTTATTTCTCTGGTTATATGCTGCATCATGCTTCAACCAGCTTTCCCGAAACCGCAAACTGTGGATATTCCATAAATATACCGGAAAAATTTTTCGCCATCTTCTTAAAAACAGCGTCTGCAATAACAATATCAAATTCGTTGCCATTTAAAAGTGCCTCACACTGTTCCTCCTCCGTCAGACGGATATCCTGCGCCTCTGTCAGCTCCGGTATCTGCATAAAGAAATTCGCTGCAACAATCTCGCCCGCATTTCGCCGCTTTAACTCCTTTCGCAGCGTATACGCACTGACCTGCTGATGAATGATCAGCACGCGCTTTCCCGTGTAATCGATATCCAAAAGACAATCGAGTGCAAGTGGGTTGGCAATTTCGTATGGAATATTGTATCTCTCTTCCAGATAACGGGCCGCCTTTAATCCGGACGGTGCAACAACCAGATTTTTTTGAACGTCAGGAGCTTCCGAAAGCTCTGTAAGTCCTGCTCCCATTCCGTAGCAGACCAGATTGTATCCGGCGGATATATTGTCATAATGCCGCTGCAGCTTCTCCGCTGCCATAAGGTCGCCCATATCCAGCGGATTTGCGCCGAACACACCGATCCGGTCATTTTTCGTTTTTTGCTTCTGCGTGCAAAACTGCCGCACAAGTTCCAGATATGCAGCCTCGGCACCTTTATCATAATATGACATTCCGGTTGTACTGATTGCAATGACCGGAAGTTTGACCTTGCGTTTTATCATTCCTGCAAGCGCGTGATAATCCGTTGCAATGACAGCCGGAACCGGCGTGCCAATCACAGCTGCGAAATTACCGGATATCTGCTCTGCTGCAAGTGCCAGTTTCTTCACAAGACGCTCATCCCGTCCCATGATCGCATCCATATCCCGAAGTCCTGCGCTGAAAATGGCACTCTTTGCAGTGCTCCAGCGCGGCTCATCAAAGCCACAGATATTTCCTGCGCAGCCGCCCGCATCACAAATTACAAGCAGGCCTCCAAATTCATAAAGCACTGATACTACACCTGACTGATCCGGCGCAAACGGTGTCAGGTATTTAAAAAGTCCCTTCATGATTTTTCCTCCCGGCTGCCGCCATCCCTCTTGTCAAGCAGTTCGTATAAATCCCTGAAAAGTGCTTCTACAGCCTGATAGCCGTATGGCTGCACATCCGAATTCCATGCAAGATTCGGTTTGCCCTCATGGTAATAGCCTGCATCTTTTCCGAGCGAGACAAAATACCTTTTGTCCTCTGTCTCTGTTTTCGCTTCCTCCTCATAAAAGATCATGGAAGGATGCAGATTGGAATACACTCTCGTATCCGGGCTGATCCGGGCAATATGCTTTATGTAAACAAAGTTCTCTGCCGTGATTGTTCCAAAAATTTCCGGTACAGCATGTCCGTATCTTAAAAGTGCGAGTGCAAGTTCAAATGGGTCCGCATTTAAGCATTCCCCGACTGAAAATGCCACCTGCCCGAATTTCTTATAAAACCGATCCACGGATGCCTCCGCTTTTTGATAATAAGCGGCATCATCAACCCTGGCACCAAGTGCTTTTCCAAGTGCAGCATACTGCTTCTGGATGCGGCCGATATCATAAAATCTTGTAAGTTCAATAGAAGGAATGGAAAGTCTCTCCTCAAAGTCCCTGGCCGCGAATCTCGCCTCCGGGTTTAACACCAATGCAAAATTGGCCTCTGACATATGCAGATACTCTTCATAGGTCTTCATCCGCGAGATTTCCATTGTCTTTTTTACACCCAGCGCGTGTAAGATGTCATATATTTCGGAAGCATCATTCAAAGGTGCAAAAAA
This sequence comes from Agathobacter sp., assembly GCA_050873865.1. GTDB lineage: Bacteria > Bacillota > Clostridia > Lachnospirales > Lachnospiraceae > Roseburia. The sequence continues at coordinate 74,530 of JBNMJQ010000002.1, read as the reverse complement.
GCCTAATATATCTACCGCAGCCGGATTTCTTTTTGCCGGAGCCAGCAATGAATAGATGGACTGTCTGACATGCACCATCGGTGGCTTGCGTCCTTCTCTGGTCAGTGCATACATGTAGCATGGCCGGACCTGTATTTGGTTTTCCTCCTCTGCTTTTTTGCAGACGCGCTCCATATCGGTTCCTAGTAACGCATCCACACAGGTAATGCAGATCATCACAACAGATGGTCTTTTATCAGGAACTCCACAATCTCCCGGACCGCCTGCGGAATCTTCTTTAAATGCCGCCCTGTGATAATATCCGTCTCATCCATCGTCAGATAAAAAAAACGGTTGTTGTATTCCGGCATTTTGCTGATCAGAGAAGTATTTCTCCCGCAGCATCCCGGCGAGACAATCAGCATGACCGATTCCGGAACTGCAAGTCCCGCACGCTTTACCCCGAATCCTTCTGCACCGGGTGAGTTAAAAGCCAGCGTTGCCGGAGAGCTGTAGATCAGATGGTCTGCCGAGACAAATTCGGTTGGAATATTCTCTTTTCCCTGTTCTGCCAATTCTTCAGCGGTAAAGTATACCGCGCATTTCTTTTCTGACATCGATTAAACTCCAAATCTTCTTTCTATCATGTGTCAAATCTACATACCGCTGCTGTCAGCAAGCAGCTGTGTTGCCAGCTGCAAAAAGCATTTGCTCACGGGAAGCGTGGCATCTGCTTCAATGACGGTTTTTCCCTCATCCTCATAGCGGTTGATCTCATTGCTTCTTGGGATTTCGCCAACGATTCGAAGATTTCTTTCCCTGGCAAAGTTTTCTACCTTTTCATTTTCATGTTCCACATTCCGGTGATTGAGCACGATTCCATAAACACTCGCGTATCCGCGGTCTTCAAAGTTCTTTACTGCCGCATGGATATTTCCAGCTGCGTACAATGCCATCTTCTCTCCGGATGTTACAATCAGAACCTTTTTTGCATAGCCCTCACGGATTGGTGCGGCAAACCCACCGCATACAACATCTCCAAGGACATCATAAAGCACTACATCCGGTTTCCATTTCTCAAATAACTCCAAATCCTCCAAGAGCTGGAAAGTCGCAATGATGCCTCTTCCGGCACATCCAAGTCCCGGTGTCGGCCCGCCTGTCTCGATACAGAGAACCCCTCCGAATCCCTCCTTTGAGATCTGCTTATAATCGGTCGGATCTTCATCATTCTCTCTCAAGTAAGTCATAACCGGCTGTACCGCAACTCCATGTAACAGATTTATCGTGGAATCCGCTTTCGGATCACATCCAATCTGTATGACTCGCTTTCCCAAAGAAGCAAATGCCGCAGCAAGATTACTTGTAACCGTTGATTTTCCGATTCCACCCTTGCCATATATCGCAATTTTTAACATTTGTTATACCTGCTTTCCCTTTTGTGCTATGTATGTATCCTGATTAAGTGTCAGAAAGTCCTATCAGCAGCGCGGTACATTTTGCTTTATATAAAACAAAAGCTCTCCCGCCGCAAGGCAGAAGAGTCCCTTAGTCCTTCTGTTTCCGTTCGGAAAAACCCTCGCAGTCATAGAATCGTACTTACTATATGAATAATCCGACGCTTTCCGGTTAAGCTTTTGCTTGCCCGGTCAGCATACATTACACGTATTGTTCTATCTTTCATCTTACGAATGAATCAGACCGCTGTCAACAATGTACCTCAAAAAGTGCGAAAAAGGTTTCCAAACATAAAATGGCTGTGCGCACCTTATATGCGCACAGCCACTATATTGTCCATACTATTCTTCCGGAACGATCAGTTCAAATGTAATCGTAATATTTTTAATATCATTGATCTCTGTCTTGTCGAGAATGCAAGGGCCTGCCATTCCAAGCATACCGGATTTGTTTCTTGCATCATCCGGAAGTTCCTTCACCCACTCATTATAGAGATTAACTCTGGTGCAGATTCCATCATCTGAGCTTGTATATGCAAGCTTCTGAAGCTGTACCGGATTGCCGTCATAGGTGATCTCCTTAATATCGATGATACAGCCCGGATAAAGAACCTCTGCATCTGCGATGGCAAGTGCCGCAAAAGTTACACCTGTATTGCCGCCTGCGAAGTCAAGGCTTACCGTGTACTCACCGGCACCATCTACAACAACATCATGTGCGGTAATTCCCGCAGTGTTGTCTGCCGGATTATAGGTATCGCCAACGGAGTAGGTTCCTGCACCTCCGTTCCACATGATCCATGCAACCGGAGTACCCGGCTCGTAGGTTGTGACATCCTCCCACATATCGATTGCGTTTGCTTCATCCTCATCCATGGAAGCCTGTACCTGGTTAAGATAGTCATCTCCTGCCGCAGTCTCCTCAGCATAGCATCTTGAGGTAAAAAGCTCAGTCAGACTGTCAATTAACATGGTCTGGGTTGCCTTCTTGTATGAGTCATTGGTTGACCACAGAAGCGGACAGTAATTGTAGATATCACTCAGATCCAGCAAATGCTTTGTGAACTCTGTTGTGTTCTGCTTTGCAGTGCTTGTTCCGGTTGCAGAATCATAAACAGGGAGTGCACCGTATTCTCCGATGATCACGCCATATCCTGCATCTGTAAACTTGGTGAGTTTTGCAAACTGTGTATCCATAAGTGCATAATCATCTTTGATTCCCCAGCGGGCATCCGTCTCGGCACCACAGTAATTCCACGGTGTATAGTAATGAACAGAAACAAATAACTTTCCGTTGGCACTGTCGGTCGGCATACAGAAACGATCATCCACAGTCATGTCAAAATCTGTATTGTATCCGGCGATCAGAAGGAATCTGTCATCATTGTTGCCACCGGTTGACCGGATCAGGTCAACAAAGTGCTGGTTGATCTCGTTGGTAAGTGCATAGCACTCATCCTGTGTAAGGCTACCGGAATCCGGCCAATCTGCATTATCATTTAAGCCATCGCCAAGCTCCTCGTTGGCAGACTCAAAGATCAGCATGTCAGAGTAGTCCTTGAAACGGTCTGCGATCTGTGACCACATAGTCTCATACATGGTAAATGCGTTCTGCGCTGAGGTCTCATCGGAGGATCCGAACATTGCCCACCAGCCGCCGTCCCAATGGTCATTTAATACGACAAACATTTCAGCGTCAAGGGCGTAATTTACAATTTCTTCCACACGGTCCAGATATGCGGTATTGATCGTGTAATCCCCGGATTCATAATCCATCATGTTGGTCCATGCCACCGGGATACGAAGTGTATCAAATCCGCAGTCCTTCATTCCCTGGATCATCTCAGCCGTAGTAACCGGCTGTCCCCAATAGGTCTCGTAATTGCTTACGCTGGAATTGGTTCCCAGGTTCGCATGTCCGTATGCTTCCATGGTATTTCCAAGGTTGATTCCGTTTCCAAGGTATTTGCTGAGTGTCAGTGCATCCATATTGGTGAAATCAATATCGCTGAATACTGCTGTATTCTTGTAATTGCTTCCAACCACATCTGTATTTGCAGTCTCCTCACTTCCGGTCCAGTCAAGATCAGACAAAGTAAATGTAACTGAAATCTTTGTCGGATTCTCTACTGTTGTAAAGTTGGCTACATGGTCGGAAGAAGCTGATACCTCTTCCACATAAGAGCCGTCCCATGCATTGATCGGGTCATTGGTATCAAAGAGTCCTGAAGACTTAAATGCGCTCTTTGGCTCTGTCTGTGTAATGGTAAGTGCTGTTCCGTCAACCTCAATCGCATCGTATTTGATCTGTGCACCTTTCAGCGGAGACTGCTCGCCATTTGCAGCTCCCATGTCCAGAATATATACTGCGGTCAGGTTATTGAGGTAACGGACGCCCATGGATGTTGCATCCGAAGACAGGTCTGTCTCACAGTCAAAGGAAACTGTATACTGTCCTTCCTCTGTCACATAGATCGAAGGGCCTGCTTCGTTGCTGTAATAACCGGAATCACTGTCATTATAATAGACGTTCAGGGCAAGCTCAATGAAATTGCCCTCCGGCTTTTCTGTCGTCTCAGGCTGTGCATCCGCTGTATCCTGCTGTGTGTCTGCCTCCTGTGTGTCCGGCGCCTCTGTTGTCTCTGACACCTGGGTCGTATCCTTGTCTGTCTCTTCTGTCTTACCACAAGCGGCAACAAAGAGAGAGATAAGCATGACACATGCCAGAAAAACTGCCAAATGTTTTCTTCGTTTCATAATATGAACTCCTTTTTTATTTTTTCTTATCATACCATGATCCGCAGGAAGAAAAACACTCGACATTTTAGCGAAAAAATACCTCAAATAACGCACATCCCCGCAGAGCCTTCCTGTTTTATGAAAAAGCCTTCACGAATAACAAAAAGTCCCGAAAGCGGCTAAGTATCAATACTTTTGCCATCCTTCGGGACATAAAAAAAGCTGATAACGGGAGTCGGACCCGTGACCTCTACATTACCAATGTAGCGCTCTACCACCTGAGCTATATCAGCAAATCGGCGCTTAACTGCGTCAACTATTGCATAATACAATAAGATGCATCAAATGTCAACAAAAAATTTAAATTTTTCTCATCCGTTTTATCTTTGTGTCGCAGCACGCTCCGTTCCTAGATTTCAACCATATATTTCTCATATGCATTGATCACCTTGGTATCTCCGATCATATCCTCACGCGGGAACTTTCTTCCATAATTCATGTGTACATGTCCATGTACAAAATACTTCGGATGATATTGCTCCATCAGCTCATTAAAGACATGGAACCCCTGATGACATGGGTCTTCATCGTCATGCACTCCGCGTGCCGGCGAATGTGCAACCAGAATATCAAACCCCTTGCTCTTCCAGAGCTTGTAGCGCAGCTTCTTCACGCGTCTTCGCATCTGCTTGTTGGTGTACTGATTATCTCCGGGCTTATAACGGTGTGAACCTCCCAGCCCGAGAATACGGATTCCGTTATATTCGTATATCTGATCTTCGATACAGATACATCCCTCCGGCGGATCGAACTTATACTTATCATCATGGTTCCCATGTACATAGAGTACCGGAACAGAGACCATCGTTGCAAGAAAAGACAAATATGATGCCTTGAGGTCCCCACAGGATATGATCAGATCGACCCCCTCAAAGTCCTCCTTACGAAAATAATCCCAAAATGCTTCTGATTCCTGATCTGCAATAAAAAGTATCTTCATTATTATTGAGTTTCCTCTACCCCTTTTTCCTCAACAACCGGCTTTGCACCTTCTACCAATTCACCGATTGTTGGAATTGTACCTATAACATTCTCCACAAGCCAATCCATTTCCATGATCGCTTCCGGACTCATTTCTTCCCGTTCCTTATTCTTTAATGACCCATCCTGTGCATAGATCTCGCCATAAAACGGAACAACATGGCCATTTGAAATATCATGCTTAATGTGATCTGCCAGTCTTTGTACTCCCGTAGGAATATGGCTCGAGCAGATCAGGTCAATCACTCCTGCAGACATTCCCCACCAGTAATTCAGTGCTTTTCCCGCAGACTCCCCTTCGGACTGATAGGCTCCCGCCATGATGCTCTGGATCAGACGCTCATAGAAAACGCCCCAGTTCCATAGCGGCATGACAAGGTTCTGCGTAGCTTTGTTATCATAACGATACAATCCATACTGTCTGGAAGGATCCTTCGGCGTGATCATATCCTGATCCGATACAAAATGGATCTCATTGTCTGTAAGGAATTTATCCCTGTCGTAGTCCTTCTTTGTCGACCATTCCAGATAAACCTTAGCCCGCGGGTTTGTACTTGCCGCGCCAAGCGCAAACGCATTGATGTTGGAAATCATGCCGTAGATCGGATAATCCGCAATATAGGCAATCTTGTCATTCTCTGCCATGGCTCCCGCGATCATTCCGGAGACAAATTTGGCCTCGTACATTCGGGCATAATATGTCCGGATAAACTTATGCGGAGTATTCAGAGAACAGTTTAAAATCTTGACCTCCGGGTGATCCACCGCCACTTTAAGGCTCTGCTGCATATGCTGGGGAGCGATTTCAAATATGATATCGGCACCGGACACTATACACTTTGTAAGCACCTGTTCGATGTTATCCTGTGTTACATTGTTCACACAGAATGTCTCCATCTGATCACCGAATGTTTCCTCCAGATAATTCCGTCCAAGTTCATGCGCATACACCCAATCGGATGTATCCGCGGAACGTGGGTATAAAAAGGCGACCTTGTATTTCTTTGGAGCCGATGACAGGAAAAATGATAACAGCGGTTTCTTTTCCTGCACTTTCTTCGGATCCATGACAAGGTTAACCTTATCCCGCTCGCGCATCATTACAATCTCATTCCACGCCTTGACAACCCTGTCGTTATATTCTGTAGGGTTAAACATGACAGCGTTTGCATAACCATATACATTTAAAAAGGCAACAAGCGCATCCCCTATTGTTATCGGAAGCTTCTTTCCGTTCTGGAAATTAAAAGCCTTGGTAAAGTGGAACAATACCTTGGAGAAATCATCTCTCGTCTTTTCGTCCCACACTCCGTCGACACCAACCAGCTCCAACAGGCGCTTTGAATTTCCAAGTCTTGTAAACTCGATGGTGTTATATCCGGAAACCCGGTTAAATTCGAGATACTCATAATAAAGCTGGATATCTTCATCATCTGTCAGCTTCGGCATCTTTCTGGTAACGATCGCAGGAATGGATACCGCCCCATAAAATTTGAGGACACTGACTCTTTTGTTGCCCTCCACAACATAATAGCGGTTGCGATACTCATAGGCAATAATCGGGTCCCGGATGCCTTCTGTCTCCTGTGCTTCCGCAAGAGTCTGCCACTTGCAGGCAAACTCCGTCCCTGTATCCAGGATCGGCATAAAATTGGAGGCAAACGCCTGTGTCCGGCCAGCAGTGCTTGTTCCGACCACAAATTCAAGCGGCGCCATCACAAGTCCAAGTGGTACTTCGCCCACAACCTCCTCATGTGATAATATATCATCCAGAACAGGCAGATATGGAAATTCTCCCTGCGTTATCTTCGCTTTGTATTCTTTTTTACCGGCCTTCAAAGCCTCTATATATTCTTGTCCATCCATATTTTTGCTCCTTCTTCGGCATCATTTTATCATATTCTCCATTTGAAGCCAATAAAAAACAAAAAAAACAAATATTTCCTTTCCTATTTGCAACTTCTCTGATATAATATAGCAGGAAATGTTTACTTGGGAGGTTATAAATGGAAGGGATAACCAAAGATCAGGCTGATGTCATCGGTGAGGTTGCCAATATCTGTATCGGCAATGCTGCGACGACGCTCAGCCTGATGTTAAACCACACGACTAATATAACCGCACCGGTTGTGGAAGTTCTCTCTGATGAATCTTCTCTTTCCGACCCGGATTGTATATTAGTTAAAGTTCCTTACACCAAAGGGCTTGACGGAACCAATCTCATGGTTCTGCGCGAACGTGATGCCCTTGTCATCGTTAATCTGATGATGGGTGGTGATGGAACAGATGTATCGCACATGACAATGGATGAGATGGCATTGTCTGCCATTTCTGAGGCGATGAACCAGATGTGCGGAACTATTGCGACTTCGATGGCTTCTCTGTTGGACGAGCCTACGGATATCGGTTTTCCGTTAGTGAATTCAAGATATCACACCGCTTTTGAGATTCCAGATGAATTGTGCAATGGAACCGACATTGTAAAAGTAATCTTTCACCTGACGGTTGAGGGATTCGTTGACAGTGAGCTGATACAGTTGTTTCCGCTCAGCATAGTAAAACAGATTATAAAACAGGAGGAAATATAAATGGCAAAGATTTTGATTGTTGATGATGCTGCATTCATGAGAATGATGTTAAAGGACATTCTTACAAAGGGTGGCTTTGAAGTTGCAGGGGAAGCAGCAGACGGTAACGAAGCCGTTGCCAAATACAATGAATTAAAACCTGATTTGGTGACTCTTGATATCACCATGCCAAACAAAGATGGAATTCAGGCATTAAAAGAAATCAAGGCAGCCGATCCAGGTGCAGTATGTGTTATGTGCTCTGCAATGGGTCAGCAGTCCATGGTTATCGAAGCTATCCAGTCCGGCGCAAAGGACTTTATCGTAAAGCCATTCCAGGCAGACCGTGTACTTGAATCCATCCGTAAGATTCTTGGATAATCGGGAGGCATAGCCATATGCAACGGAGAACAACCGGAATTTCCCATACACTTACAAAGATGACTGTTCTTCCGCTTCTGCTATTCGGCATTGTTACAACTATTTTTAGTTTATATTGGGTATCTTCCTCTTTGGAGTCTGAGGTACATAATGAGCTTAAGAGTCTTGCTGGTTCCGCCATCGAGACTCTTGATTTGTTATATCCGGGAGATTATGCAATGTATTCGAATCCGGATGAAATACTCGTCGTAAAAGGAGATACCATTCTCAATACCCAGTCAACGTATGCTGTAGTAGACAAGCTAAAAGAGCAGACCGATATTGATTATACCATCTTCTATGGCGAGATGCGAATTCTCACCACACTTTATGACAATAGCGGCCAGCGGCTGATCGGCACCGAGGCCAACCCAGCAATCGTAAGAGATGTCATTGATCACCAGACACCATCCTTTTACAGCAATGTAGATATTTTCGGACAGCCGTATCTGTGCTACTACACGCCGCTGTACAATTCCGATGGAAGCTGTATCGGTATGTTTGCAGCCATTGTTCCGGCCAGGCGTGTCCGGCAGCTGACCTTAAAAGCCTCACTCCCGATATTGATTCTTGCTTTCGTTGCGATAATCATTGCATCGCTTTGGGCTTATCGGCGTTCCCACGAATTTGTATCTGCTCTCCAAAAGACGGAGCAGACCTTTCGGAAGGTCTCCAGGGGACTTTTGTCCAATACGGTGCCTCCTGATCTTCTTGCACGGAAAGATGAGTTTGGTTCTATGTCACACTCCCTTGTCGATATGCAGGCTGCTCTCCGGCTGCTCATTGAACAGGATGCTTTAACCGGACTTGCCAACCGCCGCTTTGGACAGCAAAAGCTGGATCAGCTTATTGAAAATAGCCGTGGAACGAACAAACACTTTTCCCTCGCAATGGGCGATATCGACTTTTTCAAAAAATTCAACGACACCTACGGACATGACTGCGGTGATCTTGTTCTCCAGACAGTCTCTCAGACCATGCGGGAATGCACAAAGGATCACGGCTACTGTATCCGCTGGGGTGGTGAGGAATTTCTGATCGTATTGACACAGGGCAGCTATGATGAGCATGTCAGCCTCATGCAATCCCTCATCGAGCAGATCCGAAGCACCATCGTTGATTATAACGGACAGCAGTTGTCTGTCACCATGACATTCGGATTGATTGATGCGGCTGGCTATTCCTCTTCCGATGAAATGGTAAAGGTAGTTGACACACTACTCTACTATGGCAAGGAGAATGGACGTAACCGGCTTGTGACACCAGGTCAGGAGGAAAATACGAACTAACACAAAAATCGGCAGATCACGGTAGATATCCAAATTGGGGGACATCAGCCGTAGCCTGCCGATTTTACTGTATTTATACTAATCTATAATTCTCTTAACTGTTCGATCGCATGGTCTTTTAGAATTGGCTTTCCATGCTCTAATATAAACGCTTTCTTATCCGCTCCCACGCAGATATCCTGCGCATACTCATCGGTAAGCGAAGATAGCCTTGCGACATCCGCTTCACTGCTTTCGGTCAGATCCATGATCAACCGGTATTCATCCCGATACCGGTACAACGCATTCCACGGAATCTCTTCCATATCCGCAAGCTTTGCAAAGCGGGTCAGAATATCTATATCCGAAAAAACAAACTGCACGATGACCGTGACCGGTTCCTTCTGGGAATCGTCACCTTCTTTTTGCTTTCTCTGATTGGCAGCGTTCTGCATTTCTGCCCACTTTTCCTTCGGAATGGAACCGATCAGGCTGTTTACCAGATCCTTCAGCTGCTCCATCATCCCGCTTGAGCCCGGGTGTTCCGAAAACGTCAGTGTCAACGTATGATCAGACATAAAATCAGCGCGGACCGTCTTTATGCCCATATCAAACTTTGTCTGAAATTCCTGCTCGGCAAGATCGAAGATGTAATTCATAAACTCCTGCGTCCGCTCGCCATTGCTCATGATCTCATCAAGCGTATAGCCAAGGTCTCCGATCTCCTCCTCTGTAATGATGCATTTAATTGTGTGTTCTCCGATTCGGGAAAATCTCATTCTAATCACCCACCTTCAGATTTCCAATCTTCTGCCGGATTCTTTGAAGTGCATTGTCGATTGATTTTGGTGCTTTATCCATTGCTTCCGCAATCTGCGTATAAGACTCACCATTTAAATACCGCTGTAAAACCTGTTGCTCCAGCTTGCTTAAATTTCCCCACAACCGCTTCTGGAATTCATCCCAGATTTCCTGCTCGATCACCATCTGTTCCGGATTATCCATATATCCCGGAAGAAGATTTTCAATCGTAGCTCCATCCTCCTGTTCCTCCGCCGACAATGAAACATAGCTGTTAAGCGGTTGATGCTTCTTTCGATTTGATGCCTGAAGAGCCGAGTACAGCTGGCGGTTGATACACAACTCAGCAAAATGGAAAAAACTGGTATCCTTATCCTCCCGGAAATCGCGCACTGCCTTAAACAATCCGATCATTCCCTCCTGAATAAGATCCTCTGTCTCGCCTCCGATCAAAAAAAGCGCATTTGTCTTTTTCCGCACGAGCGGCTTATATTTTTCCATCAGATGATCGGTGATCTCATCCAATCCCTGCTCCCGCAGCATACGGATAAGCTCTTCATCTGTATAATCGTCATATTTGTTCAAATACCTTACCCCTTTGTGATTCTTTGGCGGACAATTTCATATGCCAGAACACCTGCTGCAACCGATGCATTCAGGGAATCAATGTCTCCCTTCATCGGAATAGATGCCACCATATCACAATTTTCTTTGACGAGCTTGCTGACGCCTTCCCCCTCATTTCCAATCACAAGTCCGATTGGCCCGGTAAGATTCAGGTCATACATTGTAGTTCCACCCATATCTGCACAGACAAACCACATTCCCTGCTCCTTCAGCTCTTTAATTGTCGCTGAGATATTGGTCACTTTTGCAACCGGAGTGTAGTTAATGGCACCCGCGGATGTCTTTGCGACAGTAGGTGTAAGCCCGACCGCACGCCGCTTCGGGATGATCACCCCATGCGCTCCGCAAAGATTTGCGGTACGGATTATCGCGCCAAGGTTATGCGGATCTTCAATTCCATCCAATATGAACAAAAACGGTGCCTCTCCCTTTGCTCTTGCGGCCTCCAACATATCCTCTACTTCAGAATATGCATATGCAGCCGAAACGGCAATCACGCCCTGATGTTTTCCCGTCTCCGAAATCTGATCCAATCGCTCTTTTGACACATAATTTATAATCGTATCATATTTTCTGGCCTCGCGCGTAATGGACTTGATTGGTCCATCCTGACATCCATCTAAAACGTAAAGCTTGTCAATGGTCTTTCCGGAACGGAAAGCCTCAAGAACCGCATTACGTCCCTCGATATGATTCTCCTGAACGATAGGTGCAGTCTCTTCTTTATTTTTTTCTTCGTAGCCCATATGTATACTCCTTCCGGCCTGTTATTCGTTTCCAAAATTGGCAATGCCTGTTCAAAGTCCAAGTCCCAGTTCATCAGATGCCAGCTTTGTAAGCGTTACAACACGCTCAAACTGATCCGTCAGATACAGATATCCGATGAGTGCTTCGAATCCGGTTGCTTTGCGATAATCCAGCATCGTAGCATTTTTTGCCATAGTTGGAGATTTGGCATTACGCCCTCTGCGATATACATCCAGCTCCGTCTCTGTCAAATGCGGTTCTATCACATCAATGATGTTCGCCTGTGTTGCAGCTTTTACAATACTGCTTGTCCGGTGATGCAGCTGACTTGCTTTTGTATTGCCCTTTCCGACAATAACGGACCGTATCACCAGATCAAACACGCCATCTCCGATATATGCAAGTGAAAGCGGTGAATATGTCCGGATATCCACCTCTTTCACTCCAAATTGTTGTTTGATATATGAATCAATTCCCTGTTCCATTTATACAAGTTCCCAGACAACACCCTCACGGGTATCCTTGATTGCAACGCCCTTTGCAAGCAGTTCATCACGGATCGCATCCGCTCTTGCAAAGTCTTTTGCTTTCTTTGCCTCGGCACGCTCTGCAATCTTCTCCTGAATAAAGCTTACAAGCTCATCATCTGCACCTGCGCCGGCATTGTCCTTTAATTCCTTAGCAGCTTTTAATAAATCAAGCGACAGCACATAGTCCAGATCCCCGATCAAAGCAAGCTTTGTCTTGTCATTGATATCTGCTTTGAGCAGATCATATACAACCGTGATTGCCATAGCTGTATTTACATCATTGCACAGTGCATCCTCGAAGCGGCCTCTATAAAGTGCATATGCCTCTTTGTCCACCTCTCCCTCGTCCTTAAGTTCAGCAATTCGCTTGACCAATTTATCGTAAGCGGCTGTCATATTATCAAGTACCTCATAGGAAAACTCGAGAGGCTTGCGATAATGGGACTGTAAGCAGAAAAGGCGATATACAATTGGATTGTATCCCTTCTCCTCCAGCAAAGAAACGGTGAGGAAATCTCCCTTTGACTTACTCATCTTGCCGGATTTGTCATTTAAGTGATGAACGTGGAACCAGTAATTGCACCACTTATGTCCAAGATAAGACTCTGACTGCGCAATCTCATTGGTGTGATGTGGGAAGATATTATCAACCCCGCCACAATGGATATCCATATATTCACCCAGATGCTTCATGCTGATGCAGGAGCATTCGATGTGCCAGCCCGGATATCCGACACCCCATGGGCTGTCCCATTTAAGTGCCTGATCCTCGAACTTTGACTTGGTAAACCACAATACGAAATCATTCTTATTCCGCTTGTTGGTATCCTCCTCTACATCATCGCGCACGCCTACCTGAAGCTGCTCTTTCTCGACAGCAGACGAAAATACGAAATAATCATCCAGCTTGCTTGTATCGAAATAGACATTGCCTCCCGCCTGATAAGCGTATCCCTTTTCAAGCAGCGCCTCTATCATGTGAATGAATTCCGCGATACAATTCGTTGCAGGCTCTACAACATCCGGCCGCTTGATATTAAGCTTCGCACAGTCTGAGAAAAATGCGTCTGTGTAGAATTTGGCAACCTCCATAACCGTCTTATGCTCACGCTTGGCGCCCTTTAACATCTTATCTTCACCGGTATCCGCATCGCTGGAAAGATGTCCGACATCTGTGATGTTCATGACACGCTTTACATCATACCCGATAAAGCGCAGGGACTTTTCCAAAACGTCCTCCATAATATAGCTGCGGAGATTACCGATATGTGCAAAATGATATACAGTAGGTCCACAGGTATACATTTTGATCTTTCCATCCTCATTCGGTATAACTGTCTCCACCTCACGTGTTAAGGTATTGTACATGCGAAACTTATTTTCCATGATAGCTCTCCTCTTTCATAAATTATAAGTAGTATACACAACAATGTACACAAATTCAAGCGTTTACGCTTGTTCCGTTTTATGCGTGGCATCCGCCGCAGCCGCCACAACCGCCTCCTACGGAAACGCTCGCCTCATACAATCCGGAAAGCATACAGATCGCCTGTGAGGAAATTCCCTGCTCGGTTCCTGTAAATCCCAGTCCTTCTTCGGTTGTTGCCTTCACATTTACCTGTTCTTTTGCGATTCCGAGTGTCTTTGCAATATTCTGTTCCATCTGCTCTATATACGGACGGAGTTTTGGTTTCTGTGCAATAATTGTTGCATCAATATTGTCGATCACATATCCTTTTTCTTCCAAAAGCTTTCCTACATGTTCCAGCAGTTTCACGCTTGAGATTCCCTCATAACGCGGATCCGTATCCGGAAAATGTTTCCCGATATCCCCTAATGCCGCTGCCCCGAGCAGCGCATCCATGATTGCATGCAAAAGTACATCCGCGTCCGAATGTCCCAGCAGCCCAAGCGTATGCTCAATCTCCACTCCACCGAGTATCAATTTTCTTCCTTCTACCAATTTATGAACATCGTAGCCCATTCCAACTCTCATCTTCGCTCTCCTTTTCATAGTAATCTTTGGCAGATGCAGACTCCATCCACATCCAGCGATATAATATTTTAGCACCTTTTGTACATTCTCTTTTGTCAAAAGCACCACTGCAAATTGTGAAATTCTAATTCAGCCGCTCCGTCGGTTTATCTATCAATTGTGTCTTCTATAGGTTTGAACACTCCAGCCCGGCTGTTCGCGGTAGACGGACTTTTCTTCCGAGGGCTTTCGTGTCTCCCTTGGCGGGCGTGCCGAGCAAAATGGGAGCATGCCCCGACTGTTTGAGCTCATAGTGTCTATAAATAGAATACCTTGAGAGCGAGTTTTGAGGGGCATGCTCCTAATAACAACTTTGCGAAGCCGCCCGCTTAGGGAGACTAGGAAGACCGACAGAAAAGTCCGTCTACCGTGATACAGTCGGGCATGGAGTGTCAAAGCCAATATAAGACACAACAATATCACCGACGGAGGGCTGAAAGAATTTCTACAATTTTTGTGGAACTGCTTTTTTCAAAAGAGAATGTTCAAAAGCCGTAATACTTTATAAGTCAGATGCGGATAGAGTCTGCATCTGGCTATTCTTAATTCTATGCTTCCTGCGTCTTTTCGAAGCTGTGCAGCCAATCCGCTTTGAAGAAATAGATCAGGAAGATAACACCACTGATCGACCAGGTAATCGGATATGCGGCGAGAACCGGTTTGATTCCCGGCAGAAAATGCGTGATCGAAGTAACATACGCAATTCGGAATACACACCAGACCGCAAGCATGACATACATTGGGACGATTGATTTGCCTGCACCACGTAAGATTCCTGCAATCGTATGAGAAAATGCAAGCAGGAAGTAGAACAGGCATACCGTATGTGCATGGATTGAACCAAATTCGACGACCTTCGGGTCGCTGTTAAACAGGCGGATCAGCTGTGGAATAAAGATATAAATCACAATTCCGATCACTTCCGCAAGCGTTGTTGAACACAAAATTCCAAATGCGGCACCCTTCTTGGCGCGGTCATACTGTCTTGCGCCGAGATTCTGTCCGATAAACGTTGTCATTGCCATCGCAAAACAGGTGATCGGGAGGAATCCAAAGCCCTCTATCTTCCAATACGCACCACATCCTGCCATCGCGTCATCTCCAAAGGAATTAACGTTCGACTGTATGACCACGTTAGCAATGGAAATGATTGAGTTCTGTAAACCGGAAGGAAGGCCGATGGAAATGATCTGCTTTAAGATTGGAACATCGAACCTGATTTCTCTTAAATTTACCTGATAAACATCCTGCGTCATAATCAGCCGCCGCATGCAAAGGATGACGCTCAAAAACTGTGAAATAATGGTAGCAAGCGCCGCATATCCGACCCCCAGCTTTAATACTCCATTAAAGATTATGTCCAGAATCACATTGACTATGGATGAAAAAATTAAATAATACAGTGGATGTTTGCTGTCTCCGACCGCCTGCAGGATTCCGGTACAGACATTGTAAAGTACAACTGCTATTGATCCGCAGAAATATACACGGATGTACCACACAGATTCGTTGAACACATTATCCGGTGTCGACATCAATCGCAGGATCTGTGGTGCAAACACCAGACCAACAACCGTCATGATCACTCCACAGAGTAATCCGAATGCAATGTCCGTGTGCACAGCGATTTTTACTTTCTTGTAATCTCTGGCTCCGAAATAGCGCGCGATGATTACTCCTGCTCCCATCGCTGTTCCATTAAAGAAACCAACCAGCAAAAAAATCAGGCTTCCGGTACTCGTTACCGCAGCGAGTGAACTTTTTCCCAGAAAATTACCGACAATCAGGGAATCTGCCATATTGTATAACTGCTGGAACAAGTTGCCCCAAAATAAGGGTAATGCGAACATTATGATCTTCTTTGGGATTGATCCCTCTGTCAATGCATTCGCAGATTGCATATTTTTACCTCTTTTCCTCTGTAAAAGCCCCATCTATGGGACATTCTGTTCTCTTTTTATTGAGTAAAAACAGGGTCTGCAAATGCAGCCCCTGTTTTTTGATATCCTTTGAATTGATTTCTGCTTTATGCAAGTGCGGCAGTAATGATTGCCATGGAATACACCTCAGCAGCATTGCAGCCTCTTGAAAGGTCATTGATCGGAGCATTCAGTCCAAGAAGAATCGGACCATATGCCTCGAAGTTACCAAGACGCTGTGCAATCTTGTAACCGATATTACCGGCATTGATATCCGGGAAGATAAAGGTGTTGGCATATCCTGCCACCTTGGAATCCGGGCACTTGGTACGCGCTACTCTCGGAGAAACTGCTGCATCAAACTGCAATTCCCCATCAATCAGAAGCTCCGGATATTTCTCTTTTGCCTTGTGGCATGCATTGCGCATCTTATCAACATCCTCGCCCTTTCCAGAACCAAGTGTTGAGTAGCTTAGGAAAGCGACCTTTGGATCGATTCCAAAAATCTTTGCACATGCAGCGGTCTCTCCTGCAATCTCAACAAGCTCGTCCTCTGTCGGATGAATGTTGATCGCACAATCGCCCATTGCAAATACTTCATTATCTCCGGTCGCTGCTGCACGAACCAGAATGAAACAGGAAGATACGATGGTATTGCCCGGTTTGGTCTTAATAAGCTGTAATGCCGGACGGACGGTATCAGCGGTAGAATATGTAGCTCCGCCGAGAAGCGCATCTGCAACGCCCATCTTTACAAGCATTGTTCCAAAATAGTTTGCTGCGGATAAGATTCCTCTTGCCTGCTCCGGTGTAACACCCTTGCTCTTGCGCAGCTCGCAAAAAAGAGCAACCATCTCATCCATACGGTCATAGTTTGCAGGATCGATGATTTCAGCTCCACGGATGTTAAATCCGCTCTGCTCTGCCGCTGCCAGAATACGATCCGGATTACCGATTAAGATCGGGTGAAGAAAGGTTCCTGCCAGAAGGCGTGAAGAAGCCTCAAGGATACGCGGATCCTCACCTTCGGTAAATACAATCTTCTTCGGGTTCTTTTTCAAAATGTCAATTAACTGTCCAAATCCAAACATGTTAATGTCTCCTTTATGTATGTATTATCTTTTCAGAATAAAAAGAGCCGCGTCGCGACTCCTTTTTACTCTTGCTCTGTATGTATTGTATACCCGTTGATTTAAAAACACAATGCCAATACTGTTTTATTTTGAGAACATTTTTCACTATTCTGTTTCCGCAAGGAAGCTTGCATTCATTGCACACTTAAAGAACAGCGACATACCCTCCGAGATTGTTCTTCTGGATTCCTCATCCATGTGCATCAGCGAGTGCAAGGCAAGCTTTGAATTTTGTTTCCAATTGGAAAGCAGCCCCGCAAGTGTTTTATCCGGTGTATCTGAAATCAGTGAGTATGCCGCCTCCACGAACCGCTCCCGCTTGTCAATGTCCATGCTTGCCAGCCAATCCTTCATCGTATGGTCCAGATACACACTTGCACTGTTGACACTCTCTTCGTATACAAACCTCGTTCCGAGCACTTCCCATGAATACATATTATGCTGGATCGGCACACGTACCTCCGTGCTATGTACAACCTGATGTTTTTCCTTATGTCCAAGAAGCATTCCCACCATAGACGCCTGTGGTACGAATGTGCGGATGCGGTCACAGATTTTCTTAAAGCCTTCCTCCTCCAGCACCTTTTCTTCAAATCCCGGTCCATCATAGTTGTAGACCGTCTGGATGCGTTTCTGCACTTTTGCATTGCAAAATGCTGCTGCATAGGACGCCAGATTTCCTCCCTTGGAATGTCCTGCAAGAAGCAGTTTGCCCTTAACATTTTCCGCGAAGTCCTCCAGATACTCCTTGGCAAGTACCTGTGAACGGATCGGGCAGATGAATCCCATATTAAAATTCTCTTTCCAGCCGATCAAGGTACTGTCGGTTCCCCGGTAAGTCACGCAGTGCAGCCTGTCGCTGATCCTGACCACGCATGCGGCAAACTGAATCTCCTCTTTCTTGTCAAATAAATCGATAAAATTTCCGAGATATAAATGCATAAAACGCGGACTCTTTGCCAGCTCTGCAAACAGCTTTACATCCTCCGTATCCAGAACCTTTTTCTCAATCTCCGGCACTGCCAATAGCAGCTCCATCACACTCTTTAGTTCATAATAATGCTCCCGCACCAGGGACCGGTCCGGCAATTCACTTCCGGATAGCTGCTCTCCGTCTGTCAGCACTAGTCCAAATGGTGCGTAAACCAGCCGTGCCAAGATCATGCCGTCAATCTCGTTAAACGGTGACTGCTCCATGGTGACGTCCCCGCGCCACTTCAGATAATCAAATAGATTTGCTTTATATTCCATATTCACAATCCTTTTGCTTAAACAGTTTCAATTAGATGCAGTATCTTCTCTGCGCCATCCCCTGTCCGGTTGTCAATCACATAATCGCAGATCGGCCGGTTCCGCTTTTCCGCGTCAATCGAAAGAATACGCAGGGTCTTTTCCTCCGCTGAGAAATCATCCTCCACCACGTTTCGGATCAGTTCCTCTTTGTCCTTGTCAACAAAAATAATTGCAGTCGGGAAATGCCGTTTCATCGCAACAGCTCCACACATGTCAAGTGCCATTACCGCACAGCAGCCCGCATCAAGCACCGCCTGTATTTCTTCTTTTTTATTGCCGTACTTGACACCTGCATACTGTGTCTTCTCAAAGAAGTTTTCCTTTGCGAATTCCTCCTCGGTAAGATAAATATGCTTGCTGCTCTTCTTCGTACAGTATGTCATCGGGCTTGTAAACCGGTAATCCTCACCTAAGCACCTTACGATTTTTGACTTGCCCGCACCGGACGGTCCGACAAGCGCCAGCACACATGGAATTTCTATGTGCATTGGTCTTGACTGTGAGGCACGGATGATCTGGCGAACCAGCGACACAAATTCAGTCATATTATTGACTGACAAAAGACCTGTCATCTTCCAGTTCCATGGTTTCCGCATCATGACCGGATACGTCGCCGGTGTCTCAAGTACGTTGTGCACCGCATCATCCAGGATAATATCAAAATGCACTAAATTCTTCGCACTTCCGAGTATGATATTCTCGGGTGGAAGCTCCGGGAATGCATCCAGAATCTGTCTTGCGCGAATTCCCATAAAGTCAGGGCTGACCGCAGTAATAAAATACACATCTGCAATCTCCATAAGTTTGTGAACTGCCTTCTTATTGCGCTCCGGCACCTGCTGCCTGCGGTACAATTCCTCATCCTTATAAAATTCTTTGATTACACGGGTCCTCCCGGTATTCTCCCAGCTGTCAATTTCTTCAAACGTAAGCGGCGGCTCTATCCGGTACTTTTCATTGGCCATCTGTATTGCAAGGCTGTTGAATGGCGCCGTCACGTCATCCCAGTCAAGGCCGATCTTTGGTCTAAGCATTTTTGTTTCTCCGTTTTCTTTTCTTGTTTCTTATCCTACCATCACAATCGGAGCACGGCAAGAGAAATAATCTCAAAAAGAGATTTACAAAAATTTTCAAAAAATTGTTGACATTTGGACAAACTCAATATATACTAATCAAGTCGGTCAGCAATGACAGGCGCTGGACATGGGATCTTAGCTCAGCTGGGAGAGCATCTGCCTTACAAGCAGAGGGTCATAGGTTCGAGCCCTATAGGTCCCATCCAATTTCATAAATGGCGAGATAGCTCAGTTGGCTAGAGCACACGGTTCATACCCGTGGTGTCGAGGGTTCGAATCCCCCTCTCGCTACTAAAAAAGAATCACATCACAGGTGTGGTTCTTTTTTGTTGTCAAAAACATTGCCCCGAATCAGGCGGCAGCACTGGTCCGTGGTATCAAAAAAGCTGACAAAGCATTTTTCCTGCCCTGTCAGCCCCACATTACTTATTCCGCCAAAAGACGCTCCACCAGCTTCACGCAATCCGCAGCATCCTTGGAGTACCCGTCTGCACCAATCTCATCTGCAAAGCTCTGCGTGATGCATGCACCTCCGATAACAATCTTGCTGGTACAGCCCTTTTCCTTGCACAGCTCTACAACATCCTGCATGCGCATCATCGTAGTTGTCATCAATGCAGAAAGTCCGATGATTGCCGCATTCTCCTTGATGGCAAGATTGACAATATCCTCCGCAGGGACATCCTTGCCCATATCAAGTACCCGGTAACCATAGTTCTTGAGCATCAGCGCGACAAGGTTCTTGCCGATGTCATGAATATCCCCTTCAACTGTCGCGATAACGATGGTCGGCATGTTTGATGCCCCATCTCCTCTTACAAGAAGCGGCTCAATATAATCGATCGCCATCTTCATGGTATTTGCGCTTCCGATCAACTGTGGAAGGAAATATTTCTTCTGATTAAAAAGCTCACCAACTTCGTTGATTGCCGGAATTAAATATTCATTGATCAGAGCATCCGGCTGTTCCCCTGCCTCGATCGCATGCTTTACTTCGTCGAGGATTGTTCCCTTGTTTCCCTTTAAAACTGCTTTAAAAACAGGATGTTCCTGAACCTTTTTCGATATTCCCGGCTCCGCTTCCGCATCGTTTGCACCATTTTCCGCAGCACCAATCATGCTTCCAGCGCCACACGCACCGTTCCCGGCAGTACCTGTGCTATTCATCGCAAGCTGCATTTTTTTCATCTGCTCCTGCTGCTCTGCCTCATGTTTCTCGCTCATCCGGCTCATGTGCTCTATGTAGCGGATATCGCTTTCCGTTCTGTGAAGCAGCATATCAGATGCGTATGCTGCATTCATTAAAAGTTCCTGAGACGGGTTTGCAATCGCCATTGTAAGACCTTTTCCGATTGCCATTGTAAGAAAAGTCGTATTAACATAGCCGCGCTCCGGAAGTCCGAATGAAATGTTTGACAAGCCGCAGATGGTCGGAAGTTTTCTGACATCATGGCAATACGTGATAGTCTCAAAGCACTCGATTGCCGCGTCCGGATTTGCGCCGATCGTAGCAACCAATCCATCCACTATAATATCTTCGTGTGCCATTCCTAGTGCCATCGCACGTTCATAGATTGTCTCAATAATCTCCTGCTTTTCCGCAACATCCTTTGGAAGCCCCGCATCGGAAAGTGGAAGCAGAATAAACATTGCTCCGTATTTTGCTGCAATTGGCAGAAGCTTGTCCACCTTCTCCTGCTCAAGGGAAATGGAATTGATCAATGCACGCCCTGGATAAATGCGCAGTGCCTCCTCGATAACATCAATGTGGCTGGAATCGATGCAAAGCGGGCAGTCAACGGTGGAGGAAACTTCGTAGATGACCCTTTTCATCATCTCTTTTTCGTCAATTCCATTCATTCCCATGTTGATATCGAGAATGCGCGCTCCGTTCTCTTCCTGTTCCATCGCCATCTGGCGCACCAGATCCAGCCTGCCCTCACGAAGCTCTGCCTGAAGCTTCTTCTTTCCGGTCGGGTTAATGCGTTCTCCAACCACCATAAAATTGCCATCTAAGCCGATCTCTACGATCTGTCTCTCGGATGCAAGCACTCTGCGATGCTTTGAAAGCGGCTTATGAACTGGCATATTCTTCACCGCATCATTCAATGCCCGGATGTGCTCCGGCGTTGTTCCACAGCATCCGCCAACGATACTGGCACCTGCCTGCACAAGCGCTGCTCCTGCACTTGCAAACTCTTCCGGTGTCATGCGGTATACGGTGTTTTTTCCATCCAATTCCGGCAATCCCGCATTCGGTTTTGCAAGGATCGGGACAGTAGCATATTCTGCCATCTTTGCAACAGGCGCAACCATCTCCATCGGTCCGGTCGAACAGTTAATTCCGATCACATCCACGCCAAGCGACTGCAGAACTGTCACAGCTGCTTCCGGCGGGGTTCCGAATAAAGTACGTCCATCCTCGTTATAGGTCAGTGTTACCATAACCGGAAGATCACACACCTCATGGATTGCAAGCACTGCTGCACGGCATTCCTGCAGGCTCATCATTGTCTCCACAACCAGAAGATCCACCCCCGCGTCCGCAAGGATTGCAGCCTGTTCCCTGTATACTTCCACCAGCTCGTCAAACATCAGATCTCCCAGCGGAAACAGCTGCTTGCCCGTCATTGTCATATCACCGGCTACAAGCGCCTTGCCATCCACTGCCTGTTTGGACAATTCCACCAGCGAACGGTTGATTTCCTCTAATCTGTCTTCTAGTCCATACTCAGCAAGCTTGATCCGGTTGCCGGTAAAAGTCGGTGCGTACACAATATTTGTTCCCGCTTCCACATACCGGCGCTGCAGATCAACAATCACATCCGGATGCTCCAAAATCCACATTTCCGGACACACTCCCATCGGCATGCCCGCAGCCATAAGGTTGCTTCCTGTCGCTCCGTCAAGTATGATAATATTCTTCTCTATCCATTCGCGGAATTCGTTTTTTGTCATTTTCGTTTCCTCTTAAATTTCATTTCCTCTATTGACCGCAATAATATGTTATATTATCATACAAACGATATAAATTACAAGGTGTGGCATTGAAACAGCCAAAAACACATGTCTGACGCGGAGTGCAAAGCACGGATGCGCATAAGAACCAAGAAACGGAGCAACATACGATGAGTAACTATAAGCTGGTTGCCTTAGACTTAGATGGCACTTTATTCAACAACCAAAGTAAGATCACGGAGGACAATATAAAAGAAATCCGCCGCGTATCAGAACAAGGTGTACACGTTGTCATATCGACAGGACGTCCTTATTGTGGGATCCCGTTTACCCAGATTGAGGGAACCGGAATCGAATATGCGATCACGACAAACGGAAGCTCTGTTTATCATATTCCTGACCAGAAATGCATCTATGAAAACAGCATGGAGCCGGACATGGTTCTTCCAATTATGGATTACCTGCTCAGCAAAAATATTCACTTTGATGTATTCATAAATGGAGATGCATTTTCTCCGGAAAAATGTGTTACCGTCGGACAAAACCTCGCTGTCCCGGAAAGTTTAAAGAACTACATTTTAAACAGCCGGAAACGCATTTCTGACATGCCGGCCTACATCCGTAAGAACAACCTCCGGGTTCAGAAAATTACCATGAACTTTCAAAAGGATGAAAATGGAATTCTCGTAGACCGTGAAGAAATCAAAGCATACTTTGACAGCCGTACTGATGTTACCTGTGTCTGCGGAGGCTACAACAACCTTGAATTTACGAAGCTGGGAGCTGACAAAGGCAACGGACTGCGCCAGCTCGCACAATACCTAAATGTCCCGGTCGCAGATACCATTGCAATCGGTGATACCGAAAATGATCTTGCAATCATTCAGGCTGCCGGTGTCGGCATCGCGATGGGCAATGCCACAGATGCAGTAAAGGCTGCATCCGATGACATCACACTGTCCAACGAAGAAAGCGGTGTTGCCGCAGCACTTCGCAAATATTTTCCGGAATAATTCCCTGACACATCAGCCTGCCCGTGGTCTGGCAACCTTACCACAGCCTTCCGGCAGCGCTTCTGTCACACCTGACGCAGCAGCGCAATATCATTTTTCACTGCCTGTATCGTCCGGTCGATCTCCTCTTTTGTATTTTCTGCGCCGAGCGTAAAACGAATGCTGCCCGGCGCATATTCTTTCGGCACATCAATTGCGGCCAGCACATGTGAGACTCTCGTTTCCCCCGTATTACATGCTGATCCGGCAGAAGCCCGGATACCTTCTTCCTCCAGAAGAACAAGAAGTGCAGAAGCCTCCACTCCCGTAAAACTGATATTTGCATTGCCCGGAAGCCTCCGGCTCGGATGTCCGTTATAGCGTACTCCATCACACTCCCGCATCAGCCTCGCGACAAAATAATCCCGCAGACTCTCCACATAGCGCATGGACTGCCGGAGCCTTCTCGTGCTAAGCACCAAAGCTTCCGCCATTCCAACAATTCCCGCCACATTCTCCGTCCCGGCACGTTTTCCTCTTTCCTGCCCCCCACCGTGAATAAATGACGGCAGTGCAACACCATCCTTTGCATACAGGAATCCAATGCCCTTCGGGCCATGAAACTTATGTCCGCTGGCGCTTAAACAGTCAATCGGCTGATGCCGAACCGACATTGGGATCTGCCCTACTGCCTGCACCGCATCCGTATGAAAAATGACATTGTGCTGATGGGCAAGATTTCCAATCTCCCGGATTGGTTCTATCGTTCCAATTTCATTATTTCCGTACATGATAGTGATAAGTGTTGTGTCCGGACGGATTGTCTCACGAAGTCTCTGTACATCAACAAGACCATACATATCCACGTCCATGTAAGTTACGTCATAGCCTAGTTTTTCCAGATATTCGCATGAATTGAGCACCGCATGATGCTCAATCTTTGACGTGATGATATGTTTTCCTTTACTCTTTTGTGATCCCGCAAGACATTTGATTGCCCAATTATCTGATTCACTTCCGCCCGATGTAAAATAAATCTCTTCCGGGGAGGCATCAATCGCGTCTGCAATTTTTGCACGTGCCTCTTCCATTGCCTTCTTCGCTTCTTTTCCTATGTCATACGAAGTGGATGCATTCCCATATTTGTCCGAAAGATATGGCTCCATCACCACTTTTACCTCCGGCCACATCTGCGTTGTTGCGGCATGGTCGAGATAGATTTCTTTTTTCATATCCTGCATCCTTTCCACATAAAATATCTATCAAGGAATCACGCAAAGGTGCGTCCTCTATGAAAACAAACAAAAAAATCAATCCTCTGATTCTCGGCACAGCCATTTTGTCTGCCGCCGGAGTCATCAGTCGTCTCGTTGGCTTTCTATATAGAATATTCCTCTCACGTACCATTGGTGCATCCGCACTCGGTCTTTATCAGCTCGTTTTCCCGATCATCACACTTTGCTACGCCATCTCCTTTGCCGGTATCCAGACCGCCATCTCCAAATATGTTGCAGAAGGTGTTGCCTCAGATTCTGACGGAAAAAGCTGCACCTTGCAATCCATCCGTTACCTGATCGCCGGTCTGGTCCTTTCCATTGTGCTGTCCATTCTCTGTGAGGCCGTGCTCTTTCTCGGCTCTGACCGGATTGCTGTCCACCTGCTCGGAGATGCCCGCTGTGGGGCGCTGCTTCGCATACTGTCCTACTCCATTCTTCCCGCAAGTATCCATTCCTGCATCAACGGTTATTACTATGGAAGAAAGAAAACCGCAGTTCCTGCCATCGGTCAGCTTCTGGAGCAGTTTGCCCGTGTGGGTTCTGTCTATCTGATGTACATAGTCACCGCAGAGCAGGGCATTTCCCTGACCGCCACCCATGCAGTATGGGGTATCTTCTTCAGCGAATTATGCGGGCTTTTGGTCAGTCTGACCGCCATCCGCATTACAACCACCCGTCCAGCAGCATCCCCCGCTGCACAGCGGACAACGGCCGGCTTTTCACAATCAAATGGCGCTACAGCTGCACCTTCCATCAAAAGTGCAATCGCAGCGGTCGGTGCAATGGCATTCCCTCTTACGGTCAACCAGGCCCTGATGCATTTATTTTCCAGTGTGGAAAATCTGCTGATTCCGCAAAGTCTCCGCCTATACGGACTTTCGGTCGAAGAGTCGCTGTCTGTATACGGTGTTCTTTCCGGCATGGTTATCTCTGTCATCTTCTTTCCCTGTGTGCTGACCAACTCGCTGTCTGTCCTGCTCCTGCCTTCCGTGTCAGAGGCTGCCGCGTGCCAGAATAACAAAAAAATAGACCGCATCATCTCACTTGCGATCCGATACGGTCTGTTATCTGGCTTTGTATTCACTTTTTTATTTTTGACATTCGGAACCTTCATCGGTGCAGTACT
Organism: Agathobacter sp.; assembly: GCA_050873865.1. GTDB lineage: Bacteria > Bacillota > Clostridia > Lachnospirales > Lachnospiraceae > Roseburia. The sequence goes on along the minus strand of JBNMJQ010000002.1, from coordinate 48,545 downwards.
TTTTGATAATATACTCGCCGGAATTCTGATCCGAAAACTTTCCTGGCTTTGTCCCATGATGTATGTGTATAGTCTGCTATGCAGCGTTCTTCATGGTCTCGGACAGCCAAAAATTGTCTTAAAGATCAATTTGCTCGCATCACTCATGCGCATCTTTATCATCTGGGTGCTCGTGCCGGTGCATGGACTGTCCGCGCTCCTGTGGGGCATGCTGCTGAGTCAGCTCTTTTGCTCCCTGTCTGCAATCCTTGCTGTCAAAACACAGCCCGCCGCTCAATAAGATTTATTTCGGTGCCGTATGCAATAATTTCCGCGATGCCCTGCGCCTCCATAAGTGTCACTGATTCATGCCTCAAAATCAAGACATGATCTTACCGCAGTGTATGGCCTTACCTTACTGTCTGCTATCGCAACATGTGCCGGATGTGTCGCGTATCCTTTTAAGGCGTCTTCGCTCTCGAAGGTTGAGTCAAGCATAAGGTCCGCGTTAGAGCTTCCCAGCCGTTCCGTCTGTACATGGATGTCAATAAGTCCCGGAATCTGCCCTTTTAAACCTTCAAGACCGGCTTTGATGCCCGCTTTGATCTCCTCTTTCCGGGCCTCATTATATTCTTCTTTCAATGTCCACAAAATAATGTGCTTTACCATTTTCTCTCCTCCATTTTTCTTTTCCATAAAGCAAAAAGCTGCGTGCAAAAATCGCACGCAGCCTACATAAACTTGTCCTTAGTGATTAAACACGAGACAGATACTCACCTGTACGGGTGTCGATCTTGATTACATCGTTCTGCTCAACGAAAAGCGGAACCATAACCTGTGCTCCGGTCTCAACGGTTGCAGGCTTGGTAGCACCTGTTGCTGTATCACCCTTGAATCCAGGCTCAGTGTCAGTAATCTGAAGTTCTACAAATAAAGGTGGCTCTACTGCAAATACATTGCCGTTGTGTGAGCAAACCTTAACCATCTCATTCTCCTTAACGAACTTTAAGGAATCACCGATTGCATCCTTGGTAAGATCAATCTGGTCGTATGTCTCAACGTCCATGAAATGATAGAAATCCTCGTCTGCATATAAGAACTGCATATCCTTACGATCAATACGTGCGGTTGGGCACTTCTCTGTCGGGCGGAAAGTCTTCTCAACTACACCACCACTGATGATATTCTTTAACTTGGTACGAACAAATGCTGCACCCTTTCCCGGCTTTACATGCTGGAATTCAATAATCTGATAAATGTTACCTTCGAATTCAATTGTAACACCGTTTCTAAAATCTCCTGCTGAAATCATTCGATATCTTCCTCCTTGATTTGCCTCCACAGGTATCGTCAGATCCCAGGGGCTTTAACTACGAGTGAACACTCTTACTGACCTATTTTACAATAAATGGTATTGTTTTTCAAGCATTTATTTATTGCGCTTTTCAATTTCTGCGAACATCGCAACTCGTACCGCATGGCGTCCACCCAAAAACTCAGCATCCAGATATGCCTTTACAATATCTTTTGCAAGTTCAACGCCCACAATCCGCTCGCCAAATGCAATGATATTCGCATTGTTGTGTTCCTTCACCAGACGGGCTGTTGTCGCATCGGAGCATACTGCCGCGCGGACTCCGTTTACCTTGTTTGCGGCAATTGAAATACCTACACCCGTTCCGCAGATCAGAATACCGCAGTCATACTCACCGGCTGCAACTGCCCGTCCGACTTTCTCTCCGTATTCCGGATAATTGCAGCTCTCCGTGGAGTCTGTTCCGAAGTTCGTCACCTCATGTCCCAGGCTCTGCACATATTCCATAATCTCATTCTTCAATTTAACTGCTGCATGATCGTTTCCGATTGCAATTTTCATTTTCTATTCCTCCATTTTATTTACTGCTTGATTCATATTTTGTTCCGAAAAATCTTCGGTGCAATTTATAGCATGCAAGAATCGGCTTTTCCAGAAAACGTTTTAATACGATCTGGATTTCCTCTTTGAGGTGGATCGGCTTCACAAGGATTGTGCGGATTCCTGCAAGATTAGCCCCCATCACATCTGTGAAAATCTGGTCACCGACAAACAGCGTGTTGGTTGTATCGGTTCCCAACTGCTGCATTGCCCTGCGATATCCGGAAGGCTTCGGCTTTCCCGCCTTGTACAGATACTGCGCACCGACTGCCTCCGCGAAAGGCTTGACCCTCGGCTCTTTGTTGTTCGACAAGAGCATACAGGAAAATCCCAGCTCATTCAAGTGGGCAAACAAAGAAATAGCCTGCACATCTGCAGGCGCACCGTGTGGTACCAGGGTGTTATCAATATCAAAGATAACACCACGGTATCCATTCTTATATAATTTATCAAAATCTATCCGATATGTGGAATCTAAATATTCGCCCGGATATAAAAAACTGCACATATATACTCCTTAAACCAAATTCTATGTATCTCTAAAGAGTGAAGTTCTCTCCCGAACGAAGAACCGCCTGCTGTGCCCGTGCCTCGGCTGATGCTCCGGCATTCGGTTCAACAAAATACTGGTACTGTTTCAAGATCTGATCCTTATCAAGATCGCTGACAGCCTTCTCAATATCCAGACTGCTGATGTCGCTGTCTGCACCCTTTAAATCAAACAGCTCATCCGGCTTATACCGCTGCGCAAAGTCATAGGAATCAAATGTCTGTTTCGCAGCAGCTTCTGCAATCTCCTGCTCTTTCTGCCGGCGTCTCTCTTCCTCATCCCTGGCATCTGCTGCCTCAAGGGAGCTGGACTGCTGGACGTCCGTGACCTGCTGATTTCGGAGTTCGTCTAACTTTATTGAATTGTACTGATAAAAGCCCGAATACGGGCGAATGCCAGATACGTTCATTCGTTCTCCTTGTGTCTTTCATTAGTTCATTATACTAACATCTTCTTCAATTCATTCATAAAAGTATTCACATCTTTAAATTCTCTGTACACAGATGCAAATCTGACATAAGCTACCTGATCAAGATCCTTAAGCTTATCCATGATAAGCTCTCCGATCACCGTGCTCTCGACTTCTTTCTCCTCAAGATTAAATATCTCAGTCTCAACGTCATCAATCATGCGGGTAATCTGTTCAGTCGATACCGGACGCTTGTGGCATGCACGGAGAACGCCTCCCTCAATCTTGGAGCGGTCATACTGTTCCCTGTTATTGTCCTTTTTGATGATGATCAGTGGGATCGTCTCCACCTTCTCATATGTGGTAAAGCGCTTTCCACAATCATCGCACAAGCGGCGTCTGCGAATGGAATTATTATCATCCGCCGGTCTTGAATCAATAACTCTGGTATTCTCACTGCTGCAAAATGGACACTTCATCTAATGACCTCCGTACATTTACAAACATGCATATACTTATATATAGTTAAGTATAACTTTCCTTAATTTCAATGTCAACGGCGAAAAAGCCTTGTTTTTCCCTAAAGTTTCTTTTTCATTTCTTTATCATTGAAGTCTACAAGTATTATATCGGGTCCTATCCGGATAACTTTACACCATGGGATGAAAAATTCGCAGTCTCTTCCCCAGAATCCCATATATTTTCCCGGCCCCGGAATGATCAGCGCAATAATCGTCCCGCACTCCGTGTCAATCTCTAAGTCCCGGACACTCCCCAAACATTTGCAATCGTTAATGTTGATGACCTCACGGTCGCACAGACAGGAAAAGCGTATTTTTTGTTCCATATCCGTCCTGCACCTTTTTTCTACTATCCTATGAGTGATGGATCCGGTTCTATACATTGTCCGGGAGTTTAATATGCACAAAAAAGAGAAGCCACATCTGTTGTGCGGCTTCCCGTGCTTTTGATTTTCTATTTTAATTAAACATTGAATCTGAAAAGAATTACATCTCCATCTTTTACAACGTAATCCTTTCCTTCCATCCCGACGATTCCCTTTTCCCTTGCCGCTGCAAGACTTCCATTATCGAGAAGATCCTGATAATTGACAACCTCTGCCTTGATGAATCCACGTTCAAAGTCCGTATGTATCTTGCCGGCTGCCTGCGGTGCCTTGGTTCCCTTTTTGATCGTCCAGGCACGGCACTCATCTTCTCCGGCCGTAAGGAAACTGCTCAGTCCGAGCAGATCATAGCTTTCTGCTACGAGCTTGTCTAGGCCACTGCTCTCAACGCCAAGGTCAGAAAGAAATTCTGCCTTTTCCTCATCGGAAAGCTCGGATAGCTCTTCCTCCAACTTGGCAGATACAACGAAGCACTGTGATCCTTCCTCTGCGGCGAGCTTGCGGACTGCTGCAACATGCGGGTTGGAATTACCGTCATCTGCCAGATCATCCTCCGCTACATTTGCTGCATAGATGGTCGGCTTTGCAGTAAGCAGATTGTAGCTGCTAAACCACGCCTGCATATCTTCATCATCCGGCACTTCGAACGTTCTCGCCATCTTAGTACTTTCAAGGTGTGCCTTTATTGCCTCAAGAAGCTCCAGCTCCTTTGCAAGTGTCTTGTCCATGCGGGCCTGCTTTGCAACCTTTGCAATACGTCTCTCCAGAATTTCAAGATCGGAGAAAATCAGCTCGATGTTGATCGTCTCGATGTCTCTTGCCGGATCAACGCTTCCGTCAACATGGATGACATTTGTATCCTCGAAGCAGCGCACCACATGAACGATTGCATCTACCTCACGGATATTTGCAAGGAACTGATTGCCAAGTCCCTCACCCTTTGAAGCCCCCTTTACAAGTCCTGCAATATCTACAAATTCGATTACCGCAGGCGTAACCTTCTTCGTATGATACATCTCTCCAAGCAATTCAATCCGCTTGTCCGGAACTGCTACGATACCAACATTCGGATCAATCGTTGCAAATGGATAATTGGCAGCTAATGCACCTGCCTTGGTCAGCGAATTGAACAGCGTACTCTTTCCAACGTTTGGAAGACCAACGATACCTAGTTTCATTTTTTTCTCCTTTTGGGGACGTTCCTTTTGACACAACCATCGCCCTTTGGCTCAGGTGAAGTCCCTTGCTATTTATTTCTGATTTGTATGCTATGCTTCATACATTACTTTATAGCATATCATATCGACGGTAAAATGTACAATTTTTTCTTGAGTTGTAATGATATTTTGTAATGACATTTTAATTGCTTTAGCATCCCCCGGCCAAAGTGAATGCTATTTCTAAAATCTGTATTTACTGAGGGCAAATCGGCATCACGTCCGATTTACTTTCTAAGCAGACTATGCACTCGGACATTTGAGAAATCAAGCGTCCTTTTTAACCGCCGCTCTGCGGCTATCTTGCCCCTTTGAACTCTTTTTATGAAAAATCGCAAAGTGCATCAGAATACCAAGCACCAGTCCAAAGATACTTAAAATTTTCCCAGCCAATACACCCGGCGCGTGATACGTGATCGTCACCTCATGCTTTCCCTTATCCATCTTCAATCCGAGAAATGCTGTATTTACCTTTTCGCAGGCAACCCTTTCGCCGTCAACAAGCACTTCAAAATTCTCGTCATAAGGGATGGACGTGATAAGATATCCACTATCCTCCATTGCATTCACAGAGCCTTTTATAACATTCCCTTTTGTTGCTTTTTTATCTAAAATAAGCTCCGATTCAACCAGCTGTGCACGCAGCTTTCTATTTGAAGCGCCTTTCCACAGATACCCGGTAATACCCGAAATATCATAATTTCCGTCCCCAGGCACAGCCTCTACACTAGTCTGTCCTTCCTTCAGTAAAACTGCATATGTAAAACAAGTGTTTCCGTTATAATAAATATGGTTTTCTGCCGTCAGCTTATTGCGCACCCCTTCTACACTGATTGCAACATCCGACTTCGGCGAATGATTTTCTACCTGAAACTGTAAGAACAGGATATCTCCCTCTGAGGCTCTTTCTATCCCAATCTCATCTGCCTGGATTTTTATGGGGATCTTTTTTAAACCCTCATCAAAAGACTCGGTATCTATATTGCCCGCCTCTTTCGTATCCACCACCGCGCGTGACAAAAATGCAAGCTGGTTATAGGGAAATTGCAGCGCATCATACTGAGCCTGCGGCATTACACTGCTTGTATAGTAGGCAACCGGAAGAGCATTTTCGTTCTCATACAGTTTTTCCCCTATCTTTTTATAGCCCGGTACTGCTTCATCTGATACCAGGTATTTTACCCCCATAAAGCATTGGAATACCGCATTATGCGCCCGCGCCTGCATCAGGATATTCCGGTAGGGCTGCTCGACCTGAAACGTCTGCGTCCGGAAATTCTGATAATCCGGATTCTCGACCGATGAATAGATGGACGATATGTACTGATCCGCTGCCCAGATGCGGTTAAGGTTAGCAAAATCTGTTTTTACATCGCCGCTTTGCTCAATCCTGTAAAATCCATTCTCTTCTTTCGTGATCTTATCGATCACCTCACGGTTTGCCTTGTCTGTAACCTGTTTATAGAACTCCGGTTCAACGCTCGTCGGATTGGTATTGTTGTACGAAAAACCCTGCACGCACAGTATCAGAATGGACGGCAGGATGAGATACTGCATGCATTTTTTCCTATAACAGATAAGGAAACAACCAAGCATCAGAATGCCGTCCACCCAATACACGGTTTTCTTTCCTGTAAAAAGTAGAAGAAGCGTAAGGACATACGGAATCACACCTGTCAGGAATGAAATTTCTTCTTTTCTCAGTTTTTCTATATATATTGCGACCATATAGCATAAAAGCGGCAAAAACGGGACAAACACCTTGCTTCTGATATATAGCCCGCCATTCAACGCCCATGCAAAAAAGGGAATGACCAGAATCAGAACGCAGGCTATATGCAGCCACCGCTCATTACCCTTTTTGTAAACAAGCCCTGTGATAAGCACAATAATCGCAAGCGCTGCCAATCCGATTCCATATGGGCTGTACAAAAATTCGCCAATATTTATATCCGGAATGAAAAGCTTCCCGAATGATATTGCAGTTTTTGCCCCCGAAGTTCTTCCTCCCATAAGAACATACGCTGTCGGGACAAGCAGAACTGCACTCATAAACACCGCCACCAGCATCGGGATCAAGAAACGGATTCCCGACTGAAGAAACGTCTTTACGTTCTTTTTCCCTTCGCTCCCCATATAGCGATAAATTCCATATATGACAAGAACCAGCATTCCACCGATGCTGAAGTAAAAACTGGTCATAATCATCAGCCAGACACTGACCGTATAAAGTCCTTCCTTGTTCTCATCAAAATAGCGATCCACGCCGATGAGTGCAAGACACAAAAATGGCATATAGTTGACGAACATGATCTGATTGTAGGAATGATAGATCATCGGGCCTGCCAGCAGGAACATGATTGCTGTCATAAAGCTTACAAAACGTGAAATTCCGTGACTTTGCAGCCATTTGTAAAACAACAGGACAGATGCTATCAGGCTTACAATCATGCAGACCACAATATATGTTCCCATCTTAACCATTGGAAACAGATAGGAAAGCAGGATTATCGGGCTGTAAAGTCCATAATATGAGAAATTATAGATATTCTGCCCTCCCCCAATATTTGCCGCAAATTCAGGGAAAAGATTTCCGGTATCATAAAAAAGTTGTCTAAAATAATCCGGTATTACACTGTGCTGGCTGATCCAATCTATTTTTGAGCCAAATATTCCATTTCTGAAGCTAAACAACCAACAGAAAAATAAAACGATCACTGTGAGTATTGTATACATGTTCTTCCTTTCGTGGGGACGTTCCTTTTGGCACACGCACCGCCCTTTGACATATGGAGTGCCCTTTGGCACATGAACCGCCCTTTGACACATGGGGCGCTCTTCGGCACACGCACCGCTCTTTGGCACATGGAGCGCTCTTTGGCACATGAACCGCCCTTTGACATATGGAGCGCCCTTTGGCACATGAACCGCACTTTGACATGTGGAGCGCCCTTTGGTTCAAGTATTCTTGTGATTCACAAGTATATACTTTTTCCTATTTACTTTTTTCATAATTATTATAAAATATATATTATAGTATTATAATTCATTTGTGTCATCATCCACTTGAATTATTCGCGGGGCTTCACCCACTATTCCCTTTTTATAACAATTTAACCATTTTTACAAGGAGGAGCTTTTATTGCCAAGACACGCTAGGAAAAAATCATCAATTCGGACATACCACATCGTCATCAAGGGGGCTGACAGGCAGCTGCTTTTTGAGGAGCAAAAGGACTATTTAAAATATCTGGATATTCTCAGATACTATAAGGAAAAATTTCACTTTCAAATCTATGCCTATTGCCTGATGTCAAATCATGTACATCTTCTTATTCAACATTCGGCGGAGTTCACGCTGGAATCCATTTTTCGCCCTATCAATACAACTTATGCCGGTTGGTTCAACCACAAGTACCAGCGCACCGGTTTTTTGCAGGATGGCAGATACCACAGTGAGCCGGTTGAAAATGTCAGTTATCTGCTTACCGTCATCCGCTACATTCATTATAATCCCACAAAGGCCGGACTCGAAAAAACACCAGGAAGCAGCTATCCCTGGAGCAGTTTTTATGAATATCAGAATGGCGTTACTGATCTGACTGATGCCGAGGATATTCTTGCACTGTTCGATTCCCCAAATCAATTTTTCGAATCACATATCGATGTCCGCTCCGATGATTGTATTGATATTCACAAGATCAAAATTCGATTGCCGGATGATGTTGCCCAAAGTATTATTGAGGAAAATTGTAATTGCAACACCGTAACCGATTTTCAAAAACTATCTTTATCCGACCGAAACAAGTATCTTGTTCTTTTGCATCAAAAAGGACTCTCCATACGACAGCTAAATCGTCTAACTGGAACGCCTCGCGGAATTGTTCAGCGGGCGATTGTAAATACCTAAACATTTCTTGTGCCAAAGGGCGCTCCGTGTGTCATTGGGCGATGCGCGTGTCAAAAGGAACGTCCCCACTTCCACCTTGCAAACCAAAATCTTCTGCCTTATAATAGTTGGGTTACAATCAGCAACTTACAAAGGAGATTTTCCCATGCAAAACAATAAAGATTTTTTAGGGACAGAGCCTATTGGAAAGCTCCTGCTTAAGCTTTCCATCCCGACTGTGATTGCGCAGCTTATCAACATTCTCTACAACATCGTAGACCGGATCTACATCGGACATATTCCCGGCGAAGGCAGCCTCGCGCTTACCGGAGTCGGCGTGTGTATGCCGATCATTATGATCGTTTCTGCATTCGCCGCCCTAGTCGGTTCTGGCGGTGCGCCAAGGGCATCCATTTCGATGGGCAAGCAGGACTTGGATTCCGCAGAAAAAATATTAGGCAACTGCTTCATCCTCCAGATCGTCATCTCATTTATCCTGACCGCGGTTTTACTGCTCTGGAGCGAAAATCTGCTGCTTGCTTTTGGGGCCAGCGAAAACACCATCACCTACGCCACCGATTACATGCGCATTTACGCGATCGGGACGCTGTTCGTGCAGTTGACGCTCGGCATGAACACCTTTATCACCGCACAGGGCTTCACGACGATTTCTATGGTATCCGTGCTCATCGGTGCAGTCTGCAACATCACCCTCGATCCGCTGTTTATCTTTGGTTTTCACATGGGCGTAAGGGGTGCCGCACTTGCAACCATCATTTCGCAGTCCATCTCTACGATCTGGGTGGTATCATTCCTCTGCGGAAAAAAGACGCAGCTGCATCTCCGCAAAAAATATATGCGCCTCGAAGCACCGGTCATTTTACCCTGCGTGGCACTTGGTCTTGCCACCTTTATCATGCAGGCAAGCGAGAGCGTTATAACCGTCTGCTTCAATTCCTCCCTGCTTCGCTACGGCGGGGACATTGCGGTTGGCGCCATGACAATTCTCACAAGTGTCATGCAGTTTGCCATGCTTCCGCTGCAAGGCATCGGACAGGGCTCTCAGCCAATCGCCAGCTACAATTATGGAGCGAAAAATGCAGACCGCGTCAAAAAAACGTTCCGCCTGCTTCTGATTGCAAGCCTTACCTACTCGATCACGCTTTGGGCAGCTATACAGCTTTTCCCTACTGCGTTCGTAAGCATTTTTACACCTGACGCAGAACTGATCGCTTTTACCGCTCCGATGCTCCGGATTTACCTTGGCGGCTTATTCCTGTTCGGCATCCAGATTGCCTGCCAGATAACATTTACTTCACTTGGAAAAGCCGTAAATTCCATTGTGGTAGCGGTCGTCCGCAAGTTTGTGCTGCTCCTTCCACTGATCTATATCATTCCGCACCTTGTGTCCGATCCGACAACGGGCGTGTATCTGGCAGAGCCGATCGCGGATGTCATTGCGGTAACCTTTACCTCCATCTTTTTTACCTTCCAGTTCAAAAAGGCGCTGGCGGAGATCCAGGAATAATTATATTTTTCAATCACACTGCAAAAAGCCAGCCCGGTATTGTTCATTGCCGGACTGGCTTTCTTTTCTTTCATTATACAGTTATTCTCACGCTTGAATATATGAACGCTATTATGCCAATGGGCGCTCCTTGTGTCAATGGGTGCTCCCCATGCCATTAGACACTTTCTGTGTCATTGGGCGCTCCTTGTGTCAAAAGGAACGTCCCCACTGCAATTCCCAGAAAGCGACCGCACTAGCTGCCGCCACATTAAGAGAATCTACACCGTGCTTCATCGGAATGCGAACGGTGTAATCACATTGGTCAATAACATTCTGCGGCAGGCCATCGCCCTCTGTTCCAAGCACAACGGCCAGCCGCTCTTTTTCCGCGAACACCGGATCGGTCAGACTTACAGAATCCTCTTGAAGCGCCATCGCGACCGTACAAAAGCCAAGCTTTTTTAGCTCCTGCATACCGGTTTCATCCATAATGGTCCACGGGATCTGAAAAACAGTTCCCATGCTGACACGGATTGCCCGCCGGTAGAGTGGATCACTGCTGTCTGATGTACATATCACGCCATCCATACCAAGAGCCGCGGCAGAGCGGATGATTGCTCCCACATTTGTCGGATTGACAACATCCCAAAGCACTGCGATACGCCTCGCCTTTGCACATACTTCTGCAACAGACGGCAGAGGCTTCCGGTTCATCGCACAAAGCATTCCACGTGTAAGCTGAAATCCCCGCATCTGCTCAAAGACTCCGTTTTCTGCCACATAGACCGAGATTTTTGGAAAACGCGCACACAGCCTTTTCTCATTCTCACGAAAAGCAGATTTTTCAGCAAGAAAAGCAACCGGCTCATATCCTGCGTCCATCGCCCGCTCAATTACCTTCGGGCTTTCCGCCAGAAAAATTCCTAGCCCCGGTTCCCGATACCGCAGAAGCTGCACCTCCGACAATCTGGTAAAAATATCCAACCTCTGATCATCATATTCTGTAATCATAACAACTGAATCTTCTTCTACTCTCTGTGTCTGCTCCTGCTGCATCGTTCTCTCCCCGCATTCTGCCACCCGCTCACCATTGTGATGGATTTTTCTATGTGTCATTGAGCGCTCCATATATCAATGGGCGTTCCCTGTGTCAATGGGCTCTCCCCGTGTCAATGGGTTCTCCCCGTGCCAATGGGCTCTCCACGTGCCAATGGGCTCTCCCCGTGCCAATGGGCGTTCCCTGTGTCAATGGGCTCTCCCTGTGCCAATGGGCTCTCCTCGTGTCAAAAGGAACGTCCCTACAGCAAGAAGTACTTCGCCAGAAACAGCACCGCAAGTACATACATGATCGGGCTGATCTTCTTTTCCTTTGCTTTTCCGGTTACAAGGTTTAATACAACATAAGAGATAACTCCCATGGAGATACCCTCTGAGATGCTGTAAAAGAATGGCATTGCACCGATGCAGATAAATGCCGGGATTCCTTCGCTAAAATCAGAGAAATCGATAAGTCCTACCTGATTTACCATGTAGAATCCTACGATGATCAGAGCCGGAGCCGTTGCAAATGACGGAATGGCAAGGAAGATCGGGGAAAGCAGCAGCGCAAGTAAAAACAGGATTGCGGTTGTGATAGAAGTAAGACCGGTTCTACCACCCTCGCTGACGCCGGATGCGCTCTCTACAAAAGTTGTGGTCGTAGAAGTACCAAGTGCTGCACCGGCAGTTGTAGCAACCGCGTCCGCCATCAACGCACCCTTGATGTTCGGAAGCTTGCCTTCCTCATCGAGCATACCCGCCTTAGTTGCAACGCCGATCAAGGTTCCAAGTGTATCGAACATATCCACAAACAAAAATGCGAATACGATCACAACAAATTCGGCAATCGGAATAGATGTAAAATCCATCTTCATAAAGATCGGAGCAATGCTTGGAACAGAAAGTCCTGCAGAAAAATCCGGGAGCAGGCTGTAATATCCAATCTCCGGATTCGGCACATAAAGTCCTGCGAACTGACAGATGATACCGAGAATCCATGTTCCTAAGATACCCCAGAGAATATTACCCTTTACATTCCGGATAACAAGAATGCCGGTTAAAAATACTCCGATGATTGCAAGGATTACGCAGATGCCGGCGTCATGCATGGTAGCGCCCTCCACCGCATCAAGTGAAAACAGCTCAACCAATGTAGCACCACCGACTACGATCTTTGCGTTCTGCAGTCCGATAAATGCGATAAAGAAACCGATACCTACAGAAACCGCTTTCTTAAGATTTGACGGAATAGAATTGAAAATAGCTTCGCGCACATTAAATAGGGAAAGCAAAATAAAAATTACACCTTCCACAAAAACAGCCGCTAACGCAGCCTGCCAAGGATAACCCATACCGATTACGACTGTGTAGGCAAAATACGCATTCAGTCCCATACCCGGTGCCAATGCAAACGGATAGTTTGCAAACAGCGCCATACAGGTCGTTCCTAAAAAGGATGCCAATACCGTCGCGGTAAACACAGCACCACGATCCATACCGGATGCGCTTAAAACATTTGGATTCACGGCAAGAATATACGCCATTGTCATAAAGGTCGTAATACCAGCCAGAATCTCCGTCTTTACTGTCGTGTGATTTTCACGCAGTTTAAACATTTTCTCCAACATATTGTTGACTCCTCCTGTAAATTTTCCCGCAATATAACCGGGCAGAGATGAATCATCTCTGCCCGGTCTGTTGCAGAATCTTTTTAATACTATTTTAGTGTAGCACACTGCAGTCCATCTTGCAATCTCTTCCGTTTTCCTCTGTACTTACATCGAATAGGTCCAGGCCGCATCTTTTCATGGTAAGATGCAAAATAAGGTATCCAAGTTGCACAGAAACGGCTCTGATTCATTTGCCATGTGCTTTTATATACTATATAATTATGATGTTATCGACAAAATATGTCATAACAGGAGAAATGTTTGAATAAACAAGGGGGAATTATCATGGGAACCGACCAATTTTTTTACGAAAATGACCGAAAGGTAAACGCAAAGGTATGTCGCATTCTGATGTGGCTCAGCCTCGTCTTTCCGGCATTGTTTCTGCTTTCTATTTTACATGTATTTCAGGTATCCATCAAAGAGCTATGCATGATCACGCCGCTTGGTCTTATCTGTACGTTGATGCCAACGGTTCTAAAGCGCGCCGGAATATCCGTAAAGGCACTCAAATACATCAGTATCATCTCACTTTCTGTTGTAATCGCAATCATGGGAAGCAATGCACATATCGGTATTTATATTACCTATATTCTGGCGCTTTCCGTCAGCTGCATGTATTTTGATGCCAGATTCACACGTAATATGGCCTTTCTCGGCTACGCATGCCTTGTCATCGCCGTTTTCTTCCGCTCACAGAATGTAACTCTTGCAGCAGATGATACCCCGATGCATTGGTTCCGCGGTTACGTTATGGGCTTTACCATTGAATACATTGCACTTGCTGCGGTATGCATTTCAGTCAGCAAGGCAAGCCGTAACCTCTTAGAAGGTGTTTATGACCGGGAAAAAATCCAGGCCGTTTTAAATAGCTGTGAGGATGCCTCCGGAAATCTCGTCAGTTCTATTGACCAGCTTCATATTTCCCTGGATGAAAGCCGCAAGGGAAACGCGATTGTTGCCGATTTTGCCGGAAAAACAATGGAAGACTGTGTCAGCAATCAGGAATATGTCCATGATACCATTGAAGAGATTCAAAAGATGGCATCTTCCATTGACCAGATCATTCAAAAGACAAACAATATGAAAGAAGTTGCATCGCAAACCTATGACAGTACCCAATCCTATATCCAGATCATGGATGGTGCTGTGGCAAGCATGGATGTAATCAGTCAATCCACAAATGACACCCTCCAGACAATCCAGGTATTAGAGGATCGTGTGAAACACATCGAGGAATTGACCTCGACAATTATAGCAATTGCCAACCAAACCAGCTTATTGTCGTTAAATGCTTCCATTGAGGCTGCACGCGCCGGAGAAAATGGCAAAGGATTTGCCGTTGTCGCAGAGGAAGTGCGAAAACTCGCAGAGCAGTCACACAACGCGGTTGGCAGTATTACCAACCACGTAGAGGGAATCCGCGAAAGTGTAGCGGCTGCCAGTGCCTCCATTCTAAAAGGAAGTCAATCTGTCGATGCCGGATTGGAGCAAATCCGTATCGCCCGCACAGAGGCAGAAAAGCTCGGTAACATTCAGGAGACTTCCCTTCAGGCCGCCGAAGACATTTTCGGAAGTGGCCAGAAAACCAAGGATTCCGTAAATGATGTTGTAGGAAAAGCCGATAATATGTCTGCCCTTATGGAACATTCCTCCGAGATGGTCATGGACATCCGCAAGCGTTTAGACGATCAGGATTCACTTCTTCAGGATATGGAACAGGTATTTACGCAGGTAAATGATGTTTCCATGCAGTTAAAAGAAATTGTCGCTAACCCTTGACGCCACCTGCGATAAGTCCATTCTGAATGTACTTCTGCAAAGCCATAAATACCGCCATGATTGGGAGCGAGGAAACCACTGCTGCCGCAGCGAACAGCGTCCAATGTGCCGCGAACTGGTTCGTGATGAACGATTGCAGCCCCAGCGCCAGCGTCATCTTTCCCGGCGTCTGCAAAAATACGGATGAGATCACATACTCACTGTACGTTGCAATAAATGAAAACAGGAAAATGACCACAAGCTGTGGGGATGCAAGCGGCAGGATGATTCGGACAAACACCTTAAAATGTCCGGCTCCATCCACCATTGCTGCCTCATCAAGTTCTCTCGGAATTCCGTCAATGTAGGATTTTAACAGCCATATATTAAATACGCTTCCACCCGCCAGCACCAGGATCAGGGCAATGCTGCTGTCCACCAGACCAAGCTTATAGACTAAGATGTAATAGCCTGATACTGCCATGCTGTTCGGGAATACCTGTAAGACCAGCAATGTCATCAATCCGTATGTTCTTCCCGTAAACCGCATGCGGGAAAATGCGTATGCCGCAAGCGTGGTAAATGTCAGTTGGATTACCGCCACGATCAAGCACATTTTCAGTGAATTCCACACCCATCGCACAAAATCCGTCTCTGCAAACAGATCGATATAATGTTCAAAGCTCAGCTTCTTCGGGAAGAGTGAGGAGAGGAAAAAGCTGTCTCCGGCTGAAAAAGATGACATAACGATCCAAAGTGCCGGGAAGATCATAAGTGCGATCGCGATCCAGATAACGACACGGCTGATCCAAAGTATCCTCCGCTCGGAAGGCGAGATATGATTTCTACGCCTATTTTTCATGCTAATCCACCTCCTTAAACGATCCGGAAAACTTCATATTAAGAAGCGTCAGACTTCCAACAATCAGAAATACCAAAACGCTGAAGGTCGCCGACAGCTCATATCGGTTACTCCATGTAGTCATTTTGTAGGCAACACTTGCAAGAATATCCGTATACCCCGCAAATTGGTTGTCAATGCGCGCCGGACCACCTTCTGTAATCATATAAATATTTCCAAAGTTGTTAAAATTGGCAGCAAAACTAGAGATTACAAGCGGGAGTGACAACCGCGTGACCATTGGAAGCGTGATCTTTGTAAAGCAGGCAAACCGTGATGCTCCGTCGATCTTCGCCGCCTCGTAATACTCTGTAGAAATGGACTGTAATCCACCCAGACAGACATTCATCATATAAGGAAATCCCAGCCAGACATTTACCATAATAATACCAAAACGTGCCCAGAACGGATCTGTCAGCCACGGAACATTCCACGCAATACCAAGCGTTCTTAAAAGGTTATTGATTCCTCCATACTGCTCGTTTAACAGCCCCTGCCACGCCAGGATTGCGATCGTAGATGGCAGCGCCCACGGAATGATAAGCAGGGAGCGATAAATTTTTGATTCCTTCATGTTTTTATTATTTAGAAGAATTGCAAGAATAAGCCCCGTCGCGTAGGATAACAGGGTACTTAGCACTGCAAAGCAGATCGTCCAGCCTAGTACAGGGAAAAAGACATCCCGGATGCTTCCGGAAAGTACCTCTACATAATTGCTGATCCCGACAAAATCAAATTTTGTCAGATGATACATATTGTAATTGGTAAATGAAATAACAACTGTGTAAATGATTGGCAGGCATGTGACAACCGCAATCGAGATCAAAGCCGGTGCAAGATACCTGTATGCCCTCAAATTATCTTTCTTTTTCATCTTTATGCTACTTTCCGGAATCCATTAATTCTACTGCTTCCTGCAACTGCTTTACAATATTTTGCGCCATATCCTCTGGTGTCAGCTCTCCCATCCACATAGAGCGGATATTATTTGCATGAATACTCCAGAGCTGTCCCATCTCGGATACGGTAGGCATCGGTTCTCCAATATTGATCTGCTCGATAAAAGCGGCAGAAGCTGCATCCTTTGTGATTGCCTCATTCATCTGATCTGAAAGCTTTGCAGGAATACGGTCACCAACCTCATACATCTCCATTGCCCCATTGTCGATCAGGTACATGATAAAGTTCCATGCGGCATCCTGTTTTGTGGACTCTTTGCTTACAAAGCTTATCTGTGTTCCTACCGGTGTTACAAAGTCATTGCCATGAAACGTTGGCATTTTTGTAACAGCAAATGGTGTCCCTGCGGAAGTAAATCCATCAATATCCCACGGGCCTCCAATGTAAAAGGCAGTCTCACCATTCTGAAAGTTACTTCTTGCGATATCCGCCGTCACGTCGGCAGACACATAGTTGTACTTGTTGTACAGATCATAGATAAAATTATACGCTTCAACAGCACCATCATTGGATAATCCGATGTCACTGACATCATAAGTGCCATTCTCATAGTTGAAAATATATCCTCCACAGGCTCTTACAAATCCGAGGTCATAATAGATACTGGTAGCGTCAAACTGTACGCCCCCTTTATCACCTGCCACATCGACGAGTTCCTCCCATGTCTGTGGAATCTCTGTGATCTTATCCGTGTTATAAAAAAGTGCCACCGTCTCTACTGCAAGCGGTGCCGCATAGCGTACACCATCCACATAGCAGGCACGGATCGCTGCATCGGAAAAGTCACTATCTGCATACAGGTCTGCCGGTGTCTCCGCAGCAAGCCCAGCGTTAATATAATCTGCCAGCTGATCATTTGGAATACCAACGACCGCATCCGGTCCGCTCGGACTCTTTACCGCCTGCGCAAACTTCTGAACTGATGGGGACTGATGGATTACCTCAACCTCATATCCATTTGCATTGCCCCACTCTGTTGCATATTTTTGTATGGTATCTGCCTCAACAGCCATGTTCGTCCAGATCACAAGACTTTCCTTCTTCGCCTCCGTGCTGCCTGCCCCGCATCCTGCGAGCATACTTATTGCAAGTGTTGTTAAAACGCCTGCCGCTACTACTCTCTTCATCTTCATTTTCCTGCCTCCTTTTATAGATCCTTTATATGGATAAGTGCCGGATTTGCATTTCCATCAGCATCAAACAAAGCCTGATTCCCCCATGAATTACCAAGTTCTGCCTGATCGTTCATATACTCACAGCCAACCGGAAGCGCCCATGCACAATCTGGAATTGGCAACCAATCCGGCTCCCAATATATAACGCCGGTCCCTCTGTGGTTCTTCACCTGCTTTACCTTTCCATAAAGAGTTTCCAGAAACTGTTTCTGTCCTTCCTTCGTTCCGGAAAAGGCGGTCTTTTTCTCCAATTCTTCCGAATAGATTGCAGCCTTGCACCCAAGATTATCCGTTGTGTATCCGATTGCCGTCTCAGCAATTACCACATCCTTGTTGAACCGGCTGCTGATGTCATTCATGTTATCTACCAACAGATCCAATGAGCCATTCCAATACGGATAGTAAGACATTCCTATCATATCATAATCCAGACCATATGGCTCTATGTCTGAAAACCATTTATTGTAAAGCACGTTATCCGTTCCAACATCCAGATGCAGCATGATCTTTGCATCCGGACAGGCCTCCCGCACGCCCGCGATTCCAGCCTTCAACAGACCTGCCATCTGTGCCAGATTTTTGACATGCCCGTCTGGCCACAAAAATCCGTTCGTGATCTCATTTCCGACCTGGACGACTGCTGGTGACAGTCCCTCCCGCTCCATTCGCTGTAAAGTCTCCTTTGTATAGCTATATACCGCGCGCTCTAAGGATTCTCCGCTGAGAGATGCCCATGCTTTGGGTTTGAACTGCTTCGCCGGATCTGCCCAGAAATCACTGTAATGAAAGTCCAACATGATTTGCATATCATGCTCCATCACACGCCGTGCCAGCTTTATGGTAGTCTCCAGATCATTGCTTCCGCCGCCATACGGTTCTCCATCGTCACTATATGGATGGTTCCACAGTCTTAGCCGCACCAGATTGATTCCACATTCCCTTAATATTTCAAACAGATCCATCTGATTTCCGCGCAGATAATACACTGCATTCCGTCCCTCAAGTTCCTCTATCAGGGAAACATCTACTCCTTTAATAAACTGCATGTTACTGCTCCTTGACCAGACTGATTGCATCGATAGTTCCCCATCCGCCTGCCGCGTTTTGTACACAGACACCGATGGTAGCGTCTCCGCCCGTTATGCTGATTCCGTCCTGTTCTGCACAGTACCAATTCACATATCCGTTTAACTGCCCGTCAACATTGTATGTCTCTCCATCTGCCATAATGTAAAAGTAGATCTTTCCATCCGCATCTCCCGCAGTATCTCCCTGACAATATGCGCTAAACTTATATGTTCCTGCCTCAAGACCTGTCAAACTCTGCTCTACGGTAAAATCAACCACATTACTTCCGGAATAAAAATGCAGTGACTGTTCCCCATCATAGCAATCGGTTGCTCTTGTATATATGTCAAGTTCCTCTGTTGCATCATTCACATTGTTGACCGTCCACCCGGTAAAATCTGCTTCTTCAAAGCTACCGTTTACCACATAGTTTCCGCTCTCGTCGGCAACTGCCTGTATCGGTTCTGCCTCATCCCCATCCTCGGTTTTCTCTGTTGCTACAGCATCTGCTTCGTTCTCCTGTGTTTGCGCCTGTCCGCGCTCTTCACTTTCTTTGTTTGTCTTACCGCCATTTCCGCATCCCATCATTGCCAATGTCATTGCTGTTGCTAGTAAAATTGTTACAAATCTTCTCTTCATCTTTTTTCTCCTCTTTAATAAATTTATTATCTCGTTTTAGATAAATTATTTACTACATTCAAGTTATCACTTTTACTTTTCAAAGTCAACGTTGCAAAAACATTTCTACAATCCATACAAATTTTCCTTACGCTTTCCGTAACAAATGCACAAAAAAGGAGTGTCAAAACAAATACCTTGTCTTGACACTCCCCTTGGGAATTTTATTCTATTTACAGCTTTTCCGAAATACTGGAATCCCATTGATAAAAATTGCTTTTGTGATTGTTCCGCCCTTTAACACCCTGCTTCGCAGCAAATCCAGCGCAGACTCGCAGATTATAGGTATATCTATGTGAAATGTGGTAAGCGGCGGGGAAACATACTGTGCCACATTCACATCATTGATGCTGAATACCGAAATTCGTTCCGGTATCTGGATTCCTGCTTCATTTAACGCCTGCAATACGCCAATCGCAAGTGTATCACTTGCCACGCATACCGCAGAAGGCAAATCTTCAGAAGCAATCATCTCTTTCGCAAGCCGGTAACCTTCTGCAACAGTATATTGATCACAAGTGTAAATATACGCCTCGTTCAGGCAATGATAATACTGGGCACTCTGTCTAAACGACCACTCCCTGATATCCATGCACGGCTCCCCCGTATCAATATTCTTATCATTCCCACCAATGTAACCAATTGTCTTATGTCCGCTCTCTATAAAATAATCCACCATCTGCGTAACAAACGAGTCCAGATTTGGCCGCACTGCATCAAAAAGTTTCTCATCCGGAGATGTATCAATAAATACTCCCCTCCTGCATTTCTTATACAGCCGGTCTATATCCCTACGATCAAACCACCCAATTGCAACAAATGCAGTCAGATCTGATGGAATTGCTGAAAACCCCTGCTCCTTCGTGATGACTGAAAGGTGGATATTTACCTGCTTAGCCTCCTTTAGCAGTTCATCATAGATCGCCTTGTAATAAATATCTTCAAGTTCTTCTTCATTGGACACCCAATAAAGCAACGCCACATTTTCAATTTTAGGATATACTACCTTTTTCTTGTAGCCGATTTTCTCCGCTGCCGCAAAAATGGCATCCCTTGTCTCTTGACTGACCGAGATTCCCTCATCATAATTGAGTACACGCGATACTGCAGCACTCGACACTCCAACCATTTCCGCAATTTGTTTTACTGTCGCCATAATATCCTCCTGTAACACTCAATAGTTTACTATTCTAAAGTTACAAAAGTCAAGTAAATTATTTACTTATATTGAATGCAGAAAGGAAACTATGCCATTATACCAAATCACATTTCACTTAGCAGCTGCTCTATCTTTTCCTTCGACACCGTGCGCTTTTCGGCAGGTTCAGATTCCCAAAGTACCGCAAACATAGCTGCTGTATCACCTGCGAAAAAGAAATCACGGATTTCATCCATCTTGACTGCCACGTACTCTTCCTGCTGCGGAACCACGTCGTAATAGGAGCGCTTTCCCTGTTTGCGTCTGGTAAGCAGATTACGCTCAGTCATTCGTCCCATAAAGGTTGCCACAGTTGTGCGGGCATAGTCGCATTGGTATGTATTCTTCAGGACGTCAACAACGTCTTTTACAACAATATTCTTTCCACCGAGATCGTAGATACACTTAAGAAGTAATTCTTCGCTGGAAGAAGGTGTCTTCCATGTCTTTATAATCTTTTCGTTTTCCAAATTTATTCTCTCCATTAATATCTATTTAAAAAACGGCAGGTCTCTCCGAAGAGATCTCCAATATCTTTCCTTAGCTGACTCTCCGTCATAAGTTTTCTTAAACTCTACCGCTGCGCTGTTTCCGGAATCATACTGCTTTGCATTTCTTTGTTCCTTTTCTCATGATCATTTCTCCTAACATGTATTTCCACTAATCCTTTTCCGAATATAGTATTCTTCAAAATATTGTAGCTTAGGAATGTTGCTTTTATGTTGCTTTTGGTAATAGAATACACCGGAATTTATCATCAGGTGCCTTTTAACTTCCTATCTGTGGTTGTTTTGCAGCAAAGCACATCTTTCTTCCGCCCAACTGTACTGGGACATATACTCTCCGTTGTAGGCACGTATTCCATCCGGTCTTCCATCCAGGAAATCATAATAATCACAGGAAAACTGCGCCGGATCGATTGCATAGCTTCCACGCTTCTCCAGGAAAATATTTTTTGCTCCCGCTTCCTTCAATACCTGGACCAGATCCTTTTTCAGCTTAGACAGATAAGAGCGGGTATTTCCATCCGTCTGTGCATCGTCCCACAGGATACTGCGCAATTCCCCCGTTGTAACTCCACTGCCGCGCCGGTCAACAAGATATGCAAGAAGCTCCTTTGTCTTTGCCTTTTCAAAGTTCAATATACTTCCATTAATAAATACTTCAAAGTTGCCAAAGCACCGCACAAAGATCGTTTTCCCACTTGCAGAGGGCACCGGGTACTTTAAGTCCTCAAGCTCGACAAGAACCTTTTCCTTTGTCACCGGCTTCATCACATAGCCGCTCATCCGAAGCTGAATCGCCTGTCCCATATATTTGTCATATCCGGTTGCAAAAATGATGTTGATCTTGGGATGCAGAAGTTTAAGTTCCCTTGCCACTTCAATTCCACTCATTGTTCCCATTTCTATATCCAGGAAAGCAACATCTGCTTCATTCTTCTTAGCATACGCGACCACCTCTTCCGGATCCAAAAAACAGATGACCTCAGCGTCCGGTGCCGCCTCATGGATCGCTTTTTCAAGTGACATAAGCGCAAATTCTTCATCATCTGCAGCGATAATTCTCATCGAAATTCTCCTCCCCTAATCTATATCGCAGCTCTCTGCGGGAGATATATCCTGACACAGGTTCCCTGTCCCGGTCTGCTGTCGATTGTAAGCTCCCCCTTGCACATACTATTTAATCTTGACATTACATTTCGTATTCCGACATGGTTTTGCTGCGTCTTCATATATTCGTCCGTATCAAATCCGGCTCCATCATCCTCGACGGATACGATAACCATGTCCCCCTTTTGCTTTGTATGAATCCACACGGTTCCACCGCCCTTTTTCTTGCATAGACCATGTTTGATGGCATTTTCAACGATTGGCTGTAGCGTTAGTGCCGGAATAAGAAAATTCTCCGTCTCAATATCATATACCACCTGTACCCGCGCACCAAACCGTTTCTTCTCAATTGCGGCGTAACAGCGCACATGCTCCAATTCCCGCCCAAATGGAATCGTCTCTTTTTGTTCTAGTGATTTCAGGTTTCCTCTCAGATAATCGGCGAATTCCCCTACCGTCTCACTTGCCATCTCGGCATCCGTCACACACATCTGTTGAATGGTCGTAAGCGCATTATAGATAAAGTGTGGTGCAATCTGCGAGATCATCATGGAGATCCGGAGATCTGCCGCCTCTCTCTCCTTTCTTGCCAGATTTTCGTTCTGCTCGATCATTGCCACGACGAACATCAGTATCATAGAGATGCTGATGGAAATATTGATAAGAGAGATTCCGTAACAGAAGATCTGTATCACACTTGCGGCAAACGGAAGCGCCATATAAGAGATCAGGGATACCAGCATCGCCCTGCTTACATTCTTCCGGAACTCTATCATGATGGACAGATCAATGATCATTCCCACCGCAGGAAGAAGTGTCGACACCACATATGCCGGATTCCGGTGATAATAGTTTTGTGCATCGATATAGTAATACAGGTTTGTAAACTGTGAGACGATAACAAGCAAAAGTCCTGTAAAGGCCACCGCTGATACCAGGAGCAGGCGCTTATGCGGAAGATCTTTCTTCTCCTTGAACAGGCAGCTTGACATATAGCCATTGTACAAAAACAATAAAATGTCGCTGAGCGCAAACACAAGGAAATTGCTGACATGTACAATACAGGCCGGCATCTGTCCCGGCACTCCACGGTAAGTCCATGCCAGGGAATCAGCCAGCAGCAGCCCCGCACAGGTAATCTGTATCCAGATCATCCACCTTCTCTTATCCTGGTCAAAGTTTTTACTCATAAACATACACAGCGCCGCGATCAGGCTAAAAATGCAGCCCCACAGCAGAAGTGCGATGTGAAGCGAAGTACGGTCAAACATACCCTTTCTCCTTTTGTTTTGGAATCGATCTGCGCAGATACTATTTGTTCATAGTGACCATTGTGGTAAGTACCGGCTCTACTGCTCCGCCGGAATCTTCTTATCCATCTTTAAGATGTGGTTTGTCAGCCATCCGAGCAGGAATGAGAGGATCTCGTCCAAATATTCCTTCTGGTTGTCATCCACATCATCCAGATTGATCTCGTTCAGCCGGTCAACAAACGCGGTATGAGCCGCTCTCTGCATGGCAAGCCCTTCATATCCGATACGCTCCATATATTCTTCCTCATCATGAAAATGCAGTATTGTATATTCCTTCAGTTCCTTTAAGATCTGCACGATCTCGTCATACTTGTCATGAAGGAACTGTGCCTCGATGACATCATTGGTCTGCCGGATAATCTCAAACAGTCTCCGGTGTTCCTCATCAATCAATTCAATTCCGGTGCGGTACTGATCCGTAAATGCGAACGCATCCTCACCCTGGCCGCAGGTTTCATTTTTTCCGATCATTATATCGCTACCCAAGATATGATGATAAAGCCATTTTGCCATAAAAGAAAGCAGCTCTCTTACCTTCTGTGATGCCTGCTCACTCTCCCAGTCGAAATCCTGATAGCTTTCCACCATCTCCGTAAACTGTCTGTGCTCCTGCTTTTGCCTTGCCAGCTCCGGATCCTTGATCTGCTCCATATAAGCCTCTTCATGTGCAAAATGGGTTGCCGCATAATCTTCAAGCTTTCGCAGCAGATTCTTCCCGATCATTCCCGGTGTTCCTGTCTCTGCCACCGTCTCAGCTTCATTCAGCAGCTGAAATAACATCTTGTGTTCCTCATCAATCTGCTGGATTCCAATCACGCAATCTTCTGTAAATTGAAACATTCTTATCTCTCCTTTTATACTTCTATTGTAAAGCCAACCTGCATTCCGTGCAGGCGTTCCCCCAGCTCTTCCTTCAGAATCGCATAGGCTCTGCCTCCGGTACAATGCCCGGTGCACACATACGGAATATCTGTATCTTTGATTTTGCGCCCTAATTTTCGTATTTCTGTCTCCGTCTTGTTGAACAGGTGAAATCCACCTACCAATCCATAGATCCTTTTGTCCGGGAAAGTATCTGCCACTTCATTTATGATATTTGCAGCACCTCCGTGCGAACAGCTGTTGAAAATAACCAGCCCCTTATCCGTATCAATGACCAGACTCTGCTCATGGGAAAAGTCATCCGGATACCATCGCCCCTGCCTCCTTTGATACATCTTTTCCCGCCTGCCGTTCTGCTCAAGTCCCGGGGTCTTGTGTGGAACCAGATATATTCCGTCTCCAAGTTCCATATCTCCCCTGGCATATACAATCCGTTCATTATATTCGCTTAAAATATGCTTTGGTATTCCGATGTACTTATGGAAAAACCATTTCTTATAATAACAGTTCTCCTCTGTTGTCTCCCTCACATAAAACGGAGCTGTTTTATTCGCCTCCAAAAAAGTCCGCATACCATCTGCATGATCATAATGTGCATGGGACAGCACCGCAATGTCCACCTTCTCAATGGGAAGGTTAAGCCTCTTCGCATTGGACAAAAAAAGTCCGGACGCACCGGTATCCAGCAGGATTGTGTGCTCATCTTTTTCGATGTAGATACACAGCCCCCACTCTCCCGGCATATCATCTCTTTTTCGGTTATCCACCAATATTGTTGCGCGCATGTTTTTCCTTTCTTCCCTACCGGTGTTCCTCTCCCCATTTACACATAGATACCAGAATCGGGATCAGTGTCCTGCCGCGTTCGGACAGACTGTATTCCACCTTCGGCGGTATCTGTGGATATTCTTTCCGGATGATCAGTCCATCCGTTTCCATCTCCTTTAACGTACTGCTGAGTGTCTTATGCGAGATCGTGCCAAGGCAGCGCTTCAATTCATTATAGCGCATGATTGGCCTGTGAAAAGCGAGCCAATACATGATGATCAGCTTGTACTTTCCATTTATCATGGAAAGGGTATACCCAAAATTGGTGTCGAGGATATCTTCCCCTGTGTGGCAGCATTCCTTTCCAATATATTCTCCCTGACCGGTTTCTGCAATCTTGCCGCATCCGCATTCTGACATATCTGCACCTCTTTGCTTAAATCATTTTACTGCGGGCTTTGTAACAAACACAAGGTCCTGTCTATACTGTAGCTTCACGCTTTCCTTTAGGTTAGTATATAACCTGAATGTGCGTACTTTTTATTTTTTTCATTGTATAATATATTTATTGGGGAGACAATATGAAAAACGGAATCTTTTAAAGGAGTAAAACCATATGAACCAATCATTTACAATTGAGAATATCCGTCCAATCCGTGATGGTATGACCGTTTCCAAAGATTCTCATCTGAGTACCGCCACCCCGGTCACCTTCTTTTCTCTTGGGGCAGGCACTTCCATCAGCCAGGAGAGTTATGACCGCATGACTATGTACATCGGGGCATCCGGAACCGGTGACTTTTTACTTGGTAACACCCCTTCCCGCGTCACATTAGCACCGGGGGAGGCACTTCTCGTTCCGCCAAAGGTCTTGTGCGGAATGGAGACCTCACAAGGGATCGTGTATACAGAAATTATTTTAGCAAAGGAGATTATCATGAACAACAATGTAAAAACAAATGAAGTATTTGCCCTTAAGGATCTGATCAGCTATGAGGATGGCAGCATCGCCAACATGGATGTCGTAAGCAACAATACCATGAAATATGTCCTGATGGCATTTGACAAAGGCACCGGTCTTACCCCACACCGCGCACCGGGCAATGCAATCGTATTTGCCCTCGACGGCAAAGCAACCATCGGATACGAGGGAAAGGACTATGAGCTTAAGGCAGGCGAGTGCTTCCGCTTTGAAAAGAACGGTCTGCACAGTGTAACAGCCAATGAGCGCTTCAAGATGGCTCTTTTGCTGGTACTTGAATAAAAGCATCTGCTGCAGGTGCCTTCAAGGCTCCAAACAGATTGCGTTCCTGCATAATAATTTATTTTGCCAAAAAACTCCGGCCATAGCGGCCGGAGCTTTTTGTTTGTGGAATTTATTATTTATTTTACTGAACTGCCTTAAATGCCTCATCAAGGTCCTCAATGATATCATCGATATTCTCAGTTCCGATGGAAAGACGGATGGTATTTGGCTTGATGCCCTGATCCAAAAGCTCTGCCTCGTTGCATTCGCTGTGTGTGGTGGAAGCCGGATGAATTGCAAGTGACTTCACATCAGCAACATTCGCAAGCAATGAAAACAATTCCAGATTATCGATAAACTCCTGTGCTTTCTTTGCATCTCCCTTGATCTCAAAGGTAAAGATAGAACCACCGCCATTCGGGAAGTACTTCTTATAGAGTTCTTTCTGCTCCTCGTTGTCCGTAACAGAAGGGTGGTTTACCTTCTCGACAAGCGGCTGTGACTTTAAGTACTGTACAACCTTGAGTGCATTCTCAACATGACGTTCTACACGAAGTGACAGAGTCTCAAGTCCCTGAAGGAAGATAAATGCATGTACCGGGGAAAGTGTTGCACCGGTATCACGAAGAAGGATTGCACGGATATAAGTAACGAATGATGCCGGAGCAGCATCCTTTGCGAAGCTTACGCCGTGGTAAGATACGTTCGGCTCTACCAGCCATGGCCACTTATCGCTTGCTGCCCAATCAAATTTACCGGAATCTACAATGACACCACCGATGGTTGTTCCGTGTCCTCCGATAAATTTGGTTGCGGAATGAATAACGATATCCGCGCCATACTCAATCGGGCGAACCAGATACGGTGTTGCAAACGTATTATCTACAATAAGCGGAATTCCTGCCTCATGTGCAATCTTTGCGATCTTCTCAATATCAACAACCTCTGAATTCGGATTGCCAAGTGTCTCAATTGTGATTGCCTTGGTGTTCGGCTGGATTGCAGCCTTGATTCCCTCATAGTCGAATGGGTCTACAAAGCTTGCGGTAATTCCATAATCCGGAAGTGTATGTGCTAACAGGTTGTAAGTTCCGCCATAGATGTTCTTGGCTGCTACAATGTGGTCTCCTGCATGTGCAACCGCCTGATAGGTATATGCAAGTGCTGCTGCACCTGAACCAACTGCAAGTGCTGCAACGCCGCCTTCAAGTGCTGCGATTCTTGCTTCAAATGTGCCCTGTGTCGGGTTGGTCAGACGGCCATAGATATTGCCTGCATCTCTTAATCCAAAACGATCAGCTGCATGTTCGCTGTTATGGAAAACATAGGAGGAAGTCAGGTAAATCGGAACTGCTCTTGCATCAGTAACCGGATCAGCGGTCTCCTGTCCTACGTGTAACTGCTTGGTCTCAAATTTAAAATTTCTCTCTGCTCTTGTCTTCTTGCTCATAATATATATCCTCTCTTATCCATGTATTATTTGTAGTATTGAATATGTATCAGGCAGCCTATCGCGCCTCGGATATACTCCCGGGCAAATGACATTTGCTGTACAACAGATCTGGTTGCCGCACCCGTCATTATCTCGCCCGGGAGCTAAGCATTCGACATCCGTTATTTTTGGTGTTATGCAGATATACAAGATACTGTTTCACTGTACCTGTCCTCGCTTTCTTTAACTTGCTCCTACTATATCCTATTATTCCTACTATGTCAATAGGATTTAAAAATTTTTCTAATATGGCGTAACAGCACCGATCAGATATGGATATTTTTCTACCATCTCCCACACTGCCTCCGGTTCATCCGTAGTTGCAAGCATCACGCGGTTTGGGAAAAGCGCATGGGCCTGCCTGTATGCTGTACATTCCTTTGGACAGCCCTGTATACTCCATCCGGCGCATACGTCTTCCGTACGTGCAAGCCACTTATCCAATGAGAAATGGCTTTCTTCATCCACGCCATATCCGCTATTGCAGATGCCTCCGATTTCTCTTGATTCATCTTGCATGTGGATCTTTTCTGTATCAATGTTTTCTCCCATCCATGCAATAACACACGGATAATTGCGGTGGTCACGAATATTCTCCACTGTTTCCGGTGCCTCTAAGACAAATACCCCGAGCCTGCTGCAGCACTCCAGAAAGCTTTCGGATAACTGTCCGCCTCTTTTGCAGATTGCATTATTGCCCCTGTTTCTATATTGTAAAATGGTCTGATACTGCTGCCCGAAAGAAACTTCCTTCGCGCTGCATTCCCCATCTCCTCTCAGCTTCACAGATTTGCCATTGATGCGCAGTCCATTCTTTGCATCCACGGTGACTGTCCGCATGCCAAAATGTGTCTCTGCAAAATCAAGCATTTTCATCGCATGTGGCTCTTCAAGTGCCATACCTGCAAGAAGCCGTGGGTTCGGAAGCGCCTCACCCTCTTTGACAGCACGGTAAAGCACGCCCTCCACAACATAGAGCACAGGAGCATCCGGATTCCATAGCACTGCATCCTCAACACAGATCTGTGTCCTTACCTTTTGGGCGGCACGCGCAGCGATTCTTAATTTAACTGCCCCGGCCGCCTTAATGCCCGGTTCTTCGTCCATCTGCTCTTTTTCATTATCAATAAGCTGATGCATATGCAGATCTACCCATACATCCACAGCTTCATCCGTATCGTTTTGCACCGTACTCTCTACGGTCACAAATGCATCCTTTCCTATTATGTGATGCATAACCGCGTACAGCCCTTTCTCCACAAAACGTATTGTCTTTTGTCCTGCTGTCTGCATTTCTTACCTTCTCCGTTCTTATAGTTTTACCGCACTAAGCGCGGACGGCGTAATTGCAAGACCCTCCTTTGCAGTTTCCCTTAAGCACTCCGGGATCAACCGCCCAATCCGCCGCATGGAATCAATCACTTCGTCCGGATCGATCGCACTTCGTATTCCGGCAAGAGCAAGCTGGGAGGACGTGATCGCATTGACCGCGCCAGCAACGTTGCGCTTGATACATGGTGCTTCGACAAGACCTGCAACTGGATCACAGGTCAGTCCCAGCATGTTCTTCAGTGCAAGTGCCGCCGCGTGAATGATGGTCTCACAATCGCCATTCTCCAGATAGGCAACTGCCCCTGCTGCCATTGCACTTGCACTCCCGATCTCTGCCTGACAGCCTCCTTCTGCTCCGGAAATACTTGCACTCGCCGCAATAACTTCCCCGATCCCGGCCGCCACAAAAAGAGCTTCCACAAGCCGGTCCTCCTCTGCCTTACGGTACGCCTCATAGGACAGCAGGACTGCCGGGATAACCCCGCACGAACCAGCTGTCGGTGCAGCAACAATGCGCTTCATGCAGGCATTGGATTCACCCATTTTGATTGCTTTTTCCATGACATTCATCATGAGATCCCCGGCAAGCCCTTTTCCGCTCTTTCGATACGCCTCAAGCTTTGCGCCGTCTCCTCCCGACAGCCCGCTCTCCGAGCGCAGCTTCGGATCATACGCACGGTCTGCCTCTTTCATTGCAAGGAGCATCTTCCTCATATCCTCAAAGCTTTCCTCAAAAGTGACATCGCGCTCTTTCATATCATCTTCGATCACCGGCTGCCAGAATGCCTTACCCTGCGCTTTTGCCTGATCTGCAATATCTTTTAACTTCTGATAACTCATAGGGTTCCTTTCCTCTTATAAGAGACTGTAATACGTGACTTTATCAATACCCTCTCTTTTTTCGAGCCATTCAATGGATTCCTTTGGAATCTCCTGGTCACATTCGATAACCATTACTGCCTTTTTGCCGCGGCCTCCACGATACAGCTTAAGGGTTGCAATATTGATGCACCGCTCGGCAAGCATCCGCGTCACCTCCGCCACATGTCCAGGCTGGTCCTCATTGTAGACGATCAGTGTCGGATACTCTCCGGAAAAATTGGCAGACAATCCGTCAATCTGCGCAATATTAATCAGGGAGCCGCCTACCGATTCGCCGACAACTTCAAGTGTGTGGCCATCCCTTCCCCGCAGGATCAGCTGTACAGAATTTGGATGGGCATCTTTTAAATCAGCTTCTCCAAAGCGGTATTTCATTCCGGCCTCATCCGCGTACCGGAAGCTGTCCGGAATCCGCTCATCATCCGGCATCATGCCAAGAAGCCCCGCTACCAGCGCGTACTTCGTTCCATGACCACCACCGGTTGCAAGAAAGGAACCGTACATATTGATGGCTGCATCCTCGATCGGCTGTGACATGATCTTCCGCGCAACATACCCGATCTTCACCGCCCCGGCTGTGTGCGAGCTGGATGGCCCCACCATGACCGGACCTACGATATCAAATATATTCATCTGCATTTCCTCATATTTTCTGTTAAAGTAACAACAGAGGAACTGTCTGTCAGCCCCTCTGCTCTTTATTCCTCTGATGTAATTATCTCACACTTTTTCTTTTCCGGCAACTGAACCAATATAATTGCAGCGAACATTATCGCGCACCCCAGCAATTCCCTCTTTGACAGCTTCTGGTTTAAAAGTACCCAGCCTGCGATCAGGGATATTACCGATTCCAGGCTCATGATCAAAGATGCCAGCGTTGGATTCAGCCCTTTCTGACCGGCAATCTGCAAGGTATAGGCCACACCTGTAGAAAGTGCCCCTGCGTACAGAATCGGAATCCAGGCTGCCCGGACAGCCTCTATTGTCGGGGATTCAAAAAGAACCATTCCGATTGCTGATAGGATACCACAGCTGACAAATTCTATGCAGGATAGCTTGACGCAATCAACCTTTGGTGCAAAATGGTCAATTGTAAGAATCTGCACTGCAAATGCAAGTGCGCATCCAAGTTCAAACAAATCTCCCACCTGTAGGACAAGGCTTCCGCCTGCCATACAAAGCAGATATAAACCGCACACCGCAAGTATTACGGATATCCATACCCGCCTACCTGCCCTTCGGTTGCAAAAAATTCCCAATACCGGCACAAGGATGATGTACATTGCCGTGAGAAATCCGGCCTTGCCGATTGTCGTATATGGAATCCCGAACTGTTGCAGATTTGTTGCGATACATAGGAAAAATCCGCACAGGATTCCTCCCCGGATAAGTGTTTTTTGTTCTTTTTTCTCCCTTATCCTTACTTCCCCTGGCTTTCTCTTATCCAATACCAGAATCACCGGAATCAATACCAATGCTCCGATAAAATTGCGGAGTGCAGTAAATGTAAAGCTCCCCACATAGTCCATGCCAACGCTCTGTGCCACGAAAGCAAATCCCCATATTCCCGCCGCAAGGAGCAGAAACAAGGTATGCTTCAATTGTTTATTCATATCGTTATACCCTTATCAAAGCTTTTTTGCTCAATCAAAATCGGCCAGTTTCTTCTTTGCGGTTGCCCTAAGGCAGACCACTGAGATCAAAAGCGACATCAGCTCTGCAATTGGGAAACACCACCAGATCAGGGACAATCCTCCAATCTTCGCGAGCACATACGCTACAGGGAGAAGAACCACAAGCTGTCGTGCCACCGATACATACATGCTGTACACCGCATTTCCGACAGCCTGAAACAACGTACCCGAAACAATACAAAACCATGCGATCAGGAAATGGAAAGCAATTGTCCGTAGTGCCGGCACGCCGATTGCAAGCATCGTCTCAGATGCCTCAAACAATAGCAGCAGCTTGTCCGGTATGAGCATAAAAGCTGCGAATCCGACAAGCATGAACAGAAATGCTATCATATATCCATACTTTAATGTATTGATCATACGTTTTTTGTTTCTCGCCCCATAATTGTAGGAAAGAATCGGGATCAGTCCATTGTTCAGCCCGAACACCGGCATAAAGAAAAAGCTCTGCAGCTTAAAATACACGCCAAATACAGCCGCCGCTGTAGAGGAAATCCCCATCAGTATCAGATTCATTCCGGTTGTCATGACAGATCCGATCGACTGCATGATAATTGATGGAAGACCAATGATATAGATTTCTTTGATAATTCTTCCTTCCGGCCGGAATCCTTTAAATGAGATTGTGACGTCTGTATTTTTCTTTAAGTTGTACACACATGCAATAATCGACGCAATGATCTGACCCATTACGGTTGCAATTGCGGCACCCGCAATTCCAAGCTTCGGAAATCCAAGCAGCCCGAAAATAAGAATCGGATCCATGATAATATTGATGATTGCGCCCGTCATCTGGCTGATCATAGTAAAAAATGTCCGCCCGGTTGCCTGCAGGATACGTTCAAATACAAATTGGGCAAATAATCCAAATGAAAAGATCATTGCAATTGACAGATACTCAACCCCAAGCTCCATGATATTTTCCTGCCCGGATCCAATCTGCATATTATAAAAAGGTTTTACCACCGTAAATCCAAGGATTGCAACAACAATGTAACTCAACGCATAAACAAAAATTCCATTTGCCGCAACCGCATCGACATGGTCTCTTCTCTTTTCGCCAAGGCCTCTTGAAATCAGCGCATTGACACCAACTCCGGTTCCGGCTCCGACAGCGATCATCAGCGACTGCAGCGGGAACGCCAGCGAAACAGCCGTCAATGCATCCTCCGAGATTTTAGATACAAAAATGCTGTCCACAATATTGTACATTGCCTGAACCAGCATGGAAACCATCATCGGAAGGGACATATTAAGCAGAAGCTTTCCTTCCTGCATTACTCCCATTTTATTTTCTCTTACTGCATTCTGTTCCATTGACTGACCTTTCTATTCTTTGTCCGGAAATACATGTGCGTAGTAATCCAGACTCAATACTTTCTTGCTATAACTGATCTTGCTCTTTACGATCTTTTTAATTCTGTCTACATATCCATCCGGTATCTCGATGTCATCACTTGCCGGAATGAATTTGCCTTTGGAAGCCAGATATGTACCATAGTCCGTCTTCCAGTTGTAGCTTAAGTCATACACAATAGCTTCCGCGTCCGATAAAACATCTCTTCCCGGAAGGAGCCTTGAATCATACGCAATTCCAAACAGATTGCATAACGTAGGAAGAATATCCGGACTGAAGGTCGGAGATGACACTACAATCGGCTCCCGGTCCTCCAGACAGCCGCTCCACAGGATTAACCGGTTATGATCCCTCTCAAAATTATTGGTTATCTCATATCCATACAGTTCAGACAGGTACTCATAGGAATCTGATTCATTCTGATCCAGCCCATATGGAAAATGATCCGCTGAAATACAGATTACCGTATCATCCGCAATTCCAGCCTTTTCCAATTCATCCACCAGATAGGTAAGTGCCGCCTCGAGTTCAAGCTGGGCAGCAATATATGCCTTTACCGTATCGGAATAGTCCAGATCCTGTACCTCATCCCAATGCTTTTTGGACATTGCATTCAGATTCTTTGCGTAATCGCTGTGTCCGCTGACTGACATATAATAGATATTGAACGGCTGTTTATCAATATAGGTTGGAAGAGTTCCCTGCATCATCTCAAGATCACTCTCCGGCCATTGTTTCTTTACAAACTCTTCCATGCCGTTTCCATATCCCATATAGCCGTCCGAATATCCGAGGTTTATATGTGTCTTATGACGGTCATAATACTTATAGCTGTTGTTATGGTATGCCTTGCCATAGTATCCCTCGTCATTTAACAGGCTTCCGATTGTCATATAGTTATGATTGTTCTTTGTATTCTTCATGGACTTTCCGCCGGCCGTCGGAAGCATTCCCATGATATTTGCGTACTCTCCACCGGTCGTTCCCGCACTTGCCGGCTGGTAATAATCCGTGAAATTGATTCCCCTTGTTGCCAGGCGGTACAAGGTCGGGGTAAGATTTTCATCAATCACTTCCGCCGCAAAGGCCTCCGCTGTAATGAAAATAAGATTCTTGCCCTTAAACAGACCTGTATATTCATTCTTATTGGTCGGTGTAAGTGAGCGTACATACTCATCAACCTCTGCCAGATCCTTGGATGCTCCATCCTCCAACGCGTCAAAATCAATATCCAGCTCATTTGGGCTGGTATCAATGACAGGTTCCGGTTCCTGCGTCTCTTCCAGCGTCTCTGTCTTCTGTTCTGTGGCTTCATCCGTTTCATTCCCGCGGTCAGAAGTTTCTGTCATTCCAGTCTCTGTCTCTTTCCCCTCCACGGTTTGCGTATACTCAGTCTCAACCTCTGCTGTCCCCATCGTTGTTACCGCACCACTGTTGTCCACAAGAAGTGCATCATCCTCTCCAAGATGCTTGATATCGAGTCTTACGCCTGTATACAGTCCAAAATTTGAAACAGCATTTTCAAACTGATATTCTCCTGCATATACCTGTCCGAGCGGTACATTCACCTTCATAAATAAGAGCGCTGCCGCCCAGAGTACACACCCAGTTCCCAGAATTGCCAGTCTCTCCTTCGCGCAGCTGCCGCTTCCGTCATCAAATCTTCGTCCGACAAGCAGATAAAGCAGAAACGGAAGGAAAAAGAGAATAATATGCAGCATTCCGTTTACAGAGAAAATAAGGCGGAAAATATCGCCCGCGAAGCCTCCCATGGCATCCGAAGCACCTCCGAATGTAGTGGAAACATCATAGAGAATGCGGAATTTTGCAAAGATAAAATTCCATATGATAAACGGAATCGCGGATAAGCACAAGAGTGTGCCACGAATGATCCGATTTGCTTTCGCGCTCTTTGTTATCGTTCCGAGAAGATAGATAACGCCTCCGTAAACCATAGAAAAGAGAAGCATTGTAAACCAGCTTCCCTTTATGGTACTTCCCTTTATTGTCGCATGAAATACAACTTCCTGAAACAGCACTGTCACAAATGCAAATATCAGGAAAATGTGATCTTTTAAAAATTTTTTCATTTGTTATGTTCTCCACTAATCAAGAGATTCTATCACTAAAAGGATTCCGCCGCTAAACTCGATGTGTGCGACTTCCTCTGTTATCTCATTGCTGATGCCGAGGGAATTGAATCCCCCCATTGTATAGTCCGCAAGCGGATATTTAAATCCGGTCAGCGTGACATGCTCCACGACAGGCGAATATGGGATCAATGATACATATCTGCCAAACTGTTCATCTTTCCGGATAGAGATCGGCTTGTCAATCATACGGATACGATTATGCTCATCCACGAGCTCTATTTCTGCGTGATTTTCCAATCCAATGCCAAGAAGGCTGATATTTCCGAGCACATGGTCGAGTCTGCTTCCGGTTCCTCCGAGTATCGTCAGCTGCAAAACCCCTCTCGACAAAGCATCCCGGATTGCATATTCCGTGTCGGTATCATCCTTTTGCGGATTCAGTCTGCAGAATTCAATCCGCCCATCCTCGCGGAAGAAATCCAATGAATCATGATCCACGGAATCAAAATCTCCCACGATAATATCTGGTGTCAGATGATTCCGGTACAAAAAGTCCATCCCGGAATCTGCTGCCATGATCATGTCATATCCACCTGTCTTGATTTTTTCACAGGCAAAGTCATCCCGGATATTTCCTCCGGTCACAATAAGTCCTCTCATTCTTCTTTCCCCTGTTGATCCAGCCCGCCTTTTAAGGATGCTGGGCATTATTTAATATTTCAAGAAAACTGTTCGTATTCTCTGCGATATCCCCACGGAATACCGCACTTCCTGCTACTATGATGTTTGCGCCCGCATCCAGCAGTTTCTGTACGTTGTCAAGATTTACGCCACCATCAACTTCAATATCTGCCTTAATTCCGTTCTTGATCAGAATGCGGCGAAGTTCAGCGACCTTCTCAACCGTATATGGAATCAGCTTCTGTCCACCGTATCCCGGATTAACCGTCATAATAAGTACCATATCCACCTTCGGAAGGACATAACGGATCGTCTCGATCGAAGTTGCCGGATTGATCGCCACTCCGGCCAGAAGTCCACGTTCTTTGATCCTGTCGATTGTACGGTCAAGATGTCGGCACGCCTCCGCATGTACCGTAATAATGTCGGCACCGGTCTCCGCAAACTCATCAATATAGCGAATCGGCTCCTCGATCATCAGATGCACGTCAAACATTCTTTCTGTGCAAGGCCGGAGTGTTTCAATTACCGGAAACCCAATGGAAAGGCTCGGGACAAATTGTCCGTCCATTACATCAATGTGTACATACTGTGCTCCACACTCATCCAGAATGTGAATCTGTTCTCCAAGCTTTGAAAAATCTGCTGCCAGAATCGACGGCGATAAACAATTCATAACTTTCTCCTAGTATTTTCGAATATTTTTCATTTCTTCATAGATCAGACAATAATTCTTGTAGCGCTCTCTGCTGATCTTTCCATCTGCAAGTGCCTCTTTCACGCCACAATCCGGTTCGGTAATATGGCTGCAGCCGATAAAACGGCAATTCTTTTCATATGGAAGGAACTCCGGATAGCATTTCCACAATTCTTCCTTTTCCAGTCCCGGCGTATCCATGGAGCTAAATCCCGGCGTATCCATGATAAAAGTATTGTCATTGATCGGAATTACCTGTGAATGCCGCGTGGTATTCTTTCCACGTTCAATTTTTTTGCTGATGTCCCCGGTTTCCATATGGCAGGCATCTTGCAATGCATTTACCAGAGAAGATTTGCCTACGCCCGACGGTCCTGCTACCGCAGCTGTTTTCCCTTGAAGCACAGCCTTAAGCTGCTCCAGGTTCTCTTTGTATCTGGCACTTACAAACAATACCGGGTAACCTGCACCCTTATAGATATCAGCCAGACGCTTTTTCTCAGTTTCATCCACCAGGTCGCATTTATTAAAACAGATCACAGACGGCACATGGCGATATTCCATCATACATAAAAAGCGATCCAGCAGATTGAGATTCGGCTGTGGTTTTGCCGCTGCAAAAATCACAAGTGCGAAATCAATATTGGCAACTGCCGGGCGGATCAATTCGATACTGCGCGGCAAAATCTTTTCGATGTTGCCAAGCTTTTTTTCTTCATCCAGCACAGCAATCTCTACCATATCTCCGACAAGCGGTTTCATCCCCTCTTTGCGGAACGCACCTTTTGCCTTACATTCATAAATTCCGGTTCCTGCTACGTAAACGTAGTAGAAACCGGAAATTCCTTTAACAATCTTTCCCTGCATATTGTTCTTCTTATTGCATTGTAAAGTCAACAGTTCCGCTAAATCCGCTCTCCTCAGTCTGAACGACATTGCCCATCTCATCCGTGGATTCCGTTGTCCAGATCAGTTCGAGATATCCGGTTGCAACATCAATGTTGATCTTAGAGATTGTGATGGTAGTTGTTCCCTCGGAAATTCTCTCAGACTGGTTGCTGATTACCTCTCCGTCATCCTTTGTCAAGGTATAAGATACACTGACTGCATTTTCAGGGACTGTAAATTCCTTGCTGAAGCTGTAATATACCGTCATTGAGCCAAGGCTTACCGTGATGGTGATCTGTGCTCCGGCGTCTGCGGATTCGCCGCCTGCCACGCTCTGGCTGATTACCTTTCCTGCCTTTACCTCATCATCATAAACTTCCTCAACAGCTACGACAAAGCCCTTTGCTTCAAGCTTCTCTGTTGCCTTTTCCGTAGACTTGCCGACAACATCCGGCACCTTAACCTGTTCTACTCCGTTACTTACCACAAGTGTAACATCAGAACCATCTTCTACAGAACTTCCTGCTACCGGAGACTGTGAAATAACCTCTCCCTTCGGCACATCATTGCTGTACTCGTAGGTTGACTTTGGAACCAGTCCCGCATTGTTAAGTGCGGAAGTAGCTGTTGTCTCAGAGTATCCGACAACGCTTGGAACAATTGTTGACTCTACGGCCGGAGTCGTTGTCGTTTCAGACTTCTCTGCTACAGTAACATCAATAACAGATCCAACGGCTACCTCTGTTCCCTCGGAAACAGTTGCAGAAAGGATAGTTCCTTCCTCCTCTGTGGAAGCCTCCTTCGAGATAATATTTAAGCTTAATCCAAGTTCAGACATCTTAGTCTCTGCATCATCATAAAGCATTCCAACAATGTTGATCATTGCAACCGTCTCTTTTTCTTCACTGACGGTAGTCTCAGTCTGGCTCTCGGTAGGTACCTCAACGTTGCTGTCTGTCTCGGTCTGCGTATTCGTCGTGCTTGGTGTGTTCGGCGTACTTGGTGTTCCAAACAGGCTGCTGACTTTGATAGCAAGCGCGATGATCACAACAACAATCAGCACTGCTGCAACGATTCCCATAATGGTAACGGCCTTATCCATCTTCGGATCAAGCACATCGTCATCATCATAGTCGTCATAATCCTCCTCTGCCTCTACCGGTTCTTCCTGCTTAGGAGCTCTTTCGACTTCTTTTTTTATGACAGGAGCGGCACTGCTCTTGATCTGCTGCACTTCTTCCGCGCTGATCACTTTCGTCTTAGCACTGTCCGTAACCGGAGCGATCACAACGAAATCCTCATCCGGGCTGATCAGGCACTTGCGAAGATCACTTAAAAGCTCCCCGATATTCTGATATCTGCGATCCGGATTCTTCTGGGCGCATTTCAGAATAATTTTCTCTAAGCTGACCGGCAGGTTTGGCGCATAGACTTTTGGAGAGGTCATCTCCTCCTGCAAATGCTGGATTGCAATCGCAACCGTGGTATCCCCGTCAAACGGCACACGCCCTGTAACCATCTCATACATTAAAATACCCATAGAGTAGATGTCACTGCGATTGTCCACGAAACCGTTACGTGCCTGCTCCGGAGAAGCGTAGTGTACAGATCCCATCACATCCGAGCTGATGGTGTTGGAAGTGGCAGCTCTTGCAATACCAAAATCTGTCACCTTTACTTTGCCCTCCGTTGAAATGATGATATTCTGTGGCTTGATATCTCTATGGATAATATTCTTGTTGTGTGCGGCCTCGATACCTCTTGAAACCTGAATGGCAATGCTTACGGATTCCTTAAATGTAAGCTGTCCCTTCTTCTCAATGTATGTCTTTAAGGTAATGCCCTCTACATATTCCATTACAATATAGTGAAGGCCCTCCTCACTTCCTACGTCATAGATGTTGACGATGTTCGGATGTTCAAGGCCTGCTGCTGACTGCGCTTCTGTACGGAACTTCGTCACGAAATTACGATCCTCAGAGAATTCCGGCTTGAGTACCTTGATTGCTACAAAACGTCCGAGGATATGATCCTTTGCCTTGTATACATCTGACATTCCGCCGGCGCCTACTTTACTAACGATCTCATATCTATCTGCTAAATACATACCTACTGTTAACATGCTTTCACCTCATCTATAAATGGTCGAATTATGACTGCCGTTATATTGTCACGGCCTCCGTTTTCATTTGCAGTGCGAACCAGTTCACTCACCTGATCCTCTGCTGTTTT
The DNA here is from genome assembly GCA_050873865.1 of Agathobacter sp. Lineage (GTDB taxonomy): Bacteria > Bacillota > Clostridia > Lachnospirales > Lachnospiraceae > Roseburia. Next base: position 8,550 of record JBNMJQ010000002.1, on the reverse strand, counting down.
CTGCTCCTTGATAATGCGGAAAATTGACGCGTCATCTACCATATTGGTAAGTCCGTCCGAGCAAAGCAGCACCGTATCTTCCTTTGCGAGATCCACCTCAAAGAAATCGACATCTACGTTCTCCGTTGCACCTACCGCACGCGTAATGATATTCTTATCCGGATGCTGACGGGCTTCCTTGCGGTCCATCTCACCCATCCGAACCATTTCCTCGACCAGAGAGTGGTCTCTGGTAATCTGACGGATCTGATCTGAGATTACATACAATCTGCTGTCCCCCACATTTGCAACAAACATTTTGTTGCCGACAATGGTCGCACATACAATGGTTGTACCCATCCCATGCTTTGATTCATCCTCTTTCGATTCTATGAGGAGCAGTTCATTCGCCTTTTGAATAGCCTCCTTTAAAATTGTAACGGGTTCCGAATCTTTACTGCGCAGCACATAAGCAACCACACGCTCCGTTGTATACCGCGAAGCATACTCTCCTGCCTTATGTCCACCCATTCCGTCTGCAACGATATAAAGATTAGGAAGATTCCCCACCGCTGTATCTGAAGTAAACAGGTAATCCTGATTCATCTCCCGCGACACACCGATATCCGTCATGGAAAACGTCTTCATCCGATTTATGTCCTTTCCTTGTCTGAATGCTTTCGCTTTTCCCAAAGTGTTCAGACGCAAGTTGCACTAGTAGTCCGCATAATATAGTAGCACAAACACTAAAAAAGGGCAAGTAAAACACTCCTGCCCTCATTTGTCATCCCATCTTTTGTTTATACTTACGGCGCAGCTGTCCACACGCCCCATCAATGTCACGCCCCATCTCACGGCGCACCGTAGCAGTGATTCCGTTTTTCTCCAGCTTGTTCTTAAAAGCAGCGATCACCTGTGCATTCGACTGCACATAGTCGCGCTCCTTGATCGGATTAACCGGAATCAGGTTGACATGGCAATTCATTCCATGGATCAAAGAAGCAAGCTCCCTTGCATCCTCATCCGTATCATTCACTCCGCCAACCAGACTGTATTCAAAGGTGACTCTCCGCCCCGTCTGCTCAAAATAGTATCTGCAGGCATCTATCACCTCATGTATCTCATATTTGTTTGCGACCGGCATAAGCTCCAATCGTTTTTTCTGGTTGGACGCATGCAGGGAAAGGGCTAATGTGATCTGCAGTTTTTTGTCTGCAAGCTCCCTCATCCTCGGTACGATTCCGCATGTGGATACCGTAAGGTTCCTCTGACTGATATTCAACCCGTTCTCGTCGGTTAAAAGTTCGATAAACCGGAGCAGATTATCAAAATTATCCATCGGTTCCCCTGTTCCCATCACAACCACATTTGATATGCGCTCTCCGATATCCCTGCCGATCTGATAAATCTGGTCTATCATCTCCGCCGGAGTAAGTCCTCTTACCAATCCGTCCAACGTGGAAGCACAGAAGCGGCACCCCATTCTGCATCCGACCTGTGAGGAAATGCACACAGAGTTGCCATGCTTGTATTTCATAAGCACACTCTCGATAACATTGCCATCCGAAAGCATAAACAGATACTTTCTGGTTCCGTCAAGCTTTGAGATCTGTACCTCCTCCTTGTGCAGTGTTGTAAGATAGGCCTCCTCTTTCAGCCGTTCCTTAAGCTGCTTTGAGATGTTTGTCATCTCATCAAAATCTGTAATCTGCTTAATATGTATCCATTGATAGATCTGTTTTGCACGAAATGCCTTCTCTCCAAGCTCCCCGATGAATGCGGTCAGCTCTTTAAGATTCATGCTCTTAATGTCTCTCATGCTATCCTCGCCTTAACTTTGCAATAAAAAATCCATCCTGTCCCAGCTCGCCCGGGAACAATTGCCGCATGCTCTCCAACGAAAAATGTGGGAATTCGTTTAGGAACCACTCCACATTTCCTTCATTCTCATTGTAATTTATGGTGCAGGTACTATACACAAGTGTTCCTCCCTGCTTCACATAATCATGGACTGCCATAAGGATCTGCCGTTGCAGCAGCACAAGTTCCTGCTGTTTTTCTTTTGTCATCTTATAACGGATATCTGTTTTCTTGCCGAGTACCCCAAGCCCTGAACAGGGCAGATCACAGATCAGCACATCCGCCTTTTCAATAGAATCCGCATCCTCTATGGTTGCATCCCACACCTTTGCGCTCATGTTGGAAAGACCATGTCTTTTCATATTTTCCTCAATCAGTCCCACCTTGTACCCGGTGAGATCCCTGGCTTCTACATGCCCGGTGTTGTTAAGCAGCTCGGCAATGTGGGTGCTCTTCCCTCCCGGTGCCGCACACACATCTATGACATAGTCGCCCGGATGCACACCGGCAGTCTCTGCCACCATCATTGAGCTGATATCCTGCACATAAAAGTCGCCGGCAATAAACTCCGGCAGCATCTGCAGCTGGTCAACTCCGGCAAGTTCAAGCGCATAGGAAAGTTCCCTGTTCCGGCATACGGTAATTCCCTGCTTTTTTAGCGCTTCCGACAACGCTTCCGGTGTTGTACGATTTAAGTTTGTGCGCACGATCAGCTTCTGTTCCTTTTCAAACTCCTGCAAGAGAGCTTTGGTTTTCTCCTGCCCGTAGGTTTCCATCCACTCCTCTACGATCCATTCCGGCATCGAAAAATGGACAGACAGATACTGCACCGGCGATTTCTTTTCATCCGGATAGGCCACGCGCTCCGGCTCCCGGATCATGCTTCTTAAAACTCCGTTCACAAAGCCGGACAATTGGGAGAAGCCTCGCTTTTTGGCAAGCTTTACCGCCTCGTTGCACACGGCAGAATCCGGAACACTGTCCATATAACGGAGCTGGTAAGTGCTCATGCGAAGCAGATTTCGGATCAGAGGCTTCATCTTTTTGACTTTGACCTTGGAGTAGGTATTAATCACATAATCCAGCTCCACCGTCCGCTCGATGGTTCCCTCAACAAGCCTCGTCAAAAAGGCTCGCTCCGGTTTCTCCAGATATGCGTACTTATCCAGCACGCTCCGCAGGACCAGATGGCTGTATTGGTCATGCTCCATGACCTCAATCAGCGTATCCAGCGCCAATTCCCGTGTATTTACGCCATTAGTCACGCCGCCGTCCTCCGAACAGTAAGATGATACGGAACAACTGTAAGATTGCGGATGCCGCACTCGCCACATAGGTAAGCGCTGCCGCCGATAATACCTTTCTTGTGTACACAATCTCATCACTTCCGAGGATGCCCTGCTCCTGAAGCAGCCTAAGGGCTCTGCCGGATGCATCAAACTCTACCGGGAGCGTCACAAGCTGGAACAATACTGCAAGGGAAAATAAGATGATACCGATATCAATGATCATCATGGAAGAACGGCTGTTGATCAAAAGCCCGATCAGGATGACCGGCCATGCGAGTGTTGATCCGATATTCGCAATTGGAACAAGCGTTGTGCGGAAAGTAAGCGGCGCATAGTTGGTATCATGCTGGATAACATGACCACATTCATGTGCGGCAACACCTACTGCTGCGACCGAAGTGGAATTGTATACGGAATCGGACAGATTGACCGTCTTGGTTCTCGGATCATAATGATCGGTCAGCTCTCCGGACACATGGCGGATCTGTACATCATAGATCCCAGCGCTCCGCAAAATACGCTCCGCCGCCTGTGCGCCGGTCATTCCGGACATGCTGCGGTACTTGGAGTACTTGTTAAAAGTCGTTCTGACTCTTGCAGATGCAATCATGCAGATGACTGCGCCGATCAGTACCAGAATATATGTGTAATCAAAAAAAATCATGCGAAATAACCTCCCTTTTCGATATGATATCCTCTTAAGAAAGCGTCACACTGCATGCGCTTTTTGCCCTCCAGCTGGACTTCATCAAGCTGCAGCACGCCATCTCCGGTCTGTACCAGAATCGCATTCTTTGTCACATCCACAATGCAGCCTGGCTTTTCCCCGCTCTTGTCTGCACTTACAGTCGCTTTCCAGATCTTTACGGTTTTCCCGTCCAGATGAGTATATGCACTCGGCCACGGATTTAATCCCCGGACAAGACGTTCTATCTCTTTGGCGCTCTTATTCCAATCAATATGTCCGAAATCTTTACGGATCATGGAGGTATGGGTAGCTGCTGACTCATCCTGCGGTATCCGTACGGCTCTGCCGGATGCAATCTCATCCATAGCCCTCACACAGAGACTCGCGCCCACTGCTGCCAGCTTGTCAAACAGGCTTCCTCCTGTCTCATCCGCATCAAGTGCTACCTCTTCCTGTGCGATAATGTCTCCGGTGTCAATTCCGATATCCATCTGCTGGATCGTAACACCGGTCGTCTCCTCTCCGTTTATGACTGCCCACTGGATCGGTGCTGCCCCACGGTACTTTGGCAAAAGAGATGCATGTACATTGATACATCCATATTTTGGCATATCTAAAAGCGCCTGAGATAAGATCTGTCCGAAAGCGGCTACAACAAAGATATCTGCCGCAAATCCTTCCAGATAGTCCACACACTCCTGCTCACGGATCTTTTTCGGCTGATAAACCTCGATTCCGTGTGCAAGTGCACATTCTTTCACCGGAGATGCCTGCATGGCATTTCCTCTCCCCTTCGGCTTATCCGGCTGGGTCACGGCAAGCACAACCTCATGGCCTGCCTTGATTACTGCCTCTAATGTCTCCACCGCAAAATCCGGCGTTCCCATAAAAATAACTTTCATGTTCTACTCTTCCTCTTCATACTTTACGTCGTGGATCGGACCTTCTACCTTTTCAGTGTACATATGTCCGTCCAGATGATCCAGCTCATGGCAGATACAACGCGCCAAAAGTTCTGTTCCCTCGATCTCGCACCACTCCATATCCTCATCCTGAAAACGTGCCTTAACATAATTTGGTCTTGTGACCTGTCCCGCTTTTCCCGGATAGCTTAAGCAGCCTTCATCGCCAGTCTGCTCCCCGGAGGTCTCAAGGATCTGCGGATTGATCATGACAATCGGTCCTTCCCCGACATCCATCACAACGATTCTCTTAAGAATGCCAACCTGTGGTGCTGCAAGTCCGACACCATTTGCCTCATACATAGTCTCAAGCATATCATCGATCAGTTCTGTGATCTTGTCGTTTACTTCCTTTACCTCTTTACATACCTTACCCAACACCGGGTCTCCTAAAATGCGAATCGTTCTAAGTGCCATTTCTTCCTCCTCTAAAATCCGCTCATCGGATTAAAATCGAATTGTATATTTATATCCTTGCATACGGGCTGCGTCAGTGCAAATTGTTCCGTAGCATCCTTTAACTCAATCAGTTTATCATAATTATCTGTTTTTAGATAGATAACTTTGCGATATATATCATTGATTTTGGAAATTGATGCATCCGCGGGTCCGATCAGCTGGACCTCAAAGGTTCTGCCGAGCATCTGTGCCATATTATCGCAGACCATCTGTGCCGCCGTTGCAACCGCCTGTTCATCCGGTGATGCAAGCAATATCACAAGCATATTCCACACCGGCGGATAATGCATCATCTCCCGGTAATTAATCTCCTGTTCATAAAAAAGCTCATAATCCTGCGCGCTTGCTGTGCGGATTACAAAATGCTCCGGATCATAGGTCTGTATGACAACCTGTCCCGGGCAGTCTCCCCTGCCTGCACGCCCTGCCGCCTGCGTCAGCAGCTGAAAGGTTCGCTCTGCCGCATGGTAATCACTCACATGCAGTGACATATCTGCCGCAAGGATTCCTACCAGCGTCACATTTGCAAAATCATGCCCTTTTACGATCATCTGTGTTCCGATAAGCACATCCGCTTCCCTGTTTCCAAATGCCTGCAGGATATTTTCATAGCTATCCTTTGTCCTTGTCGTGTCAAAGTCCATGCGCAGTGTCCTCACCCCCGGGAACCGCTCTCTTACGACCTGTTCAATCTTCTGCGTTCCCGCCTTGAAACCGCCAATATACTTTGAACCACAGGAAGGGCATACCTTCGGCACCGCCTCTTCATATCCACAGTAATGGCATACCATTTTTCCGTTATTGTGCTGTGACAGGGAAACATCGCAATGTGGACATTTGATTACATGCCCGCACGCTCTGCAGGAAACAAACCCTGCAACACCACGCCGGTTTAAAAAGAGCATGATCTGTTGTCCTTTTTGCAGCCGGTCTTCCATCAGTTCCTGCAGCCTCTCACTTAGGATAGACCGGTTACCGTTTTTTAATTCTTCTCTTAGGTCTACCACTTCACATTCCGGAAGCGGGCGCTCCTCCACCCTCCGGTTAAGCTCCAGCAGGCGGTATTGTCCTGCCTTTGCGCGGTAATAGCTCTCTACCGATGGTGTTGCCGATCCAAGTACAACGCTTGCACCACACAGCATCGCCCGGTGGATTGCAGTCTCCCTCGCGTGATATCTCGGTGCAGTCTCACTCTTATACGAGTTCTCATGTTCTTCATCAATAATGATCAGTCCAAGCTTTGCAAACGGCGTGAACAATGCCGAGCGAGGCCCGATCATAATGTCGATATCTCCGTTTTTTGCCCGGAGATACTGGTCATAGCGCTCACCCGCAGATAATCTTGAGTTAAGTATGGATACCCGTTCCCCAAACCTGTTCACAAAGCGCATTACCGTCTGATACGTCAATGCAATTTCCGGGATCAGCACAATTGCCTGCCGTCCCTCTCTGATAACCCCGGCAATCAGTTCCATGTATACTTCTGTCTTGCCGCTCCCGGTCACTCCCTTTAACAGATATGTCTGATGAATGCCATTTGCGCGGTCTGTCATCACCGCATCTACCACGCCCTGCTGTGCCGCGTTCAGGGTAATGGCATAATCTTTCTTTGCAAGATGAGATACCGGATTGCGGTATTCCGTTGTCGCTTCTACCCGGATCAGCCCCATGTCACACAGGCCTTTTACAACAGCTGCCGCAATGTGGAGCTTCTGTGTCACCACCGAGTAGTCAATGCTTCCCTGCGCAAGCAGCTCCCGGAGCAGTCTCGCCCGCGCAGCATTGTGTTTTGCTTCAAACAAAGCAAGCTGCTTCATCGCCTCTGCGCGCTCTACCATAAGATGCACCGTCCGCCGTTGCACCTGCTTTGTCTGCTGTTTGATCGGAAGCACGGTCTTTAACGCCTGATTCATCGTAGAACCATAGTTGCGCCGCATCCATCCTGCAAGCTCGATCAGCTGGGATTCAATTGCCACGCTGCCCTCTGTGATTCCAAGAATCGGCTTTATTTTTGTAACATCAAACTCCGGTTCATCGGTCAGCTCCAGCACATATCCGGTGATTGTCCGGTTTCCGAATGGGATCTTTACCTGCATGCCAACATGTAATGTTTCCTGCCACTCTTTGGGAATCTTATATTGAAATGTCTTATCTAGTTTTTCCAATGATATGTCAACAATCACATTGGCGTATTCTGCCACAATAGTTCCTCCGTTTCGTTTTTGCGCTCATTATATCACATCACTTCAAAAATGAATACTTCGGATGAGATCTTCCAGCCAATTTGCGATCGTGATCTCAAGCTCCATAGAAACAAGCAAAGCAAAAACTGACAAAATGCGGTTGTTCCAGTTCTCATGCACTGCCGCCGTAATACGGTAAGCGATCCATATAATAAGAATCCATTTTGCAATCTGAGCAAGCACACTTGTCACATGGCGGATTGCATATATTCCCTCAAAGATTTCAAAGCCTGCCCATACTATGATTGTTGCCGATAGCACCGTTACAAGAATGTGTCCGAGTGTTCGATTCCCTTTGAGGTACTTTTCCCAGACAGCAATACTTCGCTTCCAGAACTTGTCCATTTCTCTCTTAAGCCACGCTTTGAGTGCTCCGGCAAAACCTGCCGTCTGCTGCTTTTTTTGTTCCTGCTCACTTTCCTGCCGCTGCCTTTCGGCTTCCTGCTCCATCTGTCTTCGGTGCTGCGCCTCTTCCTGCTCCTGTTTCATGCGCTCTTTCTCATGCTTTGCATGATTCCGGATCGTTTCTTCCGCCTTTTGGCTCGCCTCCTGATGCCGCCTCCTTGCATATTTCCGGTCTGCCTCTGTATACGCTTCCCAGACGTCCTTCCCTTGCGCATTGCCGGCAGTTTGTGATCCCCCGCCTTTATTCTGGCTGTCTGCTGCCTTCTTTTGCTGTTTTTCATATTTTAAATACGCGCGCAGTACCTCATACGCCTCATTGATCTGATGGAATTTTGCCTTTGCCTGTGCATCCTTTGGATTGCTGTCCGGATGCGTTTTCCGCGCAGCAGAATGAAAGGCTTTCTTTAATGAAGCCTCATCAATGTTACGATCTTTTATTCCCAATATTTTAAAAGCCTGCTCCGATGTCATCTTCCAAACTCCTGCTCCACGCTCCCCAACGCGTCCCCTTTATTAACCGACATAAAAGGGGCTGTAAAATAAGTCCCTAATTAAGAAACGCCAACTCCGGCAAATGTCGGTTTTGGCGTTTCTTTGTATGAATTTTTCTATTTTTGAACAAGTCTGCATCTTTTGGTATAAAAAATGGTGCATTTAATAAAGCT
>JBNMJQ010000001.1:0-244415 GCA_050873865.1 Agathobacter sp. | reverse complement strand
ATAAACACGTACACTGTGGTCAATGCAATACTGACCTCCAAGCGTGTGGAACAACAGACTTATAGAAGTTGTATGGGACTTCTGAAGCTTACTGATAAATATTCAGAGGCTTCGCTCGAAGCTGCCTGTAAAAAGGCATTATCCTATACAACTTCGCCCAGCTACAAGAGTATCAAAAACATCCTTGTAACTGGTTCTATAAAAACGGAACCAGAATCATCTGTATCCAAGACCACACATAAAGCACACGGCATTACTAGAGGTACCGACTACTATCGGAGGTAATCATATATGACAAATCAGAGTACAATAGATAAACTTATTGAAATGCGTCTTACCACAATGGCAGATGCATTCCGCAACCAGCTTGACGATCCGAAATTCAAGGAAGTTCCTTTTGAAGACCGCTTTGGCATGCTGGTAGATATCGAATACGAGACGTAAGAAATCATCAACCATCTTCTGTTCTCAGTATGTATTCGAGGAATGGTATGATCAGCTTGGAGGAGAAGCAAGTCCTCTGGCTGATGCAATCATTGACCGCATTGCCCATGACAGCTATCAGATCAACATCACAAGCATTGATCCTGAACATGACAGATCGATGCGAGAGGTGTATGGCTTAGATAAATCACTACGAGAGTAATATGATTATTAAAGTGGCTCATTCCGTCCGGACAGATGGCTCACGCCACCCCGGACGGGCGGCTCTGCCGCACAAGAATATTCAGCTGATAAAATTCCTTCCAAAACTCCCTATTACACATTTTTAATTCATATTGCGCCCTACATTCGCGTTGTTTGTAGTCACATTGTAGCACACTTTTCCTCCCCTGTCACCCTAAAATATCTAATTTTGTAGATTTCTGTCAGATTTTATTTATGTCCAGCCTGGAATTCCCCTACAATTTATATGCCTTATATTGAATAGTGCTCTTTAATAATCTGTATATAAAAGATATAATAATCATCATCCAAATAAATACCGATGCGCCGTCAACTGACATCCAGCTGATCAAGTCTATTCCCGGATTCCAAAATGTATTTCTCAGAATATACAAAGTCTCCCGGATTGCCGGCAAGCCAAATATTGCCGTGATTACAAAAGCTATTGTTTCAAAAATCAGGTTTCTTTTTTCCTCAAGCCGCTCTTTTGCATATTGCTCTAGCTTCAGCAATCTGTCCACCCTGTTACTAAATGGATTCAATGATAAATCCATACTTTCAAAAACTATGCCAAACACCAATTTGGAATTATAGGGACATAAATCCAGCATTGCATCTAATTCATTTTCCTTCAGATTATAAACAGCATTATTGAAATTAACCTTATGATAATTTTCATCAGAGGCATTGAATAAATTCATCTCGTTAATTTTCTTCCAAAGCGCCACGCAAATCGGCCAATCATACGAAAATTGCATTGAGTTCTCTAAATACTCCAAGGAGTTATTACAATCGGTTCTATTATGCACCCTAATCAAATTATCAACATCCGCAAAAATCAGTAATCTTGCCGGAATTCCTGCGACAAAATCAATACCCCCTATATCTTTATGGTCATTCTCCCAAAATTCTCTTACCTTAGTGGCATTCGGAAATTCTAAAAAATTTTCCGGATAACAAATATGGTAGATTTCTCTTAGTTCATCCGGAGTAAAACTCTTATTCAAAATATTGGGTTTCGAAGTTTTGGATAATACAAGACTTTCATAGCATAAATTTCTATCTGCGGAGATCAGGTGTCCTTCGAAAGTATTTTGGATGATATGTCTCATTAAGGCTACGATATCCTCTACCGTATTATTGTGTTCATCTATATGCACTTTTACTGACAGATTTTCCGGTTCTCGAACAAGCGACACTTCTTTATACCACTTTTGTAAGGGCATAGACTGAAAACATTCTGCCGAAAAATCTACTAATGGAACTCTAAGCTTTAAAATGCCTAACCCCGTATTCAATAAAAACATAAATATTGGGCAAAGCAATTCAGATCCATTTACACTTTTCATTTTAATCGGGCTCATAAGAGATATCGTGGTTCTCTTCTTAATCTCTTCTCCATGAACAGCTGCAACAGCCTCCCCAGTTCCTTCCAAAACGGGAATCATTTCATCTATAAATGACTTTAACTGTTTATTTTCCGGTTCCTCATAATGCGCATTAAAAACTATATCGCCAGCCATATATGAGGCGATCACAAACTCACTATACCTTCCTTCTTGCATACATTTTAATATATCTGCATGGCTTCGTACCTGAAAAGCCATATAATAATTCCAATATCCTTCATTTATAATCATGCGTTCTCCATTCCCTCTCTTTATCCGCCGGCTCCGTTACTTCCTACTGAGAAATTATCCTATACTGTTTTATTAGCATATGTGTTATGTAATCTGTGCACAATAGAATCTCCTTCTTGATTATCACTTCTTCCTTGTCGTGATTCAGATAATAGTATCTCTTAGATTGTCAGGACATATCTCTGGTTTAATACCATAACGTTCCATTCTTACTTCGCGAACAAGCCGCTCAACATTATCCTTAAAATCATTTGTATTCTTTGCTTACCGTAATTTTACTTTTGTAGTTGTTTTGTCTTTAAAATTACAGCTTTCTCTTATGCGAAAGCTGTAAAATGTTGTTATAACTCATTGGCTCTTTGCCCAACATCCATCGAAATATCATTGTAATTATCGTTAAGACTATAGCCAATTCTTATATAACATTTCTATTTCATTTTGCAAGAGTAGTAGTGCGTACTTCATCCTCTCCTACTCCTTTATAACACAAAATCGAAGTACATCCTCATATACTCCATTTTCATCTATAGCCTCTTTTCTTAGTATCGTCTCCACTTCAAAACCTGCATTTTTCAAAAGCTGTGCTTCATCAAAGAATCTATAAAAAACGTAAGAATATACTTTATGCATCCCCAATTCATCAAACGCTTTCTCTACCAACATTCGAATAGCAATGCTTTGGCTTTCTTCATTCCATTCGCCATCATCACTTGTAAATATACACAATTCACATCTTTTGTTATAGTTGTCGATGTCTTTTAAATATACCGTTGCTATCGGATAAGATGCTACCCCATATTGCTCATCAATACGTTCTACAATATACTGCTGATATTTTCCGGTCACCACATTTTCTTCAAAGAAAATACGGTTAGACTCTTCCGTTACTGTTTCTCTAGAGAAACAGTGTCTTCTAACATTGGGTGAATTTCTCCATTTTACAATTAATTCTCCATCCTCCGGCGTTATCGGTCTTAAATATATCCTCATAATCAAAAGTCTGCGTAATAATTAGCTGCTCAATTATCACGCTTTCCCTTTCTTCTTAATACTGTGCTTCGCTTATCCCTAGTCCACTGTACAATATCCCCAATTATCAAATTCATCTTTATGTATCATCTTCGTTTGTAATATTTCATCACGGTTCAGAATCAGATACGCTTCAAGTTGATTTTCCGTTAATATTATTCCCATTAACCGTAAGACGAATTCTAAATTCAATCAAATTTGAATTCTGTGAAAAATTTTTCTAGCACTCATTAGGTGTCTTGAAAATACCAAGAGATTTTATTTTTTCTGTGTATTCTTTACCCTATTTTAAATAATATTAGCTTCAATTTTCTCCATCATTAGGAAGTGAATTATGCACAAACAACATAACGAAATTGCAGTTCAAGTGCAGATACTTCCCCTTTTTAACATCTTAATTTCGATGTCCTCAATTATTACGTAGAGCAAACGATTTACACACTCTTGCAAAAGGTTGTTCAATACAATAATATGACAAAATTCCTATTACCCAACATACAAGCGTATATATACACATAGCAGAAACTGTATAAATTTTGTCTAAAGATAATAGATTCAAATCAATGCAAATATATAGAAGAATGAATAGGGGATTATGCCATATATATACATCAAATGACATCCTTCCACATATCTCAAATACCCGATTTTTTAATAACTTTGTTACATATTTTGTTTCTGCTAAAATAAGCAGCCCCGTATAATATATGTATGTCATTAAGTATTGAATATCATTTTGAACCCATATACTATTATAGTGTATCAAAATAGGGATCCCTATCAAAACAACAATTAGAACGGAAGTGCATTTTTTAAAATTATTTGTATAGATCTCTTGTATCCTCGGCATTATTCTCGCTAAAATCACTCCCCAGAAAAATGAATAATAACCTCTACATACATCCGTATTGAAAAAAGGCAGCTGAATTGCATACTTATTGATCGATAATCCAATAAAAATCATCGTTGCATATAAATACATTTCATCAATTTTTAGCTTCTTTGCAACCTTAAACAATATATAAAAGAATAAATAACAAAGCAAAAGCACACTAATGTACCACGTTGGATTATTTACCCATGGATTATTAAATCCCCATCCTTGCTGTATCATACAACTATCAATAATAATTCCCCAAAGAGTTGGTTGTATTCCGGACCAGCTTTTTCCCATAACACAAACATATATATAGAGAAATAATTCATATGCTATTGCTCCTGCGCAAACGACCGGAAACAATCTTATAAATCTCTTTTTCATAAATTTATATAAGGTATCATCTAATCTATCCTTTTGTAAATAAATTAAATATCCCGAAATCACAAAAAACAGTTCAACAACCCATCCGAAATAAAAATTACCCTCACAAAAATTAATTTTCGAGAATACAGCACCTGTTGTTTGTTGATAATGATGAAATACAATTAAGATAGTCGCTACCACTTTTAATAAATCAATTCCGTGTCTTCTTTCCATTTTTTCCTCTTACTTTTCCATTATAAATTTATAAGCAATCTCTTCACCATTTGCCCCCTCAACATGAAATTGTTCAAAAAATTGCTGCGTTACCGCATCAACTTCCTCTCTAGTATTACCTGTAATATAATATCTGGCGAGATAAGGATTGGGACCGTAATTATCAATCTTCTCCCCCTCTTGATAAAAGGCTACATACTCCTTAACATGAGGATTCTTTGCCAATTTGAAAATAGAATCTTGATTTTTAATTTCTTTGTCTTGCATGCCAACAAAATATAATCCCGCACAGTTTTTTTCAAAAAAAGGAGAGTGTTTTACCAGCATATCAGCTAATGCATTTTGATCATACACATAATTTAAAAGCATCTCCTCAATATTAAAACCACTACAAATTGTTACCATCTCATGCTCATAGCCAAACAATCTGCCAGCGATTTCGCACACTTCCACCCCATGTTCGTTGTAAAAGAACTGCATTGATAACGCGCCTTCTCTTTGTCCTGTCTTTTCAGCAAATTTCTGTAATACTTCTGTGGCTTCGTCTATAATATCTCGGATTTCCTTTGCCGGATACGCAATCCTGTTTAGCAACGGAATTTTCTCCCCAACTTGTGGATTCTTTTCTCTATTTGCAATACTAATAACATGAACTTTTCCATCTATCAGCCATGTCATCATATTATATTCTTTGCCATGGCTATACTCTTCTACTTGAATTGCCTCGTCCATTGAAGCACGGCATATAACATCATCATATCTTTTTCTAATTTCATCAATAGAATTAACAACAAATATTCCTTTTGAACCATACCCATTAATTGGCTTAATTACCAGAGGGAAAGAAAATCCTTCCAAATCTTGTTCTTTAAAATTTGAAGTCAAAATACAATTCTTAGGAACCCTTACCCCGATTTCCGTCAAAAGCTTTTTAGCTTCGTTCTTCTCTCTATAATACTTAAGCATTTCTGGCTTAACATACCATTTCAGGTTTGCTTTATCAGCGATTTTGGATATTTGCTCAAATAACAGATCCGAAAAGGAACCCATAATTCCATTTATATTTTCTTTTTTACAAACCTCTACAATTTCATCAACTAGTCTGACATCAATATTATATGCTTTATCCGCAAATTGCTTTGCCGGACCGTCCTTATATCCGTCACAAACAACTGTATAATAACCTCTTGATTTTGCCAATTTAACAAGTGCAACAAATTCTCCTAATGACCCTAATATCAGCAATCGTTCCTTCATAATAACTTTAATCTTCCTCCTCCATTTCATTCTTTTTCTCGAAATTATAGGTTTGCCTAACCACATATTGCGGAGTATTGCTTAAAGACATAAAAACTCGCCCCACATATTCCCCCAACATTCCTATACAAAACAATGTAATTCCAAAGAAGATAAGCATCAGTGAAATAATTGAAGCATAGCCGACTAGCATGGTAGGATCAATTATTTTGCTGACAATAGTTTTGATTGCGTATATTACACCTAATATACCAGTAATAATGCCCAATCCATCCGCTATTCTTAATGGTAATATCGTAAATCCTGTAAAGTTTGACCATAATTTAAATAACTTAAACAAATTATATCCGGATTGTCCCTCACTTCTGTCAAAATGTTCAATCTCCGCATTTGCTATTTTCCCTGCGGTTCTAAGAAAGAGTCCTTCCATAAATGAATATGGATTCTTGTACTTTTTTATCTCATCCACTATATATTTTCTTGTAATCCAGAAACTAGTGAAACTTATCTCTGCTGGTTTTTTCAAAAAAACACGCTCAAATTTATCGTCCATATTAGTCAACAATCGTCTATAAAAAGAGTGCTTCTTTTTCTTATACTTTCCTAATACCAAATCATATCCCTCATTTATCTTTGCATATAAAATCGGAATATTTTTAGGATGTGTTTGCATATCATCATCCATGTTTATCACGTAATCCCCTGACGCAAAATTAAGCGCTGCTAATTGTGCGTTTGATTGCCCCGTATTCTTAGCCAAATCAACAAGTTTTACAGATTGGAATTCCTCAACAAGACTTTTTAGGAAAACAATAGTATCCGGATTCGGAGATCCGTCATTGACAAGTATAAACTCATACGATTTAATTTTCATTTTTTCTAATTCTTCAATTGTACATTCAATTAATGTATGCAATATTGGCATAGAATTATAACAGGGTATTATTACTGACATTTCCATAACATTCTCTCCTCTTTAGTTCACATAAATAAATATCCCTACCAGGATTATTGTAAGAGCTATCAACTTCTTTTTTGTTATTCTTTCCTTAAAGATAAAATACCCCATAAAAGTAACAAAAATATAGCCAGAAGATTCCAAGATAGGACCAATACTCATAGGAATTTCTCTATAAGCAATCATTGTTAAAAAAGTACACCCTACGAAAATGCAATACCCGATGATCACTCTTATGTCAGTGTACTCTTCAATAATATTCTTATGGGGTCTCATTGCGGCTTTCTTCAATAGAACCTGTGAAATAGAAGAAAGAAATGTTCCCAACAAAAAAATAAACATATAGACTATTTTTCTACTTAACATTTCTTTCTCCTCCATCATCAGATTGGGTATATATTATTACACCAATAATAACAACAATAGCCCCGACCATATTATTTAAAGTTATCTTCTCATTAAAAAAAGTCTTTCCCCATATCATCCCCCAGATAATAGTTACCGCTTTATTGGCATATGCTAAAGAAAGCGGCATTCGTTTAATAATTTGTTGCCATCCCAAGGCATATAAAACAAGTACTCCCAAAAAGAGTCCATAATAAATAATAAACTTACCACTAAAAAAAACTGTTTGCGCAGCTAATTTACTAAATATTCCAGTCAAAGAATATAGCATCAATAGTAAATTAAGGAAAAGCATTACGCAAAATCTTTGCTTTTTTTCTTTCATTTTCATTCCTTTTTAATCACTTGTAAAATGCTTTGATGGTATCAACTACCATATCAAGATCCTCTGGTTTCAATCCATAATACATTGGCAGACGCATTAAACGCTCACTCTCCTTTGTGGTATATTTGTCCTCACCACTAAAACGTCCAAACTTTCTTCCTGCCGGAGCTGAATGAAGTGGAATATAGTGGAATACACAACCGATTCCATTTTCTTTCATATAAGCAATCAGTTTTGTTCTCTCTTCAAGATCTTTTGCTTTAATATAAAACATGTGCGCATTATGAACACATCCCTCCGGAACAACCGGCAGTTCAATCCGACCGCTATCAGCTAATTCTTTTAACCCTTCATAATAATGATTCCAAGAATTAAGTCTGTTTTCGTTTATCGCATCTGCCATCTCAAGTTCTGCCCACAAATATGCTGCGTTTAACTCGCTTGGCAAATAGGAGGAACCATAGTTTACCCATGTATATTTGTCAATCTGACCTCTGAAAAATTTACTTCTATTTGTTCCCTTTTCGCGAAGTATTTCTGCGCTCTCGATCATATCAGCATTTTTAATCAATAACGCGCCGCCTTCACCCATGGAATAGTTTTTAGTCTCATGAAAACTATAGCATCCGTAATCGCCTATTGTACCTAGTGCTTTTCCTTTATATGTACTCATCACACCTTGTGCCGCATCTTCAATAACCAACAGATTGTATCTGCGGGCGATATCCATAATCGTATCCATCTCACAGGCAACCCCTGCATAATGTACCGGAACAATTGCCTTAGTTTTCTTTGTAATAGCTGCCTCGATTTTTGTTTCATCAATATTCATTGTATCTGGGCGGATATCAACAAACACTGCCTTTGCCCCACGAAGCACAAAAGCATCCGCCGTTGACACAAATGTATAGGAAGGCATAATCACTTCATCGCCTGGCTGAATATCACTTAACAGAGCAGCCATTTCCGTAGCATGAGTACAGGAAGTTGTTAATAGCGCTTTTTCCGTCCCTGTTCGTTCCTCAATCCATTTAGAACATCTTTTTGTAAACTCTCCATCTCCGCAAATCTTATGATTATCAATTGCCTGTCCAACATAATCCTTTTCTTTGCCACAATATGGCGGCACGTTAAAATTAATCATCTTTTCTCCTTAAGTGTTCAATATTTTCCTTGATATTAATTATATAACATATTTTTATCTATCTTATTATTGCCTCTGTAGGTATTTGTATAACAAGTTGGCGAGTATCTGTGCTTGACTCATTTTCCTCGCTTGGAATGAATGCCTGATTAAATGAAATATTCCATTCGTATTCACCTACTGGAAGATCAGAAATATCTATAACTACCGAATATGTCCAATATGTCTCATCTATATTAACATTTACTACTTCATTTAATTCTTCAATCTTCATTTGTAGATTATCAAATCCCGTGTACGCACAGTTTCCGCTTAAAGTAACTTCCTGCTGTGTCTCTTTGGTCTTCGTAAAAGAAAGTGTATTTCCATCAATTCCCAGCCAGCCGTCCTCATATCCCACAAGTGTTGGATAGACTGAACTTGCATATATTTCGATCGAATTTGGTTCCATTATAACCAAATTTCTCATATCCGAAGATCCATTTATCTCATACGGAACAAAACTCTCTGTAAATGAAAACGTAACAAAATACTCTCCTAATTCCAATTCTGAAATGTCTATCTCGCACTCATAGGTTCCACTATTTTCATCAATCCATACATCTGCATACTGCTCAAAATCTTCTATATACAATTTTAAAGTATCATACTTTGTATAGCCACAAGTTCCCCGAAGAATTATTTTCTTTTGACGCTCGTTTTCTTTTGTAAATTTCAAAAAATTATTTTCTTTTCCTAACCATCCATCCTGATATCCTGAAATTTTAGGAGGTGCCGATTTTACAAATACAAAGACCTCTCCGCCATTATAGCTTGTTGTCAATATGGATGTCATATTATCGTTTGCATATTGTATAATTTGCTCTCGGTGTTCACTCACCGCCGCATTGATTGGATAAATAGACTCTTTTGTATATCCTGTTTTGCTGATTATAAGAATATTGCATGCCTCCAACTTTTCATAAATCTCCATATCTGAAAGATATGAAATCGTATGATCATCTTGATCAAGCATTTGAATACCACCGTCTACTTTTTTTTGATGCTTTTCTTGCATATAAACGCATACAACTTCTTTATTGATTACATCAGAGAAAGTATCTGTTAAAATTTTAGCTTCGCTAATTCCATTATCATTCAAATAAGAAGCAATTGCTTCATTAATCCTATTAACCGCAATATCTTCCTCTCTACTATAACCATATTCTTGCACACTATTTATAACATAATTGCTTGCTCCCATGATAAATAAACATACAATTACAAATGAGTATACTTTGTTTACTCTTTCTCGATTTGTTAACGGATTGAATAGCATTACGGTAAAATAAAAAATAAGTAATAAGTACGCCCCCAAATTAATGGAAATAACTGCTTGATTTTGCGAACCATTAATTATCAATACCGCAGATGCTAGTAATACGCCAACTACAAGGCATACATACTCCGATTTTATGAGTTTTAGTCCTCTCTTTTTATATGTAGGAAGTGCAGCTATTAATACAATTATCCCAAAAAAGATAACCATAAATAACGTCTTCCCTATATGTTCCATATATAAATTGCCAAAATATGCGCACGCGAAATCTTTTATAGTGCCTTCTATATTCCATAAACTTGTATTTCCAGACTCATTTGACAAGCTCTGATAAGCAATAAGATTTTTTGCAAACAGTATCAGACTCCAGCCCCCGCTAAGAATACATATTCCGCCATATATTAGGACTTTTTTTATTGCCTCACCCAACGACACTTTCTTCCCTACTAATTTACAAACATATAATAGCAAAACTGTTATGGCAACGAACAATGCATAATAGAATCGAACAAATACAAGGATTCCAGAAGCAATCGCAGACATATACATATACTTTCCATGGTCATAATGAATCCATAGAAGCAGCAAAGTAAACCAAATCGTATACATGCAAAACGCTGCAAAATCCCACCTGAAATCGTACATTCCCCCATATATAGAATACGGTGTTTTCATCAAAAGGGTTAACCCAACAAATCCCCAACCTGTAATTTCCTGTCCGCCAATTTTTGCAATAGCTTTATAACCACATAACTGCATTGCTATCCAAAAAAGGAAGTTTATTGTTAATAGGCTAAGTCTGGAATATCCTCCAAAAATAAGTGGAATAAATGAAACCAACGACATTGCGCTGCTGGTTATCGCCTCATTCATATAAGCCAATGCTGTTGAAACTTGTCCATCTTTGATATATCCAAAAATATCATATGCATTTTTTAAATATACACTTTGGTCATACGCCAAAGGCGCATAGTTTACAACTTCCCGTTCTGCAAATGATTTAAACAATAAATATTCTACAGCAATAAACAGAATCCATATAATTTTTTGATTACGCTCCAGCCACTTATCCATTTTTGACAAATACATTTTTTTCTCCTTTATTTATAGTTCTCAACCTCAACCCATATATCCGTTGGAATATCACACATACCATGGAAAAGCATACGAGTTGGTTTTCCTACTTCCAGCTGATGCACACTAAATGATCCAACTTTTGTCATCGAGCAATGCCGATTCAACATGCCGTGTAGTTCCTCCTGTATATATTTGCCTCGGTTTTGGTATACGGCATCACTAACGGATGACAGTCCAACGGAAAAGGAATATTCACCTTCTGCAATATCCAACTTTACTTTATGCAATATTCTCAGAATATTATTTTTTTCAATAACCATTGGCAACCGATTATCACCCTGTATTGTATCTTTGCCATGCACAATGTTTCCTCTTTGATCTTGTATTATCACTGCATGCACAGGAACGCCAATCGTCTTATTCATTTTTATCTCTACATAGAAGTAGGCCTCTTCTCCCTGTTCAAAATTGCGCTTTGCATTACCAAATTCATCGAATAAGCCTATTCTTGCATAATCCGCACTTCCATCTGTAATTTCATTTTGAATTTCAATATCGTAGAAAATATCTTGCTGAATTTTCCATCCCTCGATTTCAAAGTTCTCTTTGCTGACGTTTTTCTCATTTTGAACTTTATTTTCAATACTATTTATCTGGCTGCTTTCTTGATTATCCAGATAATACTGTTGGACAACATATGAGCTGTCCCCTTCCGCAACAATGTTTCCATCCCTTAGGTATATTGCCCTATCGCAGAATTGTTCAACCTCGCTCATATTATGAGTTACCAAAACAATGGTTACCCCTTTTTCTTTTAATTCGTTCAGTCTTGCATAGCATTTCTGTCGAAAGAAAATATCGCCAACGGCAAGCGCTTCATCCACCAAAAGAATATCTGCATCCACGTTGATTGCGACTGCAAATCCTAATCGAATGAACATTCCACTTGAATATGTTTTTACCGGCTGATATATATAGTCTCCTATATCTGCAAATGATATGATATCATTTACCCTTTTATCAATCTCATCTTTATCAACACCAAGAATAGCTGCATTCATATAGATGTTATCATATCCACTGGATTCCGGATCAAACCCACTTCCCAGTTCAAGTAAAGCTGCAATTTTACCATTTATGGTCATTTCACCATCTGTTTTCTTTAGTATACCGGCTAATATCTGTAGTAATGTACTCTTTCCACTTCCATTCTTTCCGATAACAGCAAATGACTCACCCTTCTCGACACAAAACGAAATATCCTCCAACGCAGTATGTTCTGCCTCAGCGCCAAGTCCCGTAAGCTGATATAACATTCGCTGCTTTGGATTTTTAAAGAGCTTATATTTTTTCTGCAAATGTGATACTACGATTGCAGCGTTATTTTCTTCCATAAAACTATACCACATCAGCAAAACCTATTTTCAGCTTTGCAAATATTCCTTTCCCTAGCATATAAATAATAATTGACCATATCATCGAAATCAAGAAATATGAAAGGTTAATATTCCTTCCATATAAAACGGTGTTTCTAAAGTTTTCGATAATATATGTTAATGGACTGACCCTACATACAACTCGATACTTTTCTGAAATTGATCCCATAGAATAAAATACCGGACTCATATACATAAAAATAATTGTCAGCACACTAACAATATTTCCCATATCTTTGACATATACAGAAATAGCTGAAATAAGCAATGAAACTCCATCACAAAGTAAGAATAGAGGGATAAATAAAACAACAGCCTGATATAGTGTCCATGATACCCCATGTCCCACAAAGATATTGGCAATAAAGGCAAGTACTATACAAACAATACTATTAATTAATGCAGTAATCGTACTTGATAGGGAAAGAATTTCCAATGGAAAAACCACTTTTTTCACATACGACACATTAGATGATATCAAAAAAGTTGCCCTCCCCATCACATCTGAAAGAGCATTGAATACTGCCAATCCTACAAAAAGCATTAACGCAAACTCATACTTATTATTTGTATTTTCATCCCATTTAACTCCAAATACTTCGCTAAATACAAACGTATATATCAATAACATCAGAACCGGAACTGCAACCATCCAGAAAAAACCCAATACAGCTCCGCTATACTTCTGCTTCATTTCTTTCTTTACCATTTGTTGAAGTAAGAAATGATGATTTTTTAAAATTTCAATCATATTATTCCTTCCTAGCCTTCTTTATCATATAGCCTCTCTTAAACCGAAACAATTCTGTACTACTTCTTATTTTTCTGCTACAGTTCCATTCAAGCGAATATCTTGGCAGAATTGTAACTCTCGCCCATGCGCTTTTATATTTTTTCCCCAAATGCCGTCGGCAGACTATCTCTTTATAAATAAGCATTTCTTCTTCTCTTATTGCCGCAATATTCTCTATTTCTTCCAACGTCACTTCGCGCTTTTCCTTAATACTGCTTTTTAACAGATAATATACCTTTTCAATGGTATATCCAAATTTTGCATATTGTTTTACCAGACCAGCATCACTCTTTCTTAAAGTGATTTCATTTAGTTCTTCAATCGCATTTTCCCATGAATAAACAATGCACATCAGGCTTGTTTCATAGATTGCCTTCAGAAATTTCGCATTAGAACTGTACTTTTTAATAATAGGCATTACTGTAGATAATACAAAGAAATCCTCCCTATACATATCAAATGTAAAGAGTAGGCACTCAGCGTCCTCTCTGGTCACTTCTGGGAAAGTATTTTGAATCCATCTGATCCAATCATCATCCCTAACCTCCATTCCCAAATAAGAGGCACCATCATAATTGAACCGGGTAAGCACATCATCAAAAAAGCAGATCTCTAAATCATTATCAATGCACTGCGATTCCCATACCCAGTCCGCTAAAAGTTTATATTGTTTATCAAACTCTCCTGTAATGTCAAATGCTTTCCTTGATGCGTATGTTGCCTGATGGTACATCTGCAGATACCGAAATACACAATAATGAATTGGAAATCTGTCATACGTTTTCTCAAATTGTTTTTTCCCATCCTGCCATAATTCGCGTGTCCCGCAAAGGATATCCGCATGCGTTTTGCGGATCTGCTTTGCCACATCATGAGCAGCATTTGGAGTGCAGACATCATCTGAGTTCATAAAGCAAATATAGTCACCTGATGCCAACGCAATCCCCTTATTCATCGCATCGTATATTCCGTGATCCTTTTGGGATATGTAGTAATCAATTTTATCTTCATTTTTCTGGATAAGCTCCAGCGTTCCATCATTTGAAGCGCCATCAATTATAATGTATTCTACATTTGGATAGGTCTGCTCCCATACACTTTTCATGCAACGCTCCAATGCTTTCCTTCTGTTGAACACAACTGTAATATATGTAATTAGCGGATAGTCCGGGCTTGATTCCTTATAAACTCCATGAATACGTAAACCGCCTTCTGAATCACCTTTCTGCAACGGATAGCGAAAATATCTCCCACATACATTTCCTAACGGGAACTCCGGCTTTCTATTCGTGGTCATACGTGACGTAGAGATTTTATCATTTCCGGTTTTCTTATAGTAATTCATCGACAATAGCCTTTCCTTTTTCACGTAGTTTCTTTTTTGAATCAGCCTTCGGCTTTTTAAACATATCTGTCCAATCAGCATACCGCTTCATATACCCATAAAAAAGTATTCCTTCTATATTAAATCTTTGTTTCGATATAACCCGATTGATTTCGCTGCCCTGTTTTTCCCTGCTATACCAATAACATATTTGCCATTTCTCGCACACTTCTTTTACCAATATATTATTTGTTGGATCAATCACTCCGACTACTCTGATTTTGTTCTTCCTTATACATATTTCAAGTAAAGTCCGAAAAGTAATAGCATCTGATTTATTTAATATGATTACACTGCTTTTCTCATCTTTTCTCATACAAGTCTACCACACATTTCATAATTATCAATTTTCAACAAATTTGCTGGCAAAAACATGTGACCAAACAAATCTCATAAATGGATAATACATTCTTGATAGCATTACATTCCTTGAACACATTTTGCTTAGCGAATATATTCCCACTCTTAATACCCAGTCCCCTCGAAAACCGCTTACACTTTTTTCTTTGCTTCTATACGTTCTGAGATACACCCAATTAAACATATCCTTAACTTTAACCAGTTCTTCAAGCTTTTCCAGGTAATTAAGTTTATCCAATTGCATCGACTCTTCAACTTCCTTTTTTAAGTTTTCGGTTATCTGCAAAATATCTATACTTTCATTCCCAATAACGCCAAATTTTTTCTGAGCGGCACTTATTATATCATCATACTTTCCATCGCCATTCATATTTGAAATATCTGTTCCCAGTTCAACAAGGCTGCACAAAATCGTTTCATAATATGTTTTTAGAAAAGCATTATTATCTTGATATCTGAATGCGACTTTATTTTCTGTTTTTAGACTATAGAGCAAATGCCGCCCTCGATCCAACGTATAAATAAAAAATTCTATGTCCCTTATTGCTACATCCGGAAATGTTTCTCTCGCCCATTTTACCCATTCTTTGTCTCTTTGGTAGATTCCTACCCGCGATACTCCATCATAATCAAACTCTGCCAAGACTTCATCTACAAATAATACTTTAAATTCCTCGTCTATTGCCTTTGATTCCCAAATCCAATCCGCAAGTAATGAAAACTCTGTTCTGAATACTCCAACCTTTTCAAAAACTTCCTTCGCTGCATATGTGGCTTGGTGAAACATCTGAATATATCGAAATACACTTCTTTTTATGGCATACCTTGGATATTTTATCTCCTTTAAAGTCTTGCCAGCCTGTGTCAATTTTCTCTGTCCACAAATTATATCTGCCTGAGTTTCTAAATATACGTTCTTTATAAATTCAGCATTCTCCCCGGTGCAGCAATCATCAGAATTCATAAAGCAAATAAACTGACCATGAGCAAGACTAATACCCTTATTCATTGCATCATAAATTCCCAAATCGGGCTCCGAAATAAAATAGTCAATCCTATCCTCGAATTGCTGAATTATATCAACAGTCCCATCATTTGATTTTCCATCAATGATTATGTATTCAATATTTGGATATTTCTGGTTCAGTATACTCTCTACACACCGTTTCAGCTTATTCGCCCGGTTATATACTACGGTAATATATGTAATTAACGGAGCATCTGCATAATTCTTTTTATATATGCCTTTCTTTCGTAATCCTCCATCAATCCCATCTTCCGTCAGCGGATATAAATCATATATACCACATACTTTAGAAATCGACTCACCCTGTCTCATCTAATTCTCCAATTCCTTTTCTATCTTTTCTTTAATATCATCCGGCATCATAGATATCATCTGCGCCATCCGCCGAACAGCTCCGGACAGCCGCGACAACGCCACCGTAAGTGAGAAGCACACAACAAGAGAAAATACAAATCCGAGAAAAAATACCATGTTCGTGACAGAATAAATTCCCAGCAATTCTGCTAACTTGTCCAATAGATTTGGAAAGGCTATCATAATAAGCATTGCCAGATCACCGGCTAACCATACCAATACATACTTCAGTTCAAGGCTTCTCTGTCTCACCATGTAGACAATAAGCACTAACAAAAAAAGCAATGCTATAATAATTAAAATTCGTGCCTGCATTGTAATCACTGCTATCACCTCAACCTTTCAATTAGTATTGCAAGTGTAACTTTTATCATATAATACACAGCAACTTTAGGAGAAATAGAAGAAACACCGCCTTGCCGGCTTCTCATTTGAACAGGTATTTCCACTACCTTACACTTTTTTCTAAGCAGACGGCACACTGTTTCCGGTTCTGGAAAATCCCTTGGATAACTTTTCTCAAATAAACGGATTACCTTACGGTTGCATATTCTCATTCCGGACGTTGGATCTGTGATTTTCTGTCCAAAAAAGATTTTAGACATCCAGCCAAAATAGCGAATGCCAAACTGCCGGATAGCTGAAGATTGAAAGCCTTCTTTCTCAATAAACCGAGAACCGATAACCATGTCTGCCCCCTGTTCTATAAGAGCAGCTTCCATCTTATGTATATACTTTGCATCATGCTGACCGTCCCCATCAAACTGAATGGCTATATCATAGCCCTTTTCTCGTGCATATACATATCCAGTCTGCACCGCTCCTCCAATTCCCAAGTTGATTGGAAGGGATAATACTTTAATGCCATTTTTTTGGCACAACTTTAGCATTCCATCCCAGGAAGAATCATTTACTACTATGTAATCGTAATCGGGAGCATTCTCCTCTATATCTTTTATTGTAGCAAGAATGCTTTCCTTTTCATTATATGCCGGTATAATAGCAAGTTTTTTTAGCTTTTTTTCTTCCATTCTATTTCCGCCTTACCGCAATTAAGAAATTGTAGAATAACTCTCATTGTTCTCAATCCACTAATCCAAATGCCTCCATGCACTCCATTTGCCTTCAATGCACGGCATCCTTCTTTAAAGGATAGTACATAATCCTGCAGCCCACCTGTACTTGTCCCTCCATAAAACATACGTACAAGCACCTCCGGCACATACTCTAATCGGACACCATTGACAAACATCCGGATCATATACTCATAGTCGGCTGCAATATGATACGAGGTATCATAGTCACCTAATTCTTCATATACTTTCTTTTTTATAAGCATTGTTGGATGACCTGGCAGCCAACCGGTATAGATTGTTCCTTTTCCCATATGCCAATAACGCTTTACTTTATCGTCATCAGCATAAATCAAATCTGCATGTGCTCCATCTAATCCGCTTTTTTGGGTGGCATTAACAAGTTTGCTAATCGCTGAATCATCCACAAATTCATCATTGCACACAAGCAGATACTCCCCTGTTGCCATATGAACAGCCTTATTGAGTGCGTTATACAGTCCATCATCCGGCTCAGAAACATAGTTAATATTCATATGATACTTTTCTCGATATAACTTGATTATATCTATGGTTCCATCTGTTGAGCCAGCATCCTTAATGACAATTTCAATATTAGGATAGTCCTGTTGTTCCACGCTTGTCAATGTCTTTTGTAAATGGTTCTTACAATTATACGTCATCATAAGCAGTGACACTTTATCCATTTTACGCTCCTAATCACAACGTAATTTGATTTAAAACACTTACCACAACACCAATCTGCAAAAAGAAATACGCTGTTATCAATTTCCTCTTACTTTCTTTCCATATAAAACAACATTTAGAGTTTATCACAAGTAAAAATGGAATTACAAACGGCATAAAATACCGCCCTTGTATAATATCAATCGTTTGTGAACCGTATATGGTATCCGTCCACAACGCCAGCACCATTAATACTATTCCTGCCAGCACTGCCCCCAGCGTAATCGTTCGACTGCATTTAGACATATTTATCACATCTATACGGTTTCTCGCGACTGCCAAAAAAATAATAATAATAAATCCTACGCTTAGTATTTGAGGAGCAACTACCGTCATTCCCGCCAGCCAACGCCCTGATATTTCTTCCAGCCACTTACCACCATGCGATAAAACAGAGTTTCCCATGATTTGAAGAAACGGAACTGGGCTTCGAAGTGCATCTCCAATCGTATATTTGGGGTTCATGGAATATCCTAACATTTTGGCGTATCTTGCAACCATCATAAAAGCTGCTAATCCTTCTACGCCAATCGTCGTACACAAAACCAGTTTATCAGTAAAATTACTCTTCTTCCATTTGAATAAAATAAGCATTTCAACGACCAAAACAAAATAGATAAGCTTAGTCCCTGAAAAAATTAATATCATCAAGGACATACTTATAATATCTTTCCAGTCTATTCCATTCTCCTTATTCATCGCCCTAAGAAAATATGCAAAAAATAATAGGCTTACAGCGATAATGATCATATCATATGAATAAGAAGCCGCCTGTTGCAGATTAATGGGCAGCAACGCCAGCAATATAAAAAGTTCTCTAAACTTAGGAGTAATTCTTATCGCAACTGCTGTAATAAGAACATACGCCAAAAGGTTGAAAAGCCGTCCCAAATAATATGCCTTATAAAATCCTACCCCTAATAGCCGTCCCAAGGCTATTCCACATGCGGAAAATACATATGGAATAGGATATTTTAAATCATTTACATGTTCGATTGAAATATTTCGGAAGCCTAAGTTTTCCTGATAGCTGTCATTCCACTTCTTATAAACCGCCACAAAATTTTCTGCATTATTGTAATGTAAGGTTAAATCATCATCAATATAATAGTTTAGATCTACACTTTCAATATCATCCTGTCCCAAAATAAGATTTGATAACTTGTACGCTGATAAATAATGATATCTTTCATCTGGACCTGACAATGGCGACATAATTGCCATCATGATCAGCCCCATTCCCAATATTAAAATTGGTGCAGTATTCTTCAGTGGGGCATAGTGTAATACTCCCCAAATAAAAATAAGCAGAATAGTTCCTATAATCGCTATCATTGCGAAATAGTTCGTATATCTTTGGTAGCGGTTCATACAAATATTCTGTATTCCCGTGTTCGGATCCGTTGCAGACTTAAAGTAAACAGGGACACTTTCTCCATTGTCTACATTCAAAACGTTAATTGTCAACTGATACATACCAAGTCTGTCGCATGCTTTGCTCAATTTCCACTCCAATTCGTCTGAGGCAATCTTTCCCGTATGGATTACTTTCTCCTCAATGGCCTCATCTTCATATTGTAATCTGAGCTGCACCGTTCTGTCTGTTCTTGCAAGATCCGAATTATCCAAATACAGTTTAATTGTATTAAATGGTACAGTCACATCGAACGTCTGACTATATTCACTTTCACCACCGATGGGAATCGTACTATCTGCAGCAAACGCTGAACTGTATGTAAGTTCTTTTATGTCTCCACAAGGATTTAGCCACAGCAGAACCGCAGTCCATATAAGTAACGCTGCTACCATGATAATCGATTTATAAATACGTTTCATGTTCACGTTTTTTCCCTTTACTAGTGCTCACTCTACAATATACAACCCACAATATTATCGCTCCCACCAGGAAACGCAAAATTACCTTCTGCATTACATAACTGCGATTTTGGACAGCGCATTGCAATTTAACCCACAAATCACCCTGCCGTTCCTCTCCATTCACAGTCAGCCCTCCCTGTGGATACCAGTCCTCCTCCACAGCAAAAAAAGTTGCACTTCTATTTTCCTGACTGCCTTCATTCATGATTTCTATCCAATACCGTTGTCCGACTTCCATCGGAACCATATTGTACACATATAATGTAAATTGTGTATCATTTTCCATAGATGCCACATCTACCTGCCACTGTTGAAGTATCTCCTCTGAATCGCTTTTTAACTGAACGTAAAAAGTTCCAGCATTGTCATCACGTCCCCAGTTTGCTCCCCATAGGGTAACTGAATAAAGCTGGCTAAATTCCGCTACAAAACTCTGCCGTACAACTGTTCCATCTGTCAATTCTCCCAAATCATAGCGGGTTCCGTCACTATTACTCAAATAGGTATCCGTTATCACCGTTCCCTGAGGCTCACTACCTCTGAGCTTATCTAAAAAATAACCCCATAACGGCCAGCATAATACGATTACTGCTATAACGAGTCTCCATGCTCTTTTCATATAACATCTCTCATGCATATGTGTCATACGCTTTCTTATAAAATACCATAATGATTCCGATCATCCAGCCCGGCCAGAACTTCCGGAACATCGTCCGGTCGTCTGCTTCGCGCCTGTGATCCACAATAAACTCCTTGCTGGTCGCGCCATCATGCACGCGATAATACGTCAGCGGCTTATCCACATACACAAATGCCCCATCCATATCTGCAATCTTGAGAAAAGTATCCCAATCAATATTGAACTTAAGCTCAGAGGTGAAGAAACTGTCTCCCAGCTTCTTCTTATTGTAAGTAACCGCAGGACAACAGATGGAATTGCCGAGGCAAAGGATTCTCCGCTTCCAGAATCTGGAAGCGGCCCTGCGGTCATTCTTGATCGGCTGCCGCAGGAAATGACGTATTTTCGAATTAACATCTCTCGGTCCTATCTTTCCATTCTTGATCGGCATATAGTCACTCACGAATGCGATTGCATTGTCAACCTCGGAAACCTTTTCTAACAGGCACTGTGCATATTGTTCGTTGTAGCGGTCATCCTGGTGAGCGATCGTAACCCACTCGGTATCCGCCTGATTATATGCAAAATTCCAGTCGTCCCGGATATCACTCTTTCCGTCCCGGATATACAATGGGATGTCGTACTTGTCTGCAAGTGTCTGTATCATTTCATTCGGTGTGGATGTTGCCATGATGATATTTGTTTTAACTGTCTGCCGTTTTAGCGACTGTATACATTCTTCCAGATACGGTGATTCCTTATACGCACAGATTGCAAAGGTATGCGTTATTTCACTCATTTTAAATATTCCTCAATGATATACCTCGGACGCCCTTTGGTCTCCAGATATATCTTGCCAATATACTCCCCAATAACTCCGATTGCAAGCAGTTCAAGACCCCCGATTCCCCATATGGAGATCACAAGTGTTGCCCATCCCTCAATGGTATTGCCTGCAAAATATCCAATAATATAATAGATCAAAAGTACGATGCTGACCAGAAACAGCGTCACTCCAAGCGCTGTAATAAAACGGATAGGCTTAATGCTAAGAGACGTAATCCCGTCCATTGCAAATGCCAGCATCTTCTTGAGCGGATATTTGGATTTTCCCGCAAAACGCTCATGTCTCTCATACTCTACCACACCGGTTTTGAATCCGATCATCGGCACGATTCCTCTTAAGAACAGGTTGACTTCCTTATAATTTTCCAGTTCCTGAATCGCACGCTTACTCATAAGCCGGTAGTCCGCATGATTGTACACGATGTCGACTCCCATATGGCTCATCAGCTTATAGAAGCTCTCCGCGGTGAACTTCTTAAAGAACGTATCCGTCTTTCTTGCACTTCTTACTCCATATACAATCTCGCAGCCCTCATCATACTTCTCCACAAATTGATCAAGGACTTCGATATCATCCTGCAAATCCGCATCCATGGATATAACCATATCACAGTCATCCTTTACGGTAAAAAGCCCTGCAAGAAGTGTATTCTGATGTCCCCGATTACGGGAAGATTTGATTCCGAGTACGAGTGGATTTGACTCATGTAGTTCCCGGATCAGTTCCCATGTCCGATCCTTTGATCCGTCATCCACAAATACCATCCTGCTCTTGTCAGAGATTACCTGATCCGTGATCATCCGGTTCAGCTTGTCCGTCAGCCGCCTCGCCGTCTCCCCGAGTACCTCTTCCTCGTTATAACATGGGATTACAATATACAACACCTTATCCCTCATTGTTGTTCCCCCTCCTTATATCAGCCAGCAGATCAGGGAATATACTGCTCCTATAGTAAGAACGCTGTTGAATGCACCATGTTCTTTCTCCGTAGTATTGTGAAGTCTCTCCTCCAGTAAGAACAAAGACAGGATTGCAAAAACAAAGTACATGGCAAGATAGGTTCTCTCCCCGGATGCCCAGATCGTAGGTGAGAATGCCATCATCACTCTCGTCGCATATGCCCCGACAAACATGGATGCCATGACAATCCCCTTTTGCAGATTGTCAAATGCGACCAGAAGTGACAATCCTATACAGATTGCACAGGCCGTAACTACAAGAAGCATATAGAATCCGTTGAAGGTCAAAAAATTATCCGCAGTAACAGCACCGATACGGGTTGCCTTTAATGAACTGATATCGTACTTTGTTCCCGCCAATACGCTTGCAGATAGCGGCCACAGGATTCCAAGTCCGAACGGAACTGCCGCAACAGCCTGATATAGTGATTCCTTTCCATTCTGCTTTACTGCCTTTAAGAGCAGATATGCAAATAGCAGAAATGGGAAATTGATCTGTTTCATAAATTCCGTCAAAGCTGTTGATATTCCAAGATCCAGCTTATTTATTGTATTTAGCATTAAATAATCAGGAAATTGTTTGCCGATTTCCTGCGCATAACGTGCGCTCTCCCCCGGAACCATCAGATGAATCATAAACGCTGCTACAAGTACCAGAATCCACACCAGAATCAATGGTTTCTTCTTTTTCTGCATAAATGCATATATGCAAAGTCCGCATACAATAACAGTTCCAAGTACTGCCATCTGTTCAAGATTGGT
Source organism: Agathobacter sp. (assembly GCA_050873865.1). Taxonomy (GTDB): domain Bacteria; phylum Bacillota; class Clostridia; order Lachnospirales; family Lachnospiraceae; genus Roseburia. The sequence goes on along the minus strand of JBNMJQ010000001.1, from coordinate 220,880 downwards.
TGCATACAGTCCCAATAATACAGAAATGGCTATTTTCCAATAACACGGCTTCTCCCCTTGTATATACTGTTTCAGAAGCAACAACCAGTATAATAATGCGGTTGCCGGCCACAGATAAGTCATACTGGTCACGATCCAGCCGGATTGTCCCAGGTACTTCCACGGAAAGAGAAGCACAATTCCGACAATGTACCAGCGGTACCCGGCGTCCTTCTCAGGAAAAATCAATTTCTCCACGCCACACATAAACAGCAGTACAATAGCAGTATTGCATAATATCCATACCAGCTTATGCGTAATAAGCACATGAATCGGGAAATTAACAAGTATCCGCGAAGACCAGTTCAGATAGTCCTCCTTCATAAGCAGAATATGCTGCCACAGGCTATTGACATACCCATACTTCTGGATAACGGCTACATCATCCTGAATTGTTTCGCTTCTGAGAAAGTAAAGCAGGAAAAGAATGCCTGCCACAATATACGGGATGCTTTCTCTATGAAATATCTTTGATTTACCATCTGCTGTTTTCTTCATTTTATCCCAATGTCACCCCTGTATCAATGTATTTCTTTTCCCCGCCGTTCTCAATCAGGAAATAGATATCATATGTATAATCCGGTCTGTACTTCATGAGTCTTAAGATTCCCCATGCATATACACCTCTGCTGCTACCGGTATCCTGTTGTCCTGACACTGCTGTTTCTGTATCATCAACTGATGCAAGCTCCACATACTGTGACGGCAGCTGATACAATTCACCGGTATTCTCACAATATAACCCAATATGTACATCAAATACATCTGTGCTGCTTTCTGCTTCAATCCATGCGTTTGGTATCTGTACCATGCTTCCGGAATAATTCACATCGCCCAGGAAAAACGCAACGCTCTCCGTCTTTTCATATTCCACAGGATTAACCTTCCTTATGATAACGGCATTGCCTGCGATTGCTATAAGCAGCACTCCCACAACAGCCATACACAAAAATAAAATGAACATATATGCTTTTTTTGTTAATTTCTGTTTTCTCATGACTCCTCAACTTTCTTGAAATAGCCGTATGTCTGCCCACAGACAGTGTATTCTTTGATCAACTGATAATCCTGCTGGACAATAGAATACGCATTTGTATGCCACCTACGCAAACATTATATATATTCGCTACTATTATCGCAAGTGTTATGTCGAGAAGTGTCATTACTGCTGTTTGAACCATTCTGGTCACAAATTGTTCCAATTACTCCGGACCACAAACATCTTGCTTCTGTAATTTTTTGTTCCATTATTTTTTTGTCCTCTGCTTCACTAGTGAACTTACACACACATACACGGCCGCCAATACGATTGTGATTCCATAATACATAACCAGACGGATACGCCCGATCGGCGCATAGTAGGAGATAAATGTTCCAACCAGCCAATGCAGTATGAACATCGGCATGCTCAGGCGTCCGAGCCATTTGAGCACAATATTGAGTGCATTGTTGTTAATCTTTGCCGTAAAGCTTTCCCCTGACATCATGATACTAAGCTGGATTGGGAACAGAAGTACCAGAAATACGAGTTCCGGCTCTGGCTTTCGGGTAAGATCTACCGCAAGGACAAGACTTCCTATTTCAAGAATTGTAAGCACAACTTTGCCGAAGGTATGAAGCTGCTTCTCCTTGATGCGTTCCGCCACGAAATAACAGAATGTGCCAAATGCCATGCATGCAAATGCACGATACATTTCCATCGGCCAGTCTCTAACCGTATTCACGCTATATTTGCCGTAATAGATCATTGGAAGAAGGAATGCAAGTATATACCATGCATCCGCAAATCTTGTGACAAAATAGCAAAGGATCGGCAATGTGATGAACATTGCAGCCACAAACCAAAGCGGAGACAGATTCGGATTGAATCCGAAAATAGATGAGAGCATTGACATCTCAAACGGCATGTTAATGAAGCCGCGGAGCGTTGCAACCCAGTCTGTCGGATGTGATTGGTACACCACAATAATATACTGGATCAGAATACATATGACTGCCAGCGGCATAAAGCTCTTAAACTTGTTGAGCGTATAGTCCACAGCTGTCTTACCGTAGGTGTAAGGCTCCGGAACATTACGCTTAAAATGTGCGATTGTAAAATATCCGGTCAGCATAAAGAAGTAATCCACCCACGCCCATCCTCTTGCAAACGGATAGTCTCCGGTATAACCCATGATATAAGAGTGATGCGTCATAATAATGCCGATTGCCAAGAATCTGCAAAAGTCTACCATATAGTTGTGCTTTTTCACTTGCTTTCCTCCCATGTTGCATTTGCCGGTCCTACAAGCATACCGGCCTCGTTTTCAAATACAATATTCTGCTTATCCCAAAACTCCTGGTTCTGCAGATAGATGTTACTGTCCTTTAAGACTATGACAGCTTCAGCCTGTGCCTCATCCAGCAGATTCAGGTTCTTCAGAAGTTTTTTTGCGGTCAGTTCACCAATCAGCGAATCTGCATTTTCACCAAAATATGCGGTATACACTTCCGGAATAACATTTGCTGCTTTTTTATCCGACAGGATCTTCAGATTCTTCGGGAACACATGCTGCTTGATATACTGAATAATCTCCAATTGTCCTTCCGGCACATCCGTAAACCTGTTCAGAAGCTCTTTCCATGTCCCATTTGTAAGCTGAAGGATTGCGCCCTCATCATTTTCCTCAACAACCGTAAGTCCCGACAATATTGTATTTTGATACTTTTTCCACTGCTTATCTGTTTTCTGGTACAACACATACGTCGTATCATTTTCATCCAATACGCGGAGCATATCATATAAAGTCTCCAGCCTCAGATCATAGGTCGGATTTAAATGATCCACATCCGTGATTGCATGATACCATGCAGATCTCATAACAGAATAATATGAGGTCAGCATCGGAACTTCTTCCCCGCCAAGATCTTCGATCACAGTCGCATACAATTCGTACATCTTCGGGCTTACTGCTGCGTCCGCTCTATGTATCAGTTCATTGGATGTAAACGCATAGAGGGGACACATGGTCTGGTTGGTTTTCTTTTCTAAGAACATGTCCCCATTGATCTGTTCCAGCTTCGCATTGATTCCAACAACCGAAGTAACCACGGCTATTGCATACAGCACGCCGTATGATGCAAGCATCGCCGTCTGTTTTTCTTCTGCAAGTATTCCGATTGCATGTGCCGTCATAAGCCATGAAACCAGCCACAATACATAGTAATTGCGGTAATAGTAATAGTTTGACAAATGCCCGCTTGCAAACAGGACAAACCAGAAGATCATGAACACAAGTGCTGTCAGATTCATTCTCCAGATCACATATGTTTCGGTCTGCTTTCCCTCTTTTCTTCTGCGATACAGCACAATGCTATACGCGATAAGGATTGGGACAAAATAAACAAAATCGAGGAATGGTTCCTTATATGCCAGGCCTTCTGTCCTTAAGTTGTCAAAGATTCCTGATAGTGTTGCTGAGCGCTGTCTTACAAAATGCCCTCCGATCAATCCAACCACCAGGACAATTCCCGTCATCTTCCATTTGGTCTTCTTTTCCAGATGATGTGCATGCTTTCGGAGCCAGATGATTAATTCCGGCAGGAGCAACACCGCAGTGATTGCTATAAAGAACGGATAACAGATGAGCAGCCCGAAAATCCCCAGTAAAAAGGAGGCCAGCCCCGCTCTTGTTGTCTCCTGATGCTGTTGCAGTTCCAACAAATGATAGATGAGAAACATCAGGATCAGAATACCATCCTCCCAATGGAAGAATGTTCCATATGTCAAAATATATAACTGAAAACCGCCAACGTATAATGCCGTAAGCATAACGGTCACTATCTGCGGATATCTTCCTCTATTTAACTTGTGAGCCAGGCACCAGAACAAAGCGGCACTGAGCACCTGTATAAAAATGTGTGCCAGAATCATTCCCTTATACATGGACACCGGACTCACAAACGGTTCGATCCATTGGATGAACAGGGAAAGAATAAGAGGTGACAAGAATTCTCCGGATACCCGATGCGTGCGCCGCAGCTCCATCGCAAGCTTTAAATATCTCGCAGAATCAATGTCAATATAGATGAGTGAAAGCCTCGGTCCGAAATGTGCAATGCACGCTGCAAGCATTAAAGCGACAACAGCCAAAAGACCGATCAGTTCACTCTTTTTAAATGAAATATGCTGCTTCAGTTTTCCCTTCTTGCAGGCGTATACAGCCAGAAACACATCTACAACGACCACTCCCACGGTCATCGTCTCCAGCATGACCGGGATAAACGTAAAGTTGCAGATTGCAGCCAGCACACCGATGCATAGGATAAAATAAACGCCTGACAGTAACGGTGCATATAGCCCACAATCGGATTTGTGGGCGGTCAGCTTCGTTGTAAATAGGATAAACACAAATGCAGCCAGCAGGCTGATGATCGATACGAACATATAAATAGCTTCTCCTCTATGCTTGCTCTTTTAAATGATGGTATAACTGTTGCATGCCCTCCCGGTAGGAAGTCATTTTTTCCCCGGAATATATGCCTTGTGCATATTTTGTAGTCATGTTGCCAGGTTCCTGCCTATGTGTCTGGTCATCATTCTCTGTCTCTACAATGATTTGCGAATCACTTCCTGCCATTTTCACCGCCCAATCCGCAAGCTGCCTGATGGTGACCGGTGTCTCGTTTACGATATCAAGTATATGACAGCTGCCTTCTATCTTCGGCGATTCTTTAAGGACCCGGATAATAGCCCCACACACATCATCCACATATACCATATGGCGCACGGCGCTGCCATCTCCCTTTAAGTATATGTTCTCTCCCGCCATCGCTTTCTTTAGAAATGTTCCGGCAATTTTTTGATATGCTTCCTCTCCCGGTCCATAGATCGGTCCGAAACGCAACAACCAGAGTTCTGTATTCAAAAGCTGTTCTTTCAGCAGGTTCTCGCATGCACGCTTGGATGCCCCGTACCTCCCGTCCGCAGTGCTCTCATCCGTATTGTATACACTGACAGAACTTCCAAACAGGAATCGCCTTGGGGCAGCCGGAAGTGTCGTAAGCAGATGCTTCGTGGTTCTTATATTCTCACCATAATCCGCTGTCTCATCGCTTCCGTTTCCCTTCGGAGTCAATGCGCCGAGATGGATCACCGTATCAATACTCTCTTCCGGCTGCAGGAGTTCCATAAGCTCCCCGGAAGAATATGTGTAGTTCTTATGGAGTAACAGACGAAATCCGGCCTTTACAAGTGCACTGTCCGCCTTGCTTACCGCAAGAATCATTTCTTTGCTCTCATATCCTTCGGCAAGCATCATCCGTATGAAGTTTTTCCCCACAAATCCGGTTGCCCCGGTGATCAGTATGCTCACGCCTTTACCGCCCTTTTCGTTAATCACGGTACGGCATCTGATGATCGATTGCATCATTGCCGCCCAATTCCGGATATACATATGTGTTTTCTGTAAACTCAAGCTCAATCAACTTCGGTGAGGTCACATTTTCTACTGCCTCTGTCAGTTCCTCTAAGCTTTCCGGTTTTACATATTGCAATCCATATGCTCTACACAGATATTTCAGATCCGGGAGAGAAAATCCCCACACAGATCCGACATAACGTTTATCATAGTATTTCTCGTGTGTATCACGAATCAGTCCCAATGCATGGTTATTCATAACCACTATTGCAATCGGAAGCTGTCTGCTTCCAACCAGCTGCAATTCCTGAATATTCATCTGCAATCCACCATCTCCCATGCAGGCAACAACAGTCGCTTCCGGGTCAGCATAATATGCCCCAATTGCCGCCGGCAGCGAATATCCCATGGTCCCTAACCCCCCGGAATTGAGCATCCGAAATTGTGCTCCGCTCACGCGGACAGACTGTGCAACCCACAGCTGGTTCTGTCCGACATCGCTGCACACGATTGAATGTGCCGGAAGCAGTGTTCCGAGATGCTTTAATATCACATTCGGATTGCACTTTCTGCACTCTGGTCGTACCAAAAGTTCCTCGTCATCCGGATACATCTGTTCCCAGGTACGGATCCTGTTTATCCATGTCTGGCGGGCTGCCATATCTATCGCAGGCTGTTTTTCTTCTGATTGCTCCAAAAGTAAATTCCATGCCTGCAGGAATTGGCTTACCGTACATGCGATATTAATATCCTCTTTTACAAAATGTCCCAGTTCATTCTCATCGATATCCACATGGATCAGCTCTGCATCCACGGCAAAGAGATCCTTCCGCTTTCCTGTCTGGCGCATGTCAAGCCGTGATCCAAGGATTAAGATGACATCTGCATTCTGGATTGCTATATTGGCATAACGGTTGCCATAACTGCCGATAAACCCGACAAAATAAGGATTGTCGTGGGATAAGGCATCCAACCCCATCATGGATGCCACAACCGGAATCTTCTGGCTGTGAACCATCCTGCGAAATACTTCCGTTGCGCCATCCAGGCGAATTCCGCCGCCTGCTATGATAAGAGGTCTTTGGGCCTTCGCAAGCATGTCATGTGCCTTTTTTACATTTTCTTTCAAGGTCTTTTCTTTTGCCTTCGCAGATTGCGCGTTATCGTCTTGCTCCGATTTGCAATATGGATGCCTGATACATTCCTCTAGAAGTTCCTCCGGGATCTGCATTCCCTGCACGTCAACCGGTATGTCTACATGCACCGGGCCTTTTCGCCCATCCTTTGCAATCGCGATTGCTTTTGCAAGCTCCGGAACCACGCGTTCTTTCTCCATTACAGTCACAGCATATTTCGTGATGGACTTCGTGATGGACAAGATATCAATCTCCTGAAAGCTCTCCTGACGGATAAGCGGGTTCTTCTTCATTGCAAAGGTATGCACCTGCCCCGTGAGAAAAAGAACCGGAACCGAATCACAGTAGGCATTTGCAATCGCGGTCACGAGATTCGTTGCCCCAGGACCATTTGTTGCGATTGCCACACCAAGTCCATCTGCGGAAATTCTCGCATAGGCATCTGCGGCGAGCCCGCTTCCCTGCTCATTATAGTTCTGAATATATGCAATTCCCGCTCTGTCAAAAGAGTCAATCATATGTGTGATTGCTCCCCCCTGATAGCCAAATATTACCTTGACCCCTTCATGGGCCAGATACTTTGCAACTGCATCTGATACTTTCATCTTTATCTCCATACATGATTTCTATAAAGTATCCATCTCCGCCACAAAATCCTGAAACGTCTTCGCAGTCTCTTCCACGGAGTTCTCTCGTATGCACGCCTCTATCTGGCGTTCATAGTAATCATGCCTCTCTTTATCGTCATATATATCAATTGCCTCCTGCATGCATGCAGCAAGGCGTTTCGGGTCATCCTCAGTGTAGACAAGTGCAACATCCTTCAGATACTCGCTTGCATCTGCCACATCGGATGTGATTACCAGTTTATGTGCAGACATATACTCAAATATCTTAGATGGGAAGGAAACCTGTCCAAAAGAGGCCTTCGCGCGCTGTGCGCATATACATACATCAGCATCCTTCAGCACCTTGCAATAATCCTCATAGGATAAGTAGCCAAGATACTCGATACGCTCATCCTTCACCTCTTTTAGCTTATCTTCCAGCTCACCACGCCCCGTAATCAACAGCTTACAATCTGCCTTCAGATGTTCCATCGCCTCCAAAAGGACCGTCAGTCCTCTCTGGTCGTCAAGTGTGCTTGCAAAGAGGAATTTCTTAGGTTCATTTTCAGGCGGACAAGGCATGCTGCCTTCCTGCTGTATCGTTCCGCCCCTCGATACCATGGATGGGCAGACGAATTTTTCTCTTAACATTGAATTCACAAGGATTGCACCATTGATCCGGTTCTTCACCTTCTGCTCCAGATTAGCATAAAAACGCCGCTTGATCCTGCTGTTATTCTGATCGATCTCCAGCCCATCCTCATACTCAAGAATGATCGGAACCTTATATTTCTTCTGAATATAACGGGCCAGCGAAGAAGTCTCCCAGCGCATATTGTAAAACACAACATAATCCAGCGTGTGCGTTTTCATGAACTCACGTATAAAACGTTTGCCGGAGCGGATACAGGACAGCGCATTAAGGACAGGGGCCCCAAAGATACCCGAATAATATACATCCGGATCCTCCTTTGACCAGAATCCCTTATATTTTCGAAAGCTCCTGCTGCTGGTCCACGCATTGGAAAATATATATGTGTGATAACCTGCTGCTTCGAATACTTTCCGTAGGAAATTCATCTTATTCATTCCCGCCTGGGAAATGTATGGTGCACTGTTCCTTTGTTCGATTACATCATTCTTATAATAGTACCCTATATACAGGATGTTCTTATCTGTCATATTTACTCCTGGGAATCTTCTGCGTTCCCGTCGCTGAATTTGACAACAACCACATCATCTACAATCCGGATGGAATCCGCATCCGGATAGCAAGGCATCTCGCTTATTGCGCTTACATCCGGCACCTGTGCCTCATACACCGGATCAAATCCAAGCTGCCAGCGCACATATTCCTTCCATGCATAATCATTGATAAACTCATCCGTTGTCATTGTATATCCGGTCATAGTCACCGCCGGAAACTGCGGCACTTCTGTCAGATTCTTATCACTGATTTCAAGTGCTCCCGCGATATAAATACTATCGCTCTGCAGATACCCTTCCGTTCCCTCGATCCGGGTGATCAGACGGTTATAAAATGCGGTCGCCTCATTCTGCAGAAGCTGTACGCGCATATATGCCTGGTTGTCCACAACCGCATAGGAGAAAATGATCAGGTACGCCATTGCAACAGAAACCGCTGTCATGCCCGCTGTATATTTCGTCTTTTCAAAGCTTACCGCACAGCCCCCGGTATACTTCGCGAGGATCACGATTGGGAAGATAAACATCTGTGCCAATGAATACAGCATCAACGTATGGATCCCTGTATCACCACCGGATACCATCACATTCACGATATGAAATGCAAGCGGAAGCAGTGCAGCCATTCCCCAATATAAGATGTTACACCATGCACCGGCCTTTCTCCTTATGGATTCCCGTATCATACATACAATTGCTAAGATCCATAAAATAATAAGTGCAAGCCTGATTGGCAGAACGCTCGTAAGTCCCACATAGTCCTTCACAAACATGCTCACAAACGCCTTATAAGTCCCTGCTGCACTGGAAAGCAGACCTGAGAATGTTACGGAGAACATATTATTGACTCCGCGGTAATCCGATAATTCATAATGTGTGACTGCCAGAAATACCTTATTGAACAGAGCATACGCTGCCATGCCAAGTGCCATAAGTACAAGCGCACGTATTCCACCAAGCAGGAGTTTCTTTGCGCCGTTTCTTCTTGCATCACTTCCTACAATCTCATCAAAGTTCCAGATCAGATAACTTAACACAAGACTTACCGTCACCGCAAAATACGCCTGATAAATGCCGACAGCAACTGCCATGCTAAGAACTGCTCCGATGCAGTGCCAATCAAACCATTTTTGTTTTCTCGTGATCAGAAATGCTCCAAGGACTGCAAATACCAGCGCGATCATATAGTACGGAGCTGTAAACATATAGGAAAATGTCGAAGTCACAACAGGGATTGTCTCCATAATCCCAGCGATTGCGACAATCCACCATATATTTTTGACCGAGAACATTTCCACAATGAGCGTTGCCGCAACTGCGATGAGCAGGATCGACAATATCCCGTTAAGCCCCGGCGCACTGTATGTTCCTCCAAACAGCCTTCGCATAAGTGCTCCAAGTATACCCAAAGACCAACGGCCTGAGCCGTATGTGCCGCCCAGCGTATACAGGCAGAAAATATCATCATGATACGAAATTTTGTTATAAAGGATATATGCATGTGTCAGCAGCCCGATAATAACAGAACTGCACATGGTCCATTTTATTTCGTTAAGATTCCTTCGCGTGTTCATCTAACGTTATCTTTCCTTCCCCTACACGATATACAAGATCACAGTTCTGGATTGTCTGCAATCTGTGAGCAATAATGATCATTGTTTTCTTACCATGCAGTCCGTTGATTGCCTCCATGAGTGCCTCCTCCGTCTCATTGTCGAGCGCGGAAGTTGCCTCGTCAAAGATCAGTACCTTCGGCTGCGTATACAATGCGCGCGCGATACCGATTCTCTGTCTCTGTCCGCCGGAAAGACGCACACCACGCTCTCCGATCTGTGTATCTAGTCCCTCAGGAAGACTTCTTACAAAGTCCTCCAGCTGTGCTTCACGAAGTGCCATCCACACTGTGTCATCCGATGCGTCTGTCGCGTTGCCAAACATGATGTTGGCGCGGATTGTATCATCCAGCAGATAGATGGTCTGTGGAATGTAGGAAATGTTACGCAGCCATGCATGATAATTGCTCTCGATATCCCGTCCGTCCACCAGAACCTGTCCGCTTTCCGGCTTTAACAGTCCGAGCAGCACATCAATTGCCGTTGTTTTTCCGGCTCCGGATGTTCCTACTACTCCGACGGAGGATGCAATCGGAATTTCCATATTCGCATGCTCCAGAATATACTTATCCCCCTCATCATATTTGAATGTGATGTTTCTTAACTCTATCTTGTCCTGTAACGTAAATGCGGTTTCGTCTATTTCTTCTGCCCTGTGTTCAGGCAGCGCTGCTGTCTCCACGACTGCTTCTGATGCTTTCTTAATATGCTCTACTGTGCGGTTTAACTGCGGCATATTGTAAGCAATCTCATTTGCGTAAGAGCTGACACGATTTGCACTTGGGAGCAGCCGTACTGCTGCCAGCACAAATGCGGAAAGCTGTGGAACCATATTTGCGATATTCTCCCCTTGCAGCAGCCGCACGATAAAGATGAGAAGTACCCCGGAAATACATGTTGCTTCAAGCATGACACGTGGCACATTGCGGTATACCGCACGTTCCTTCTCCATCTTCTTATCAATTCTATCGTTGTATGCGTAGTTTTCCTCAAAAAAGTTCTCGCTCTCCGCGATCTTGATGTCCTTGATTCCTCCGGAAAACTGAAGCAGCCATTTGGTTGCTATAGTATCGTACTTTACATGGCTTGCACCATAACGGTTGAGCTTCGGCTTAATAACTTTTGCGATAAAAAGCATCAGAACTGCAAGCATTATTCCCATAGCAAGAGCCATTCCCGGATCCATCACAAAGACAGTGAGTGCAAGAATGATTGCAACAAACGCCTCTGCGCACATTTCCATAACATCCTGCACGATTACAAAAGCCCCTACTGTGTCCTGGCTGATCAGCCGCACAATGTCAGAGGTATTTATTCCAAGATAATAGCTGTATGGCTTATGAAGAAAGATGTTGACCAGCTTCTTCTGTGTGCGGTACAGATTGTCGAAAGAGTACTTTGCAACCACATAGTACTGCAAAAGCTGGAAAAGATTCTTACCCACAAATAAAAAGATCAAAACCACCATGAGCGCAATGGTAAGGGAGGTGGCAGAGGTTATATGAAAGACCTCACAAAAGCCCGCAACCAGCCTGTTGGATTCCATCGTATCCGGATCCATGACGAGTGTCACGACCGGTACGATCATGGACACGCCAAGTACCTCCAGAATAGCGCTGAAAATCATCATGATGATGATAAAAGGAATCTTCCGTTTTTCGCTTTTCTCCAAAATGATACTTAATTGATGTAAAACACTTCGCATAATTTTCCTCGTTTATCTGAATTCGTTGATGGCACTTATCACACTGCTTACCTCTTCGTCCGTCATACCGTAATACAGTGGAATAGAAAGCTCTGTTGCCGATATCTGTTCTGCGATCGGATAGGTTCCCTGTGGAATCTGCAAATCCTTATACGCCTCCTGCATATGGATCGGAATTGGATAATGGCAGTTCGTTCCGATGCCCTTTTCGTTCAGGAACTTCTCAAGTTCGTCTCTTCTGTCACAGCGGATTGCAAAGATATGGAACACATGCGTACCGTATTCTTCCACTGTCGGTAATGTCACAAGCGGATTGCTGATCTCCTTTAAATATCTCTCGGCCACCTGATGACGCCCCGCATTCCAACGATCCAGATTGGCAAGTTTGACGCGGAGAAATGCCGCCTGCAATTCATCCAGTCTGGTATTGTGTCCCTGATAGATGTGGTGATACTTATAATCACTACCATAATTGCCGAGCGCACGTACTTTCTTTGCAAGCTCCTCATCGTCTGTTACAACCGCGCCTGCATCTCCGAGTGCGCCTAAGTTCTTGCCCGGATAAAAGCTGAATCCCGCTGCGTCCGCAAGGGAACCGACCTTTCTTCCTTTGTATGTAGAGCCATGTGCCTGCGCTGCATCCTCGATAACCTTGAGTCCGTGCTTCTTTGCAATCTTGCAGATTTCATCCATATCGGAAGCCTGTCCATAAAGCTGAACCGCGATAATGGCTTTTGTCCTTTCTGTTATCTTCTCTTCGATAAGTTCCGGGTCAATGGTATAACTTCTTAGCCGTGGCTCGACAAATACCGGTGTCGCGCCTGCATAGGTTACCGCGAGTGCAGTGGCAATAAAAGTATTGGACGGTACGATTACCTCGTCTCCTTTCCCGATTCCATAGCCTCTTAAGATCAGGAGCAATGCATCCAGGCCATTGCCTACGCCAATACAATACTTTGCATTGCAATAGTCAGCGTATTCCTTCTCAAATGCGCTGCATTCTTCTCCCTGGATAAACCAGCCTTTCTCAAATACTTTCTGAAATGCAGCCTGCATTTCAGCCGCCACTTCTTTGTGCATTGGCTCAAATGTTGAAAACGGAATCATTTTCTTACCTCCCGTACATAATCGATAAATTCCTGATAGTTTCTAATGTAATCATCCTCATTGTACAATTCAGAGGCAAGCACCATCAGTACAGCGCCATCTGTAAAATCGTACATTTCCCTCCAGGTGAGATTGTCAATATAAAGGCCTTCATATGGTTTGTCCAGCCGTACCTCTTTGCATTCCTCTCCATCATCAAGATGGATAGTGCATGCTCCGTTCACACAGAACAACACCTGATGCAGGGATTTATGTGCATGATAGCCACGGCGTACATTCTTGGCTGTATCATAGATATAGTATACCCGCTTGATTGTAAACGGAATTTCCTTTCCCTCTTCCACCGCTACAAGGTGGCCTCTTTCGTCCCCGTGCTGTTGAAAGTTTACAAGCTTTACTTCCATGGTTGTCCCTCCTTCTGCTTACTTAGCAGTTCGTTGTACAATTTCAGATATGACTTTGCCATTGTCTGTTTTGAGTAGTGCGTTGACGCCTCCTCTGTCATTTTTCTCTGTTCTCCCGGTGCCATGCCGCGTTTGTATTTTCCCCACTCCGCCACTAGATGTTCTAACGCTTCTACATTTCCATATTCACAGAACTGTGTGTATTCTGGTAAGGCAATACTCTCGGTACCTCCGCTTAAGAAACCCACCACCGGAGTCCCACAGCACAGGCTCTCGGCACATGCCATGCCAAAAGTCTCCTTTCTGCTGGTAAGCACTACAAGATCTGCCTTCCGGTACTCTTCGGCAAGCAGCTTCTGATTGCTCAGATTGCCAAGCACGGTAATGTTTTTCGGTAAATCCTCTTTATTGGCCAGATGGTCGGCTCCTGCCACCCGGATCTCGTATTCCAAGGGCAGCCTCTTTGCAAGTTCGATCAGATGAACGCCTCCCTTGATGTCTGAAGGATCATCGGAAAAGCTGGATGTTACCTGCAAAATCGTTATCTTATCGGGATTCTTTGTTTCCTGTCCACTGCAAAATACGGATGTATCAATTCCATTTCCGATCACGCAGCCCTGCAATTCTTTACAGATTGTTGACTCCTGCAGTCTTTTCAGCTGCCACGGCGATACACACACCATCCTTGCGCTCTTAAAATCATGCAATGCAGCGTACATTTTCTTCCAGGAAAGTTCTGCACGGTTAAATATCGCAGAATTGGTTGCTCTCTTGTAATCCACACAATGTTTGCACCCATCCATATACTGCTTACAGTCAAACGCATATGGACAGTTCCCAGTATAGAAAAATTCCGCATGGTTGGTGATTACCGTCGGTATCCCCTGTGTCTTTAAATACTCAAGTATCTTATATACATTCAGGGTATTGCCGTTCGGGCAATGTACATGCACAATATCTGGCCGGTATTCTTCGATTTTACGAAGCAGACGTCTTGTCGGTGCAATTCCATTCTGGTACTGTAAACCTTTTAACCGGCTCAGCCTGTTATGCACATGAGTAAACAGCCACCCGGTGAGGCAATACGCGTTTTTTGCTCCGCCGATCGTATCATACTCATAGCAATGAAAAAACTCACACTCCGGAAGTTCCCTTTCGATGTCGCAGATCAGTTTTCCTGTGCTTCCGTATCCATACGTCCAATTGATTGTTAATATTCTCATAGATTAGTCCCGAATCAGCAGCACACCCAAAACCTCAACTCCGAGAGACTGCATTGTCTCATGGATTGCTGTCAGTGTGCGAAGTTTTGTGTCATTTACCTTTGCAACAATAATCGCCTGCCCCGCCTCTTTGATAGCGGACAGTGCATCTGTATCCTGCAGGAAGTCGCTATATGCAGTTCCCTTTGTAACTGCCTGCACGGTATTTAAGCACCCGGTATCTTTTGACTTGTCAAGTGCCCCCAGAACTGCAACCTTGTTCTGCTCATTCCATCTGTCTGACTCAAGGACCAGCTTCACCCCATCCTCGAGATGCCCCTCCGTTCCGTCAACCGTATTCACACGATAGCCGAAATTCATACGGATCTCATCCTCGGAATGCAGATACCCTAAGAGAAGATATCCCAGGATAAAAAGTGCGATCAAAGTAGCCGCTCCGATTACGACTCCTCCGAATACCATGTTCTGGGTAAGTGTCGGATACGGGCGAATATCATTCTCATCAACCCCATTGAGCAGATCATAATAGCGTGCTTGATAATTGTTATATGCGTAGCGGTAGCTGATGCTAAGGGAGCGGATCTTATCGATATTTTCCATAAGTTCCTCCATCCGGAGAAACTCGTCTTCGGTGGGACTTTCAATTAGGCGTAGGTTCTCAAGTTCATCCTCATGCCCTTTCATGATCTTTTCCATCGCGAGGGTTAGATTTACTTCTCGAAGTTCACTGTCGCTCATACGGGACAAGCATTCGTCCTTGGTGTAGAGCTTTGATGTCTCATGGCGGTACGCAACCACTTCATTAAAATATAAAAGCCCCGTTACCAAAACAGTCAGGATGACAAAACCCGGAATCAGAAGCTTCCATTTACGTCCGATCCACTTTGCCATCGCCTTTAAGTCAATTCGAATTTCGCTTTTCATATAAGATTCCCTCCTTGCCGCAGTCTGTGACGGCAACTCTTTTTACGTGTTTTTTGTATAGCATATATCCCAGATAAAAGGAAAGTATCGGACATGCCAGCTGTACTGCCGAAAACATGATCACCGTCATGCTTGCTGCGATCGTAAATGCATGTTTTCCCTCTGCAAACAGGACTGCAAACAGCACAATGATCAGGATTGCTGCAATTCCCGTCTCATACAGCGCCGCACCGTATCCACTCATAATGCGATACCTGGCATAGCCATGCGGCATCCCCATATTCTCTGCAAATGCTGCAAGCGCTGATTTAATGTCCTCCATCCGCTGATTCATACTTGGGTCATCAAGCAGTACACTCCGGTCATAATACAGACCCCTTAGCATCTTAAGTAACCGGTTATCACTCTGGAGATTTCGCATTGCGAGATATCCTCCGTACAGAAAGATAACGCCAAGACAGGCGACCGACATTCCAAGCCATCCTCTTTTTACCAGATCCTCAATCACATAAAACACAAGAAAGATCATGACATAAAGGATTGTCAGCGTAGACATTGCCAGAAATACAATCTGAAACAGCAGACATATCATATATGCAAGCTTATGTTTTTTAAATTCCATTGCGAAGAGCAAAAAGAAGATACACATATATCCGTAAAAGGATGGTTCTCCGGATAAGCTGACTACACCTCTGTCTGCCGAGGTCCGCGGCAGGGAAAGCAGTCCATACGCAAAGCTTCTGTCCACGAACTGCTGGATCATTCCTACTGCAAACCATATCCATATTGCAAATTTAATCCACTTTTCATTTAATCCCCCCTGCTCTTTTAACATCTGATAGACGGCAATGGTAATAAAAAAGATCGAAGCATAATTGGCACCGCTTCTCGCCAGGCTCATGAGCGGAAGTCTCTTCGCTGCAGAAAAAAGTCCAATTACCAGACAGACTCCAAAATAGAAGGTCAGGATATCAATATATCCGTTGCGCTCCCAGTTCTTTGCCGCTATGCATCTGCCAATCACAAGCAGGATTGCCAGAAAAAGTGCCCACGGCTGCGTATCTGTATTGATGAGTTTCCCGCCAACAAATGGAAAGCACATTGCCATATAAAATACGAAGTACACAAGCTTATTTAGTTTTCCGCTCCATAATCGTCTGATATAATTCATAATATTTTTTACAAGCTTCCTCTTTGAAAAACTCCTTGTTTCTATCTAATTCTTTTGTCCTTCCAAGCCATGGAAGGCTTCCATCTTCAAGCCTTCTGACAATATCCGCAACAGCTGCAATATCGCCCCTTCCGACAATATATCCTGTCGCTTCTTCGCCGTCCGGCTGCACACATTCCGGTACTGCGGTACTGTTGTATACAACAGCCGGTGTCCCACAGAAGATTGCCTCGACCGTCGTGAGCCCAAATGTTTCCTCCACGCTTGCGTTGAAATACAGATCTGACTCCGAGTAAATCTGTGCGAGTTCTTCCACATCCTTAGTACGCTCAATACCAACGATATTTGCCGGCAGCATCTGGATCTGTTCTTTCTTTAAGCCAACCATAACAATGATCCAATTGTCCGGCAAAAGCTCTGCCAATTTGCAGAAATCCTCGTAACCTTTTCTTCTTGACCAGGTGCTTGCAACGCCAAGCAGTATCCTCTTATCCAACAGCCGGTACTTTTCGCGAAACGTCTGGCCGGTTCTTGGATAGAACTTCTTTTGGTCAATCCCATTATATACCACTTCGCACGGATATCCCTGTAAAAAGGATTCCCCGACGATCCCCTTCAGCCATTTTGACGGCGTGACAAGTGTCATATCCGGTACATTCAAAAAATAACGCTGCTTATCCCTGTAATTTCTTCGGGATTGATCCAGCAACAGACTTGCCGGATAATTCTTCTTTTCCGGGCAGTCATGGCATCCGCTTTTCCAGCGTTCACATTCTACTGCCGAGAAATAAGGGCAATGCCCGGTAAACGCCCAGCAGTCATGCAATGTCCATACTACCGGCCTATGATATTCCTTAAGGAAATCAAATAGCACACCCACATGCAGATAGTAGCCGTGCAGGTTATGCAGATGTATGATGTCCGGATTCCATGCCCGGATCTCTTCGATCAGCTTCAACGTTGCCTTTTTTGAATAGAATCCGGTACGATCCGTGATTCTCGACAAAACCGCGTGCGCGTACACATCTGCCTGACTTCCGATCAATATGGAGGGGATATCATCTGCCACAGCATTTCTGGCATACGCTAAGATGCCATCTCCCCCTTTAAGTTTAACCTCCCGGATAATATCGGAGGCGATATTTCCTGTGCTTAAATTGCCACAGATATTTATATGCAAAACTCTCATATGGTTCTGTAACCTCTTACGGACTATGCCGGTTCTTCGTTTTGTCTCTGTGCTGCCGGAAGTGATCTTATGACGCGTGCCGGATTCCCCGCGATCACAGAATCTGGTGGAAATGTTCCGCTAACTACACTTCCCGCGCCGACAACGCACCGGTCTCCGATCTGTGTTCCTTTCAAAATGATACAATTGCATCCGATAAATACGCTCTCTCCGATTGTCACATCCTTGCAGACTAAGTTGTCAAATATATCGTTATTGCGTTCATCCACATCCAGAGAGTGCATATCATTGTCGATAATCTTGCAGTTGGCGCCAATAATCGTATTATCCCCAATCGTGATGTTGCCGCGGGAATAAATCGTTGATCCGGAGATTCCGACATGGTTTCCGATTCTTATCTGTCCGCCCCCTCTGGCAATGATGATTGTTCTCTGATACAGTCCGAGCAGATTGGAAAAGAATTCACTATTAATCCGGACATTTTCTCCCATGACAACAGCAGATCCCGGAAATTGGAATACAAATGGCCACCCCTTCATGCGAAGCCCTTTCCCGAACTTCACATGATTCAGCTTCATATAAACTTTTGGAAAGTAAGAATTTAATTTAAGCATAAATCTCTCCCTTTTCTTCTGATGATCAGCCTAGAATAAATTTCGCAGTCTCAATCATGAGGCATTCCAGAAAATACCATCTGCTGTATCCGTTATTGCGGTAAATACGGTAGCGGGTCTTTCCCCGCCTGATATTCGCGGAGAGCCTGCGCTCATGGCTCATCCCCTCCATAGAGAAATTCGCCAATACCTCGTTTAAAATAGCTATCTTATAGTCTGATTTCATCACACGAAGCAACAGATCAAAGTCATCGTGCATGCTCTCAACCTTATACGGATACTTCACATATACTTCCTTGCGTGCAAACTGTGTCGGATGATTCCATCCCCTTGATGTTGCAATCCTTGTCTTTTTGGAATGCTTGATAAACGTACTTCCATCCGGTCTTACCATCCGAAGATCTGCATACATAAAGTCGCATCCCTCTTTTTCAAAGAAAGCAACGACCTTTTCAACGGCATCCGGCTCATACCAATCATCGGAGTTGATGTTTCCGATAATCTCTCCATTTGCCAGAGCAATTCCCTTGTTGATTGCATCGTACATTCCGCGATCTTTCTCAGATATAATGCGATAGCGAATGCCCTTTTGTTGCATTCGTTCCGCATAGCTTTCCGCGATCATAAGGGTATCATCCTGTGATTTTCCGTCCACGATGATATATTCAATCTCTGTGTATGTCTGTGCCAACACCGATTCTATGGTCCGCGCCAGCGTTGCAGCGCTGTTGTATGTTACTGTTGTAATTGAAACCAGCATCTTATCTTCCTTCTGTCCTCTGAATAGATTCCTCAAGCCCAGCAACCCGGTATGGCCGTCCGATCTCACTCATCTCCATATCATAATAGCTGCTGCCGAATGCCTTCCGGCAAAGATTTCCAATCTTTCCCGGTACATGTTTTCCGACTGCCACAAAAGGTGTCAATACACTTGTAATATGCATCCGTTTTCCCTGCGTCTTTGCAATCATCCCAACAAGTGTACTTGTATTTACAAGTTCGCCATTCTGCGGAAAGAAGATACCACTCATCTCATCTTCGATCACAATGCGTAAAAACTCGCACAGATTCTCAATATAAAGCATGGACCTTTGATTGTTTACCTTTGGAAATACCGGAAGTTTTCTGGCAAGCTTCGCAAGAGTCGGATAGTTCCCCTTGCTTCCCTTTCCATAGATCATCGGCGGCCGTAGTACCGTAACCTTAAAATTCCCGTCTTCTAGCTCCCGTACCCCTTTATCCGCCTGCCATTTACTGTCTCCGTAAAAGTTTGCCGGTGCAGGCTGAGTATCCGCGGTTATATGTTCTTTCCCACCATAGACGATCATGGAGCTCATAAAGATAAATTGTCCCACGCCATCTTCCTTTGCTTTCTTTGCGGTTGCAACAGCAAGCTCTGTATTCACCCGGTAATACAGTTGTTCCGTCTCCTTCGAGACATTTGACACATCCGCATGCGCGATTCCCGCCACATGAAAGACCACATCATATCCGGAAAAATCCTTATCCGGCCAATGTTCATCCATCATATCAAGGGTATCGATTTGTAATGTTCCCGGAAAGCTGTGATTCATATAGGCCTCAAATGAGGTCCCGATATAACTACGTGCCCCCGTGATCAGCACTCTCTTCATAAAGACTACTCCTTATCCTGCTTGTTCAATGTGCCTGTTCCGCCTTCCACTACGCCGTCATGCTTTAACACGCTTGTAATTGTTCCAAAAAAACACTTCACGTCAAATGCAAATGACATTTTCTGCACATACTCACCATCAAGTCTGGCCTTAACCGGAATTTCAAGTTCATCGCGCCCATTGATCTGAGCCCATCCGGTAAGTCCCGGCATAACATCATTTGCACCATATTTGTCACGTTCCTCAATCAAATCGTACTGATTCCACAATGCCGGTCTTGGTCCGATGATGCTCATATCCCCTCTTAAGATATTGATCATCTGCGGAAGTTCATCAAGTGAAGTTTTACGCAGGAATTTTCCCACTTTTGTGATATATTGTTCCGGATTGTTAAGCAGATGCGTCGGCATATCCTTCGGCGTATCTATACGCATTGTGCGGAATTTAAGTATATTGAAATGCTTCTTGTGAATACCGACTCTCTTTTGTCTGAACAGGATCGGTCCCGGAGAATCCACGCGGATTGCTATGATCAAAATCAAAAACAACGGTGATAGGATAATGATTCCCAGAAAGGATAAAATAATGTCAATAAAACGTTTGATAAATAAGCGATACATACAGCACCTTCCCATAAAGTTAATCACTTTATAATACCACAGTTCCCTACATGTGTCAAAAAAGCCGGAGCTATAAATAATGCTCCGGCAGACAGTAATCATCCGTATGATATCTTCCGAGATTCCATAAGTATTCGTACTCAAAGCCACTCGAAATCAAATGTGCAATTGTCGTAATTCCGCATCTTCCACCGATAAGTGCATCGCATCCTCCCAGCAGATAAATAACTGCCAGATATTTCATGCCCTCCTCCTTCGGGCTTGTCTCCTTTGCAAAATCTTTCTGAAGTGCAAGCGGTGTTTTTCCGTCCTCATAACGTTGCTGCTCCACATAGAGCAGTTTATCGCTAAATTTCTTCTGAAACATTTTTAGAACATTGGCATCTTCCGTTGCCAGAAACAACTTGCCATATCCCTGCTGCTCCATGACCTCCCCGGCCTTCTTTAAAACATCCTCCGGAAGCGGCTGCACCGGATGATTGAGCGGTCGTCCCTGAATATAGTCTGTTCCGCGCACGATACAACCTAAGACCTTTTCCGCTGAATCACCAAAGATAAGTTTCCTCTGCTGATCAATAAATGTCTCTGCCTCATCCGACAGCCGGATATATTTTCTGTATATATCGCGCCAATATGCTACACAGCACTCGTTTGTATAGAACTCCATGGAATCTGTCGGGCAGATTGGAAGCTGATTCTCCTCTGTCACGATCACATTATCCGCCCCGGCGATATCTTCAAGTCCTACATCTGATGGCTGGCAGAAGTAATATTCCCACGCATTGACTTTTCCTACCTCCTGCTGTGTCAGATATGGATTCTTCCGGTTCTGATAATCCATCACTAGTCGATAGCCCTTTTCAGAAGCATATTTTGCATGGCTTAAGACGCAGCGGATCGTTGTTGCGAGTCCACACTCCTCAATATTCGGACGCATTACATAATAAATGTCCTGTCCCTTATATTTCTCCAAAACCATCCGGTTATGCCTTGCCACCCGCTGACGCTTGAAACGGCGCACAACCCCCTTTGGATAATCGGACAACTTTCTATGCATTATCAGTCCCTCCAAATTTCTTCTTCATAAAGCCCGGAAGTTCCCGGTTACTACAGTGAATAAACGGAACTAAAGCCGCCATTTTTAAGAACTTTCCAAATCCCAGATAAGATATGAGCCTGCCAAGCTGATGCTGGCGTAGGATTGGATAGAAGTAGCGGTAGAACCAGACATACTGCATCCCATCATAGTTATGAACCGGATGTTCCTTCTTAATCATTTCTACTGCACCGTATTGATCTACAAACATGTCAAAGTAACTGTGGGTGGAGTTGTAATTGGAAGCTCCTTCCTTCTTGACATAGCGATAGGTGGTCAGATATTCATGCAGCACCATATGTGGTCCCCGCTCCAGCAGGATCGTCCATAGCGGCGTCTCATCATTATTTCTTCCACATTTATACAAAAACTCCAGGTTCTTTGCTTCCTCTTTGAAATAGTTCCGGAAGGTTCCCTTGTCACTTCCATTGCAATTGTTCATTAAAAGCAGATCTGACAGATGGTAGTCCACCACCGGATTCTCAATGTTCATCAGGAACTTTCCATCCTTATCTACCTGTACCATCCAGTTCGATACGCTGGAATACTCCGGATTATGTTCCAGAAAATCCACATGCTTCTGGATCATCTTTGGACTGTTTACCCAATCATCCCCGGCACACAGATAAATGTATCTTCCCTCTGCCTGCACAAACATATCGTAAATGCTTCTTGTCAGGCCTACATTTTCTTTTCTGGCGATCAGCTTCACCTGATCCGGATACCGCTCTGCTACAAGCTCTGCGGTATGATCTGTTGACGCGTCATCGTTGACAATAATCTCATACGTGTAGTCTGTCTCCTGTGCCAAAATACTGTCAATTGCCTGACAGATATATTCCCTGTGATTATATGCCACCATGCATATACTGATATCTACCATGTTATCTCTCCACACCGATCCAGTCTGCTACGTCTTCAATGCTGTCGGCGTAACAGTCAGCTTTCAAATATTTTTTGTCCCGCAGACCATTTACCATTGCAACAAAATCAGCTCCTACGCCCTCTGCAAGGCGCTCATCATCTTCGGTATCCCCGATTACGAGCACATGCTTGTCTTCGATTCCCGGTATTGCATTTCGTACAACATCTAACTTTTTTTGCCCCTGCAATGATTTTCCGGTAAGCACCTCGTCAAAAAGAGTTCTTATTCCAAGCCACTGCAATTGTGTCTCCACATTGTCCGGATGATTGCGCATCGTTACAAGCACAATCTTACCTGCAATGGCGTGAAGCTCTCCAAGAAGTTCCGAGGCACCTGGACGTAAGAATTCTTTCTGAAGATATCCGGTTTGTTCGATCCTTGCGATAAATTCATCCAGGTACTGCTCATAAGTACCCTTGAATGCGGTTTCCTCCAGCAAAATCGTCCGCTTGATCTTGTTTCGCTTAAGTTCCCAATAGCGTTCTTCGGACACAGGAGTGCCCCCATACTTTGTAACAATATCCAGATAGCATGCATAGTGACGTTTTGTATCGTCAAGCAGTGTACCGTCCAGATCCCAAAGCACATAGTCATACTTTGTCATTCTTATTAACCCGTGTTTCTCTATTTTTCGAAATGATAAGTCGGCACAAACTCCGTAACGAGTTTCTTCATATCCGGATCATCCGCATATGCCGCCTCCTTCAGCTTTACAAGACTTTCAAAGAACTTATCCTCATCGAATTCGATCGGCTTCCCGATAAAGATGAGATCATTCTGTGTCTTTTGAAGTCCCTCTTCCTCCCTCAGGCATTCCTCATACATCTTCTCACCTGGACGAAGCCCTGTATAAACGATAGGGATGTCAACATCCGGTTCATATCCGGATAATTTAATCAGGTTGCGTGCCATATCATCTATCTTGACCGGCTCGCCCATATCAAGTACAAAGATTTCTCCACCCTTTGCATAAGCTCCCGCCTGTAGTACCAAAGATACTGCCTCCGGAATCGTCATAAAGAAACGGATAATATTTTTGTCTGTTACCGTTACAGGTCCTCCCTCCGCAATCTGTTTCTTAAAGATTGGGACAACACTTCCATTACTTCCGAGAACATTTCCAAAACGGACAGCAACATAATTGGTGTCCGGATACTGCTTGTTCATCGCCTGTATAACCATCTCGCAGATACGTTTGGATGCTCCCATGATATTGGTTGGATTAACTGCCTTGTCCGTTGAGATCAGTACCATACGCTCCGCGTTGTTTTCACCGGCTGCCCGCGCAACATTCAACGTACCGAATACATTGTTCTTGATTGCCTCATTCGGGCTGTCCTCCATCAGCGGAACATGCTTATGGGCAGCTGCGTGGAACACAATAGCCGGTTTATAGGTCTCAAAAATACTATTCACACGATGCGTATTTCTCACAGAACCAATGAGCACTTCCAGATTCAGGTTCGGATAATCATGGTTTAGTTCTCTCTCAAGATCATACGTTGTGTTCTCATAGATATCTAAGATGATCAACTGCTTTGGCTTATGAGAAGCAATCTGACGGCACAGCTCACTTCCGATAGATCCACCGCCACCGGTGACTAGCACTACTTTTCCTGAAATATACTGCATAACCTCATCCAGATTCGTGCGGACCGGTTCTCTTCCGAGAAGATCTTCAATCTCCACCTCCCGTAGGTTGGACACAGAAACCTCGTCATTTACCAGCTGTGTCATACTTGGGAGAATTCGGAGTTTGCATCCCGTATTCTTGCAGATATCCAGTATTGCTTTCTTTTTTGCCGGTGCAAGGCTTGGAATTGCGATAAAAATTTCCTGCACATCATAATGCTCGGCTGCCCATGCAATCTTGCTGTCATTGCCAACGATCGGAATCCCAAGTATTTTGTTCCCGATCTTCCGTGGGTCGGAATCAATGACACATACGACCTTGTTGCGTACTCTCCAGCTATTGTTATTGATGTCCTTGATCAGCGAAAAAGCAGTATCTCCTGCCCCGATGATCATTGTACGATTCATAAATCCGCTATGGTTCGCCACGATCGAGTTCTTCATGGTGCGAAGTGCACGGTACAGGAATCTGGAGAAAACTACAAAAAGCATCAGGTAGAATAAATACAAAATATAGTAGGATCTTGGCATATTCCACTGAAACAGGATCAACCCGAGTGTCTGCATACATGCGGAAATTACACATGCGGCAATGACATTGAACATTTCCCGTACACTCGCATACTCCCACAAACTGCTGTACAGCTTGAGAAGTGCAAATACGATCAATGTCGTAACAACATTGATAAGTGTATAGCGCATTGCACGTTCCGCAAAAAATGGCTCTATCTTGTCAAATGAAAATTCAAAGCGCGTCCATAATGCCAGAAATTCTGACATAAGGATTGCGCAGATATCATACATGATAAGCAATATGACACGCATCGTCTTTGGCATATTATGATATAGGTTTCTCAGCTTCTTATACATCCTTTTGCTCCTTCATAAATTCCTTTGTCACACGATATAATTCCATCTCAAAGTCCTGCCGGTTTTTCTGATACATTGTCTGTAATATAAGTCCCGCAAAGAGCGACTGGATAGACGCCATCACAACAAATCCGCAGACAATCAGAGTCGGGAACTTCGGTACAAGCCCCGTCTGGATGAATCCGACCATGATTGGCACAAAAAAGATGAATGCCAATATCAGAAGTAACACCGAAACAATTCCAAAAAACGCCATCGGCCGATACGTCCGGTATAACCGGATCATGGTACGGACAACCTTAAGTCCATCTGATACCGTATTCAGCTTTGATTCACTTCCCTCCGGCCGGTCTCTGTATTCAATCACTTCATTTACCACATACATATTCTTGTCAATGGCATGAATGCTCATCTCTGTCTCGATTTCAAATCCCTTGGACAATACCGGAAACGTCTTTACAAATCGGTAACTGAACGCCCGATATCCGGTCATGATGTCTTTGATATCGTTCTTAAAAAACAAATTGATGCAGCCACGGACCATGGAGTTGCCGAAATTGTGGAACGGCCGCTTATTCTCCTCAAAATAAGTGGATGACAGACGATCTCCGACCACCATATCTGCATGCCGCTCAAACACCGCACGCACCATCCCCGGAGCCGACTGTGCCGGATAAGTATCGTCCCCATCTACCATCAGGTAGCACTCCGCATCGATCTCCATAAACATTCTGCGAATCACATTGCCCTTCCCCTGTTGGTATTCATAGCGGACAACTGCCCCCGCCTTTTTTGCGATTTCATCCGTTCCATCGGTAGAATTGTTATCGTATACATAGATCGTGGCCTCCGGAAGCGCCTGCTTAAAGTCGGTGACCACCTTTTCAATCGTCTTGCTCTCATTGTAGCAAGGGATAAGTACTGCTATCTTGTCCATTCTTTACCCTTCCCTTGTAGTATTAGCCCCAATAGGAGAAATATAGTACTCCAAAAATATAAAACAAAATAACTGCCAGCCGCGCCGCGATCATTCCGTGATCAAAGCGTACTGTATCATTGCCTTCTTTATTCCAGCCCTCCATGAGTTTGCCCGGACGGTTCAACACAAGAAAAGCGATCAGGCATACCGCAAATACCGCGAACATTGCCGGTGCATAGAAATCCAGTCCATGTGCCACGATCCACTCCGATGATTGTGCATACCCGGTTCCATTTGGCTTAAGTCCGAACTTTGGCAGAATCATCAGATCAATGTTTGTCTCCGTCATAAATACTCCAAACTTCGTATGATAGACAAACATAACTGCCACACTTAAGATTAGTTCCAACAACATGTTCAGCTTGCGCTGTTCTCCGTTTAACGTAAGGAGCACGATCATGAATGGCGTAATCAGCACAATCCAATACGGATGTGCAAATACAAAGATAAAAAATGCCGCATATGCAAATAATCCGACCCACATAACCGTTGCAAACAGTTGCCGCTTCTCTGTAATATTCTGTGTGTAGCACCAGATACAGATAGCGATAAGAAGCGCAACAAATATCGGGATGTTAACATTGCCCGCCGGAAACTGCGTTCCAAACAAGCGCTCGATCATCACATCATTCAGCACCGCTGTCGACGCCTTATAATCCTCTCTCCACGCATATGGAATCACACAGATCAGAATAAACCAGAATCCCACAAAAATATCCCAGATCACATAAAGTGTGCGTTTTTCCTTCAAAAACACCAATGGAAGGAATAAAAACAGTGCAAATGTCTTTGCTGCGGCAGCGAACGAAAAAATCAATAAAAACTTCCATGTTATCTTGTCATTTTGCACGTATTCACGAATACCCAAAAGCATAAGTGCCAATGCGATAATATCAATCTGTGAGATTGCCACAACAGGCAGCATTACAAGCACAGAGGATAAGAACATAAACTGTGCGAAACGGATTTTTTCTTTTCCGATCTCAAAGTCCGAGAGAATACGTCCGATCAGCCATGTTGCTAAAAGAAGTACCAGACAGATACCAAGTTTGATCCAAAGATACGCTTTCACTCCATCCGGCGCAAACCCGGTCAGCTTGTTTAAAAGATAGATTGGCAGGCTCCAGATCCCCTGGATCAGATATGGGATCCAATAGTATACTGCCCCGAATCCATAGCTTGGCTTGTCCATTGTATTTCCATAGAAATTGGCAATATCCCCATGAAACAGGCTGTCCAGAAAGGTCAGGCTGTGATCATGGATAATAATAAGATCCGCATAGAATATGGTCAGGTAAATAAACACTCCCATGATTCCAAGCAGAACCCAATCCGCCCTTTTGATCGGTGTGTTATTATAATTGTCTATTTTCTGTGATAATTTCATCTTGTCCATTCCTTCGTCAACGTATAATTTAACTAATTAAGTATATCAGTTTCTTTCACCAAAAACAACCGGATTTGCGCTTATCTTCATCTTGCCTTTCTCCCTCATTGATAATATAATGGGTTCATTAAGAATGGATGGTAACAATACGATGAAAATATCACTGATAATTCCCTGCTACAATGAGGAGGCAGCTCTTCCCTTTATCTATGAGGAGCTTACAAAAGTTTCCTCCCAGATGGCAGATTACGAATTTGAATATCTCTTTGTCAACGATGGTTCCCGGGATCGCACTCTTGCTATCTTAAAAGAGCTTTCCGCCAAAGATGAACGAGTCAATTATTACTCTTTCTCCCGCAATTTCGGCAAGGAATCTGCAATGTTTGCAGGTTTTTGCAATGCCTCCGGAGATTATGTGGCAGTCATGGATGCCGATCTGCAGGATCCTCCTTCACTGCTTCCACAGATGGTCGAGATTCTCCAGACAGGTGAATATGACAGTGTAGCGACCCGCCGTGTAAGCCGGGATGGGGAACCAAAGATCCGTTCCTTCTTTGCACGGACCTTCTATAAAGTGATCAACAAGATCTCCGATGCCGATATTGTTGATGGTGCACGCGATTTCCGCCTGATGAAGCGGGAAATGGTTGATGCGATCGTGGCGATGAACGAGTATAACCGCTTTTCAAAGGGCATTTTCGGCTGGATCGGTTTCCGCACCTACTGGCTCCCTTATAAGAACGTAGAGCGCGTTGCTGGCGAGACCAAGTGGAGCTTCTGGGGTCTTCTTAAATACGCGATTGATGGTATCATCAACTTTTCGCAGGTTCCGTTATCCCTTGCATCTTACGGTGGCGTTTTCCTGACGTTTATCTCATTCCTTGCAATCATATTTGTTGTTGTGCGGCGCCTCATCTTCGGTGATCCGGTCAGCGGCTGGGCATCATTGGTCTGCATTATCACGTTTATCGGCGGTGTACAGTTATTCTGCATGGGTATCATCGGACAATACCTCTCCAAAACCTATCTGGAAACCAAACGCAGACCACACTTCATTATCTCAGAAACCAACAGAAAAGACGCAGATAAGATCCATTGATCTTACCTGCGTCTTTTTATTCCTCCTGATCCGGATCATAGGAAAGTATTTCCTTGGATATATAGATCGGCCGGTTTTTGACCTCTATATGCACCTTCGACAGATATTCCCCGATAATTCCGAGCACAGTAAGCTGTATACCACCAATTAGAAGAATCAGCACAATGATTGTCGGATATCCCGGCACCTCATTTCCAAATGCAAGCTTCTGAATTACAACGATTATCATATATAAGAAAGCAAGCAAGGATGTCCCGATTCCAAGTTTTATTACCACCCGGAGCGGTTTTGTTGAGAAGGATACCACGCCCTCGATTGCATAGTTAATGAGCTTGCTCACCGACCACGAAGTCGTTCCGGAATTGCGCTCATGAACCTCGTAAGGACGATAGTAGGTATTAAATCCAATCCATGCAAAAATACCTTTTGAGAAGCGATGGTACTCTGACATCTGCAGGATTGCCTTTACAACGGTTCTTCGCATCATGCGGAAATCACTTGCACTCTTATACAATTCCACATCACACATCTTGTTAATGAACCAGTAAAAGCCATCCTTTGCTATCGTCATCAGCTTGTTCTCAATACGCGCTTTCTGATAAGCAGCCACCTCATCATATTCCGGATTCTGCTCCAAAAATTCTAACATCTCACGGGCAACCTCGATCGGCTGCTGCATGTCCGTATCGATGATGCACACGAACTCTCCTTTCGCATGGGTCAGTCCTGCATAAATTCCGGCTTCCTTGCCAAAATTGCGTGAAAAATTGATCAGAGTGATATTTTCCTTATGTTCGTCATATATCTTCCGCTGTTCCTCATAGGTGTGATCCTTGCTTCCATCATTGATAAAGACGATCTCATATTCAATACCCTTTAGTACTTCGCGTGCAGTCTCGCAAAACAGCCGCACATTGCCTTCTTCGTTATAACATGGTGCCACTAATGATAATTTCATACGCATGCCTTTCTCTTCGTTCTTTGTCTATTCTTCCTACCAATAACATCCGTCCTCGATATTCTTCGCATCCTTTGGTGCATCCTTAACATCCACCCTCGCCCACGCATCCGAATAATATTGTTTCAGAAATTGGTGATTTTTATCTTCATCCCAGCGTTTCCCGTGAATACCGAACAGTACCTGCGTGATACCGCCCATATGCACCGCCTGCCTGCCAGCGTCCTTCAGCATAGACGCAAGTGGAAATCCGTATGCACCGCATCCGAGGATCGCCAGATCAAAGTCAATCCGCATTGCCTGCTCATACATATCGTCCAGCGCTGCAAACCAGTTCGCATAACGGTTGTCCTGCTCCCCTGCACTTGTCTGTACTGCCTTTAAGGTGTACAGCGTAAACTCCGGCAGAATATCCGTTCCCGGAAACAGCTTACTTCTGTGCTGTGTGTACTGTTCTTTGATCAGCTTGTCCTGTGGGTGAATGACCAGCACTTTTTTTCCGGCAAGTGACGCCGTCCAAGGATGGTCAGGGCACCGGAATGGGTCAATATAATGCAGATATGTCATATGCATATCCCTTGGAAATACATTCGCCAGATAGTAATCCTCAAAGGGCTGGAACCACGCTGCAAGATAGTCTGTATTTTTGCAGGCTTTTATCATTCTCTCCCAAAATTCCGGTAAAAGCCCCGGATCATTCGGGAAA
The DNA here is from genome assembly GCA_050873865.1 of Agathobacter sp. GTDB lineage: Bacteria > Bacillota > Clostridia > Lachnospirales > Lachnospiraceae > Roseburia. The sequence continues at coordinate 190,636 of JBNMJQ010000001.1, read as the reverse complement.
AATCCTGCATTCGTGCACAGCTGCAAAAGATTCTTGTGGATGATTCTCTTATCATCAAACTCATATGAGCGCATTGACGCTAGTTCCACTGCTCCAAGTCTGCCCGCCATAAATGGCTTTCCCTGTCTGATATCTTCCGCCATCTGCGCCTGTACCATATCTGCTGACTCGATCAAACGGCCCGCGAACCGGTTATTGATCCGTTCCATGTATGGTATTGCATCAATGCGTTGGATCATCTTTGTTCTGTTTTTTCCTTTTAGCAGATAATAGCCATATGTCAGCGGTCTCTTCATTTTCTACTGAACACCTTTTTTACGATCATTTTACCATATTGTTTCATATTTTCATCTATAACATCCCGAAAGATCATTCCTTGCAGGATCAAAACTGCTGCCTCTCTGGTATCTTTGATCACAAGCGGCATCACAATATGGATCACGCAGTAGGTGGCAAGCGTTGCAACCGCCGCGCCCATAATTCCAAAATGCGGGATGAGCAGTGCGTTTAGCACCACGTCTGTCACAAGTCCTGCCAGTGCAAAGTAGTTGATGTACTTGTTTTTATTTTCCGTGGCAAGATACACCTGCGTCAGGCTTCCGAGAGATGAAATTCCCGAATACCATACCACGATGATCAGCGCCTTCCGCGCCCCCATATATTCCGCACCATACAAAAGCAGTACCACCCAGTAGGAAAACAGTGAGATCGCCAGTGACCAGCACACATTTAAAAACCAGATCCCGGCATACGACTGCTTTAACCGCTTTAAAAACATCCCCCGGTCAGTCTGTGCATTCTTGTACAGGATCGGGCTTACCGACTGGATAAACGCCGATGGGATCATTCCCCACAGGCCTGCAATGGTAAGTGCCGCGGAGTACAGTCCGACAGATGCCTTATCCAGCATATCGCCAAGCATGATCTGATCGATCTTTGAATACAGGATCGCGATCAGCCCTGAGATCAGATAGTGATACGATTGTTTTAACAGCTTCTTTCCAAGCGGCAGCGATATCACCGGCCGGAAGCCATTCTCCTTCACATAGAAGATGAACAGCACAAGTGCCAGCACCAATGTATCCACGGAGGTTGCAAACGCAAACCACAGGATGTCTGCACCATTTGCCAGAAGATAAAGCCGGTACAGAGACATCGCCAGATACGCGATAACTCCCGCAATACTTACAAACTTTCCGAGCAGCTTGCCCTGAAACCAATACATAAATGTATCAAAGGCGCTCGCTAAAATTGCAATCGACTCAAGTGCCGCAATCGGTACAAGAAGCGGATCATTTTTCTTTGCGATCGCAAAAAAGGCAACTACCGCAACGGTGGAGACAACTGCCGTCAGGAAACGCATAAGGATTCCTGTCCAGATAACCTTATTATCATCCTCCTCCCCGGAAGAGACCTCCTTGATCACGATCACACTCAGCCCAAGTGATGCGATTGAAGAGAAAAAGGAGACATACGCGGCAACGTAATTGATGGAGCCAAAATTTGATGGGCCAAGATACCTCGCAGTTGCAAGAGACACAAAGAAAGACAGGATCATATTTACGATCTTGCCGCCCATCAGCCAGCTCATATTTGCAATTACACGTTTCTTGTTCTTTTCCATCCCTGCTACTCCATTTTTACTGTCCGTTCTCGGAATGCGTCTCTATAACCTGCCAATCCTCCGGATAGAAATCTCTTTTCCAGAATCCGGTGATCGGTGCGATGACCTTTTTCCCCGGATTGGGATTTAAATATGCCCCCCACCAGCTAAATGAGCTGTTGGAGATAATATCATGCGAGCATTCCCGCATGCAGAAAAATTCTTCGATATAATCAATGTTCTCCTGTCCGGAGATGTACAAAACATTTTCACTTTCCGGGAACTGCTCCTTCACCCATTCCATATCATCGGAAAAGAAGCAGAATGTGGCATCCGGATACTGCTGCCGCATGTTCTCCATCGCCTGCCGGAAATAGGTCAGTTCCAGATTGGCATTGTTCATCAGATAGTCGCCTCTTCGGATATGAACAGCCACCGTATCTTTTCTCGCATGGATCAGATCCACAAGGCGCTTTGCGCCTTCCGACAGCGGCTCCTTCGGGGTAAACATTCTCCGGATATCCGCGGCATATTCTTTAAAATACCGCTCATTCTGGTAATAGCCATTGAACATCACATCTCTGCTTTGCTCCATGACCTCCGGATGGTACACAAAGAGCTCCGGCTCTTTTATGATCTTTGTTCCGAGCCCGATTGCTTTTCTTCTTCTTATCTTATTAAAAATCGCCCGGTTTATAATGTCCTTTTTGTAAAGATAGCTGATCCTGCCATCATATGCAATATTAAGGCGTGTGATTCCAAGCTCCCTCGTCATGCCGTTGTCTGACATATAGGTGTTGATATAGAGCTTAGCATTATTCTTTTTTGCACAGCTATACGCACATGCATACGCAAATAGCTGATTGCCAAAGCCTCCGGTAAGTTCTGAAATAACCTTCATTCTATTTGTCCCATTCTATCTAAATCTGCTTCTTTTTTTCTTTTTGTATCCCCGGATGATGCACATCCGAAATCATACTGTGGTACACATCCACATACTTCTGCACCTGCTTAGCGATATCATATAATTCAGCTGCGCGGATACTCTGCTCTTCCTGTGGTATGAGCAAGCCCTCCTCCATGCGGTCAATATACGCATCCAATTTTCCGGCAAGCGCCTCCGCCGTCGGTTCGAAGTAATCCACATTGCACAGCTCTTTGTCTTTAAATTCGTTAAGCCCACGTACATCCGCAAGCAATACCGGCATCCCGGTAAAGATTGCTTCAAGTGCCGCAATACTCAGGCCTTCATACTTCGATGTCATCAGATACACATCGGCCCCCTTCAGGTAAGGCATCGGCTGTGTTCTCCCTGCAAACACCACCTGTTGTTCGATTCCAAGCTGCCCGACAAGCGCCTGTTCATCTTCTGTCGCATGTTCCGCATATCCGACGTGGAAATACCGGATCTGTTCTTTATGCCGCATAAGGGCGATTGCCTGCAGCAATAGCACATGGTTTTTTACATCAGCGCAGTTACCGACAGTTGTAATTGTAAGGATCCTTGGGGCCTGCAAGGAAAGCCTTGGGCTTATCTTTGCAAGCAATTCCCTCTTTGAAATCGTCTTTTCTTCCTGCGGAATAAATGCAAATTCCTTGTTATTGCACCAATTATAAATAGTCGCATTGCAGGTAATTCCGAATACCCGCTTCTCATTTGCTGCCACACCGTCACTGATTGCAATAAACTGTACTCCCATGCAGCGGCTCATCAGATTCCTCGTAACAGACTTAATCGCACGCTGTATTCCGGTATGTGCAAAAGTGCTGTGAACGGTTCTGCAGATCTTTCTGTTCCCGGTGAGCTTACAGATGAGCGCATACTCAAACGCAAGTGACTCCCTATGGATGTGTACCACATCATAGGTGTGTCTCCTCATATACCGCCAGAACGCCCACAAATGCTTTAACTTTGCTTTTTTCCCCGTTCCGACAGTCGGAACATGTACCACCTCGTATCCGGTCTGTCGCAGAGACTCTGCAAAAGGGCCTTCCTCATTTCCGGTCGCCATGATAGTTCCGTCTGTCTCGTCTTTCCAATACGGATATGCATTTTTGATCATCATCTCTGCCCCGGACGGATAAAGTTCGTGCAGAATATGCAATACTCTCATCTATACTCCCTGTACTTCTTTTCCTATAAGTTCTGCTGTACAATTCCACAGAAATTGTGTCATAACCTTCTCGTGGGCACGTTCGGTAAGCACGCGCCACATATCAGGATCCTTGCATAGCCGTTCTGCCGCGTCCCACACTTTCTCATCGCTTTCACATAAAATCCCATCCTGCAGATCCGCAATGATATACTCCGGTCCCGGCGCGCGTCTTGCGACAACCGCGCATTCGTAATACATAGCTTCAAGGATTGCCATTCCAAAGATTTCCTGTATATTTAAATTGACAAACACATCTGCCGCACAAAAATACTGCCAGATGGTTGCATTCGGAACCTGTTCCAGATATGTTACGGATTGTTCCAGCCCTTTTTGTGATATCGCCCGTTGCATATCTTCTTCTAGTTCGCCCTTTCCGATTACAACAAGATGAAAGCGGCTGTCTTCTTTATAAAGCTTATCAAAAATCTCTGTCATCGCAAGCGGCCGCTTTTCTTCTGTCATCCTTGCAAGAAACAATATAATTTTTCCATCCTCCGGCAAATGAAGCAGCCCTCGCATGGTCCGTTTATCCACTTTCGCATAATCCGTATGCAGCAGGGCATCGTCCAGCCCCACGGGCGCCAGCACAACATTCTCTATATGACGCAGCTTAAGCTCCTTCTGTACCTGTGGGGTCTTGGCAAGGACTGTCATGTCTCTGTAGTGCCGCACATTGGAAGCAAGCAGATCTTTTATCTTTCGCTTTATGCCAGAAGTGCTGTTGCTTCCCAGCACGCCCACATACGGCAGACATTGTACATGAAGCTTTCTGCACCGTCTTTTTAACCGTCCAAAACCAATCTGATTATCGGAAAAGCAGAGCAAAAGATTGCATTCTTCCGTGATAAATGCATACTCGTTCACGGAATGGGATCCAATGGATCTGCTGTGTATATAGTGTACACAAAGTCGTTCTTCCGGTGAATACATGCTGTTGTCTTCTTTTACGAATTTATAGATGTCAACCTTATGTCCCCGCCGTGCAAGTGCTCTGCCGAGACCGACATCCTGCGTATTGTAATAGACTCCATGCCCGGCTGTTGTCATAGCCAGCGTCACAATCAAAATATTCAATGTCATCTCTCCAGGATCTTCTGATATATTTGTTCGAGAATTGCAAGATTTCCCGAAGGACTTAAAGCAGCCTCATAAAAGGCGGCTGCGTTTTTTTGCATGTCCTTATGCTTACTTTCATCAAATTTTCTTACCGCCTTGATCAGTGCCTCTGCACTGTCATACGTATAAAGCATGCCCGTTCTGCCAGACTTAACAAGGGATGACAGATTACCGATATCGCCTGCAATAACCGGCAGTCCATGTGCATATGCTTCCGTGATCACCATCGGAAATCCCTCATACCACTGGGATGCAAGAATAAGTGCAGCGGATGTCCTGTAGTATTCCAGAAGCATCTTTTTATCAAGCTGTCCAAGGAAATGAATATTCCTTATTCCGTTATCTGCCACATACCGGCGCAGTTCTTCTCCAAGAGGACCGTCTCCCGCCACACTAAGTTCCATCTCCGGCATCTGTGCAAAGGCTTCGACCACCAGATTGATTCCCTTCATCGGCTCGAGGCGTCCGACAAACAAAAAACAGCGTGCAGCCGGGTTCATGTTCTCTGTTCCACATTCCCCGGCTGTCGGTTCATCCCGGAACGTAAAGTTTGGCTTTATGAATATCCGGGAAGCATCCAGGATATGTTTTCCGTTTTGATTGAGTTCCAGCAGTTTGTCCCGGTTAAACTCCGTCAGACAGATGAAATATGCCCGGCGGTATGTGCCAAGCATCTGATGGATTTTTGTCACTGCCGCATTGACAATGGTCTGTGCTTTGCTGCCCCGGTAGCACCTATGCTCCACCGCACAGCCAAGACCCTTTTGCAGGCATTCCTCACAGATATGTCCATCCCGGTAAAACACCCCTGCCGGACAGGCCAGCCGGAAATTATGCAGCGTCTGTACTGCCGGAACGCCCATTTTCCTTGCCGCATAGAAAACGGATGGGCTGATCCGCATATGTGTATTGTGTATATGCACCAGGTCAACGCTCTGTTCCTTTATAAGTCTTTTGATGTCACAGTAAGTTCTTATGGAAAATACTGCCGTAAACGGGATCAAAAATTTCTTAATTCCATGCAGCTCATTCAACTCCGCATTGCTTCTGTAGTAGGTAACCACATGATGCCCCGCCTGCTCCAAAAGCCTTTTTTCATTTGCAGCCACGGTGTCTTCCCCTCCCGGCTGCTGGTAAAAGTTATGAACCTGCAGGATATTTAATTTGCCATTTGCATTCATAACTTTCCACCTTTCTATTTTCCGGTATGCGTAAATACTGCTGCAACCGTTTTCAAAAGAATCTTAATGTCAAGTCCTATAGACCAATTGTCGATATATTCAAGATCGAGCTTTACGACATCCTCAAAATTGCTGATATCATTGCGCCCGCTTACCTGCCATAATCCGGTAATTCCCGGCTTAGCGCTCAGACGTCTCTTGTGATAAGACTTATACTGCGCAAACTCATCCAGCGTCGGAGGTCTTGTTCCGACAAGACTCATATCCCCCTTTAGGACATTAAAAAATTGCGGAAACTCATCCAGACTTGTCTTCCGGATAAATTTTCCAACCTTTGTGACACGAGGATCATCCTCCATTTTAAACATCAGACCGTCCATCTCGTTTTGCGCGGTAAGCTCTGCTTTTCTCTCCTCGGCATCGATATACATGGAGCGGAACTTGTACATATAGAAGAAACGACCGTTTTTTCCAACCCGCTTCTGCTTAAAAATCGCTGGTCCCTTCGATTCCAATTTGATTGCCGGGACAAGAACGATTCCGATTACAATGGTAAGGGCTATTCCGATAAGCGCCCCACAGATATCTATAACACGTTTCCAGAGCAGCTGCCGGTAATCATAGTTATTATTGGAAAATGAGATAACCGGAATATCCCCCATGGATTCAAGTGCTACATGGAAATCCTTAAACTGGTTTAAGATCTCGACAGACAGGTTGACACGAATCCCCATATTTTCCAGCTCCATAATAATATCATGCAGATTATCCCCTGTATCATATGGGACGCTGATAAATACCTCATCCACAATCTGACGCCGCACATATTCAAGCATATCTGCCTCGCATGCTACGACCGGAACTCCGCAAATATTCTGCCCCGTACAGTCGCAGTCAACAATCACAATTCCCGTGATCCGCTTCGTCCACTCGCGCCCCTCCACCACGGACTGCAAAATATCCTCCGCGCGCTCTGTCGTAGTCATAAGAAGCATCTGATTCGTGGAGAAACGATTCTTGTATACCTTTAGGAGATAATCCTTCAGCAAAAGATGCGACACATACATCAGAACCACATTGAGCATAACTGTGATGTATGATACGCCTCGCCCGATCGGTGATACTTCATGCATCGCAAATTCAATAACGGAAATGACCGCACCAAAAATGAGGTTGATGCGGATTACGCTTCCAAGTTCTACCAGCTTTCCTCTCTGGATGAACTTGTCATTGGAATTAAAAAATATCACAATGATTGCATAGGCGATCACAATGATCTCAACATTATCCCACAGCTCACTTGCCATTCTGGCAAAGGAATTGCCTCTGTACCAGCCAAACCACAGTACCCCTGCAAGGAAATAGCTTGCTGCGATACAGAGTGTATCAACAATCAGCAATATGAAGTTTTGGATACGGTCCTTTGACTGCTGCATATCTTTACCTTCCTGCAATAATTCGTATATACGGAGTAAATCCGTGTAAAAGCGCTGTCTTCGCGCCAAAATTCTTCCTCAGGAAATGAAACCACTGCCGAAAGGGTGCCCCCTTCGGACTCGCCTTTTTCTTAAGCCGGACCCGTCTTGGTAATGACCGGTCCATCCATGTTCCCTTTTCGCTGTTCTTCTCGCACTTTCCCACATAAAAGGATGCAACCCAAAGCAAAATATTCCTGCGCTTCATATCAAGGCCGTAGTCGAAATCTGCCAGCCCATGAATATAGCAGGGATCGAAATTCGCATTTGCCTTGAAAAGTTCACCTCCAAGCAGGAGGCAGTTCATGTTAAACGTATCACAGCTTCTGTCATTCATCTCCGGTGTCACCGCCGTATAATGAATCCCCCTGTCATAGCGTATACCGCCGTAGGTAAACTCCCCAGCCCTGTTGCAGGTCGGTCCCACCAGAGCTGTCTGTGTTTTTCCACCTTCGGAAACCTCTCCGTACTCCGCCAGCAGCTGTTCCACAGCGCCTTTTTCAAAATCCACATCATCGTTCACCAGAAGATAAAACTCAGACTTCGTGTTCTCCTTCGCATAGGCGATTGCCTTTCGCATGCCTCCTGCCCAGAATGAATTGCCGTCTCCGTGAAGGATCATGATATCTATTCCATCTCTTTGAAGTTGTTCTAACATCTGCATTGTCCGGTCAGTGCTTGCATCATCAAGCAGCACAAAGGAAAAGGAAAGTCCGGGATTTCCTTCGACAATGCTCCGGATGCAATGTTCCGTCTTCTCTGCCCGGTTAAAACAAGTCAAAAGAACTGTGATCATTTTTCGCGCCATACCTTCCAGATAAATTTGAGATTCGTCTTCAGATAACGTCCTGCAAGCCGCTTCGGGTCCTGCAGCAAACGGTAAAACCATTCCATACCAATCCTCTGCATCCACATCGGTGCGCGCCGGATCTGTCCGGCATGGTAAGCAAATCCCGCTCCCACACCGATCATCACGCCATGGAATATCCCCTTATGGGCATACATATAGCGTTCCTGCTTCGGAGCACCAAGCCCGATCCAGATGATATCTGCCCCGCTCTCGTTAATTGTGGCAATGTCTGCTGCTTCCTCTTCCTTTGTGAGCGGCCGGAACGGCGGCGAAATCATCCCCACGATCTGAAGGTGCGGATATTTTGCCGTAAGCGTTTCTTTAAGGACAGCAAGCGTCTCCGGCGTATCTCCGTAGAAGAAATGCTTAAGACCGTTATCCCTGGCAAAAAGTTCACCCATCAGATCAGGTCCCGTCACACGCTCAGCCTGCGGGTAGCCTCTTTTTTTGCTGACCACAGACAATGGTTTTCCATCCGGCAATGCGAATGCCGCCTCATTTTGTACCTTGCAGTACTCCGGATCGTCATACGCAGTTACTGTCGTATGAACATTTGACACACAAATATAGGAGCCGCGCAGCTTGTCCATGTTATTCTCTATATAGTTTACCGTTTCCGCCATGTTCGTCACGGCGATATTTACTCCAAGGATCTTACAGGTTTTCATTCTTTTCCTTCCTACGGATCAATAATCCAAAATCTGAGAACTCGCCATAAGCTGCCCCCATCAAAAAAACATTGAAATAAACGTACATCATATAAACTTCGGAAATTCCGTAGATACCAAACGCCAAAAGCCCGATGATCAATCCCCAGTCATGCATGCGGATTGCATAGAGCATCGCTGCGATCATCACAAACAAAACAATCAGAAGTCCGATGATACCGATGCTTACATATAGCCGCATGTACGCACTGTCCAGATACATATTCGGCTTTCCCGTCTTCTGGGATTCCGCGGTACCTACCATCTTGATCTTCTGTCCCATCCATGTATGCAGATACTTGTCTAAAAAGGCATGACCGAACGCAACCCGCCCACTGAGTGCCGCATTGATTTTCTGGAAGAAAGCATTATCCGGCGTATAGAGATAAGACAGTCCAAAAATCAAAAGAAAGCAAAATGGTGCAAACAGGCTTAAAAGCCACCGGATAACAATACAATCAAGCAGCTTTTCTCCCCAGAAGTGCGCAACGAGCATAAGCAATACCGCAAACGCAAGGGAAATCGCGGAGGTTCTGCTCATCGGTCCCAACCAGCAGAATGCAGCCAATGCGATAACCACAAGATAATCCCAGAGCTTACTACGCTTTGCAAATACAGCCACCCAGATCAGTCCAAAAGTCATGACAATGCAGCCCAGGACGTTCGGGTGATTATAGCCAAGAACCAGCCGCATCTTCTCGCCCTTGTAGTACTCAAATCCGATCAGTACACCTGCCGCATAGAGGATAAGGCATATTGCAATTAATGCCCCCATTCCATATAGCAGCACTTTTCTCAAGTGTTTCCAATCGACAGGGCGTGCGGACAAAGCAATGACAAAACCTTGATATACAAGTCTTGTACCACAACTCTTGTACGACTGATACAGCAGGATCATCATTGCAATATAGAGAACAATCTGTATCAGCGAATAATCTGCAAACAGGATAATATTTGCAGTTGCAACATATACACAATACCACGTAATCTGCGTGAGTACTTTATTAAACTCCGGATAGCTGGTTTTTATGGAAGTATACTGCAACAGGGAAGCTGTCATATACACCGCCAGACAGATATAAAACACCACCCGGGAAATGCACCTTCTTGCACGCTCGTCCCCAATTATATCCGCAACGGAATATCTGTTTATCGCATTTACCAAACCATTCATCGTTCCTATTTCCATTCTTTTTATTTCGTCGGACGCGCAATGATCACATTGTACATCTTATCTCCGTACCATTTGGTACGCTCAACGGTAAGTGAACTGTAATTGCCCGTATACAGATCCACATGATAGATGCCCTTGTATCTTCCGTTGTTCTCCCCGGTTTCAAAAATAAGGTCTCCCGGAAGCAACTTTGCCACATCAACCTCATCCGTTTCATCATAGATTACATAGCCCTTATTTGCACACCACTTTGCAAGATCGGCTGCTGTCGGAGCATAGCTTCTATCGTTACCGAGTATGATTCCGGCATCGCGATATGCCCTGTAAACATAAGAGCTGCAGTCATATTTTCCTTCTGACATACGCTGAGCCTGTGAATATTCAGAACCAAAATGCTTGATCGCATAATACACGGCCTTGATCGCTCCCTTAGAAGCAACGCCCACCTCATAGGTAATACTGCTGCCACCTGCAATCTTTGCACTGATCGTACAGTAACCATTTCCGGTTGCCTTTACCAGACCATTCTTGTTTACCGTAGCTACTTTCTTGTTGCTGCTTGTCCATTTAACAGAAGTGCCTGCCTTTAAGCCTTTGATCTTAAGCTGTTCCGTCTCGCCCTTATACAATGCGAGCATCGTCTCCCCTTCATGCCACTTCTTGTCCATCCAGGTATCCACGCTGTGGGAAGCTTTGCAGGTATAATGGGCAGAGAATACATTGACTTTTACCTTGAAATTCTTGCCGTCAATATTGACATCGACCGTGTAGTTTCCCTTCTTGGAACCACTGACCGACAGTACCATCTTCTCATCCCACCATGAGTAATATGCATATGCGTCAATTTTCTTGCTGCTTGGCGTACAGGTAATACTGCTGTACTCGTTGCAGCCGGTAATTTCCACACTTGCACTGTCCGATACATACTTGTTGATTCCAATCGTCTTCTGCTTAATTTTCGGTGCAGATACGTGGATCGTTGCAGTGGATGTATACCGTTCGATATAGCTGCTGTATTCAATATCATAGGTCACGGTAAGGGTTGCCTCGCCCTCTGATTTTGCCTTTATCTTTACGGATTTTCCACCTTTGCCCGTAGACTTGATCTTGGCAGCATCACCGTCAATCTTCCATGTCACATTCTTTGGGGTCAGATACCCGCCCGTATACCAGTCATAGTAAAGATCGCTAGCCAGCTCTATTTTCTGTGTGACCCCTTTCGCGATGGTCTGGTCAGACAGAATCCATGAAGTCTCCTCATAGACATCCTTTTGTGCCGGTGTTTCTTCCTGTCCGCTGTAATTATCATAGCTGTCATCTTCCCATCCATAGATATCGCTCTCAGCGCGGACCGGTTCTGCTTTCATTGCAAGCGGCAGAAGAACTGCCATGCAACCGATTGTCAATCCTTTTATAAACTTTTTCATCTGTGAACTCCTGTTTCAACTTATAATAATACAGAGTAAGTTTATCATTCTAATAGTAAAAATTCAACCTTTGTGACTTTTTTCCGGAGAAATCGAATCCAGGCATATGGGATTTTTCAAATAGACAAAAGCCATTATTTATAGTATGATAGAAATACTATGACTAAGGAGAAGTCTATATAATGAATACAGTCAAAGTGTCTGTCATTATACCTATATATAATACAGCTCAATATCTGCGCCAATGTCTTGATTCCATCATCGGCCAGACCTTACAGGAAATTGAAATCATCTGCGTGGATGACGGCTCTACCGATGAATGTCCACAGATACTTGCGGAATACGCTGCCCGGGATCCCCGGATCAAGCTTCTTCATCAGGAAAATAAATATGCAGGAACCGCCCGCAATTACGGAATGACGATTGCATCCGGCAAGTATTTCGCCTTTTGGGACTCGGATGACTTCTTCCGTCCAAAGGCTTTAGAGCTTATGTACAAGCAATGTGAAAAGGACGATGCTGACTTGTGTATCTGTTCCGCAACTCATTACTTCGATGACATCCAGAAATCTTTTCCAAACTCCGGCTATCTCCGGAAGAAGTACATTCCTAGCAAGCGTCCGTTTAGCAGTGAGGACATTCCGGATCACATTTTAAATTTTGCCACGGCGCACCCATGGAACAAGCTGTTTCGTCGTTCCTTTATTGAGGAGATGGGACTTACCTTCCATGAGACACCGAACGGTAATGATATTTTCTTTGTCATCAACTGCATTGCCCGTGCCAAGCGGATTACCATTGTGGACAAGCCGCTGGTGTGCTACAGGGTCAACCAGCCTCGCAGTCAGTTCGGGGCAGCTAACAGAACGCCGTTGACACCGATCAACAATTGGCTGCTTACGCGCGAATGTTTGATTGCAAATAATGCTTATCCGAAGCGCAGCTTCGATAATAAGATTCTTGGCACATTATTATACTTTTTGCATAACATGCGAAGCTGGGAAGCTTTCCGGACCACCTATCTCTATATAAAGGAGGAGGTTCTCCCTCAGATGGAGATTACAGTTCAGGAAGACGGTTATTATTACAGCGCTGCCAATGCACAGAGCCTGGAGCGTATTTTTGCCGACACACCCGAGGAATTTTTAGTGTACTTTTCCCATGCAACCTACAAGCAGTTCAACGAAAAGAACGGACGCTATCAGATTCTTGCTCGAAAGAACAAAAAACAGGCGGCAGAACTTCTTGCAAGCCGTTCTCAGATAGATGCTCTCTCTCACGAACTGACTGCGATCAAAGAATCACGTTCTTATCGTTTTGCATGTGCCCTTGCAGCAATTCCCCGCAAGCTCAGAGACCTGTTCGCACATCATAAATAAACCTTTTCATTGGTCTCATAAAATAATAAAATCCTGTATGCATCTTTTCATGCATACAGGATTTTTGTTTTGCCGGCTGTTTAATTATTTTTGTAGATTCTTACTCCATTGTATGTCTTGTAAGCGTAAGCTCTCACATAATATGCAGCACCATCCGTAAGATCAGTGATCTGCACATTTTTCTTGTTTTTCTTATAGCGATAGATTCTTATATTCTCCGCAAAGTTTTCGTCCTCAGATACCTGTACCTCATATCCTTTGATATTCTTTACCTTTGGAAGCTCCGGCGAAAGAATTCCGCTCTCTACCACCATATTCTCCTGCATAGCTTCTGACATGTAGTAGTTTTTATCCACAAACCGGATTCTTGATGCTGCTTTGGAGCTGAAGCTATTTGCGTAGACAGATCCGCCTATATTCTCACCGGTTCCTATTGTAACACCATCTGACACCTTGGAAATCGTGTTATCCGCAACAACAAACTTTCCATTATCTATACGGATCGCAGCATTATTCTTATACCCCTTTAAGACATTGTCTCTGATATAATGCTTTGTCTTAGCCGTCGTGTTGAGATAGATCAGCGCTTCTGCCTCAGATTTGCTCTTAATACTGTTGCCAATAATGCCAACCTTTGCATTGGAGCCGCTGTACAAATAGATTCCATAACGCTTTACCCCGCTTATTGTGTTGTTCTTGATTCCACCCAAAGCAGTAGATTCGGACAGGTAGATTCCTCCACCGTTCATATTGCGGATGGTATTACCGGACAGATCCAATGTGGAAGACTTCCTGGTAATGTAAATTCCATCGTATGTATTGCCGTTTTTGATATGGGAATCATTCTCCGAGAAGTTCTTTCCGATGATCGTGTTATTTGTAACCGTGCATTTCTTTGCATTCTGCAGGCGGATTCCGTATCCTGCTGTCACGATGGTATTGTCTGCCACCGTCACTCCGCTCACATAGTAGTTCTGGGTCTTTACCCGGTTCCCGGCGGCGCCTGTAATTGCACTTGTCCGCTTATATCCGTAGATATTGATGCCCGTGCATCCCACATAATTGCTGTGATAATTGATAGTCATCGTATTTCCGCTGATCACAGTTTCTGCCTTGTGCTTAATTCCCTTATTGTACGTCTGCTGACCGTCAAATATTGTATTATAAATGCAATACCGGTTCGGAAGATAATATTCAAACTCAATTCCTGCACCGCAATTGTCCATCGTATTGTTTTTGATCTCGCATTTGTAATAATTCAGACAGATGATAGCTTCATTTGTAATATTGGTAAATGTATTGTTATTGATCTTCAGATTCTCATGGTAAGCTCCCACAAGCATCGTATGGCTTCCGACGCCCTTGGAGAGGTTTTGGAATGTATTTCCGGTAATCTCAACATTGCGCATCACACTTCCGTCTTCGTATGCGCCCTCATACGGGCTCTTCGCACACGGGATGTCAAGCTGCAGGGCCTCATAATTGCCGGTGATGCCCTTAATTCCATAGAAATCGCTGAACGTACAGTTCTTCACCGTGAATCCGTCAATCGCTGCGACCTCAACCTGATGTGCTCCTGCTCCACCCGAGAATGTCACTCCATCCAGCGTCACGTTTGTTGCGTGAGCCATGCGGATCAGGCATGATCTGCTCTTGTTATTGCCTACCAGCCTGCCGCCACGGATCGTGATGTTTTTGAATCCACCGTACCCTGCGCAAAGCTCGCTCTCGTTGTAGTTCGCCTGTCCCATATATTCACCTGTGGTTCCGAGCAGGAACATATTGTATCCGGAACCTGCGGTTGTTGTAATTACAGTCTGCGGGTCCATATCAAGTGTGACATTGCTGTACAGATGGACTACATCGGATAGCGTATAGTTTCCAGCCAGAATTTTGATGGCATAGTGATCCGCATCCGTTGCGAGGTCTCTTACCTGTGCACTTGCCTCGATCAGGCTGTATGTAATATCGTTATTCTCTAACAGGCTCGGATCGATTGTGAGTGTATTACCGCTTCTCGTATAGGCAACCACCCGCACATATACTGTGGTAGTCTCAGTTACCGTATAGCTGCTGAATACATATTTGTATGTAACTTTAATACTGGATGTTCCTTCTTTATATCCGGTTACAACTCCGTTATTATATCCTACGATTGAAGGTTTTGAATTCTTCACCTTGGTAACCTGCGGATAAGCTGTCTCATATTGGATACTTCCATCCGCACCGGTTGTCTCAATTGTCTGTGTCGGGATCTGCAGGTACAGGGTATCGCTGGTTCCCTTTGTGATGCGGTATATTCCATCCGATTCACCGCTCTCTATCTTATCGAGATCAGCCGTAATAGCATAAGCCGTATGTTTTCCCCACAGGGTGATTCCCAGAAAAAGCAGCAGGCATACCACATATCTTAGGCATCCTTCCAATGATTTTTTGGTTTCTTGTTTCTTTGTTTCTAAGTACTTCATTTGTTACTATTCATCTCACTTTCTTAACACTTCTCCCATTTTATATAATCCGGACCGGAAAAGCAACTTTAGACACACAAAAAACATATCCATAGACAAACGTCGGGAATTATTGTATGATAGAAATAGGATTTAACTATAAGAGGGATTTTGTATTATGTCAACCAACAAAGTATCGGTCATTGTACCTATATATAACGCAAGCAGATATTTACGTACCTGCCTCGACAGTATTCTCTGCCAGACACTCACGGAATTCGAGTTAATCTGTGTGGACGATGGCTCCACCGACGATACCCCTTCCATTTTAAAAGAATACGAAGCAAAGGATTCAAGGGTCCGGGTCATCACGCAGCAGAACCAATTTGCCGGTGCAGCCCGCAACGCAGGAAAGGCCATCGCGACCGGAGAATATCTTGTATTTTGGGATTCGGATGATTTCTTCAAGCCGCAGGCTCTTGAAATTCTTTACAGCAAATGCAAAGCAGATGATGCGGATGTCTGCATCTGTGCAGTCAGCCATTACTTCGAAGATCTGCAGAAGACACTCCCGAGTGCCGGCTACATCAAGAAAAGCTATGTTCCCAAGGAACTTCCGTTTGCACCTGATGATGTTCCGGACTACATCTTAAATATCACTACGGCTCATCCGTGGAATAAGATGTTCCGCCGTGCATACATTGAGTCCATTGCACTTGATTTTCAGGCTACCCGAAACGGCAACGACATCTTCTTTGTCATCAATGCGATTGCCCGTGCTAGTCGGATCACTGTTGTCAATAAGCCGCTGATCTGCTACCGTGTCAATCAGGCAGATAGTTTATTCGGCACACTGACCACCTCTCCGCTTACTCCTATCAACAATTGGATTGCCACCAGAGAGAGCCTGATTGCACATGATGCCTATCCAAAGCACAGCTTTGACAACAAAATACTTGGCACTCTTGTCTATTTTCTTCACAATATCCAGAATTGGAGTGCCTTTGAAGAAACCTTTCGCTTTCTCCAGACAGAGGGATTAAAGAAGCTTGACCTTACGGTGCACCCGGAGGGATATTACTACAGCGCAGCCAATGCTGATTGCCTGAAGCATATGTTATCCGACAGCCCGAACGACTTTTTGGTATACTTTTCCAATCTGACCTATCACCAGCACACGGAGTTAAATGGGAAATACCAATCCTTAAACAATCGCCAGAAGAAGCTGAAAAAGCAGTATACGTTGCAGGAGAAATCATTAGACAGTCTCCGGCAGGCTTTAGAGGACTCCGAGCAGGCCTTGGAATATGAGCGCCGACAGAACAAGAATCTGAAAAATTCCCGTGCTTACCGGATCGGCCGATTCTTTACCTGTATTCCGGAGAAGCTTCGCAAATTATTCCATCGGCAATAGCGTTAAATTTACCCCATATATGTGTAATCCGCACATATATGGGGTTCTTTTTATCTTGCTCCGGTCAGAATATTCCATGTGTGCGGCAGGAAACGCTTCAGAATCTTCGCGATCCCCACCAACAATCCGAACACAAGCACCGGAATAAGTATATAACTGGCAAGTGCAAGCACCGGTTTATTGCCTCCCAGAATAAAGAATACTTTTTCGATTGCTTCCAGCAATATATCGTGTGCTACATACGTAAAGAAGGTTATCTTCATCCACCACGGGAATTCTTTTTGCAAAGAGAACACATCAAATGCAAACCACAGCGCCACAAATAGTAGGAGTTCACTGACAAGTCCATACCAGCGGAACCCTGTTACAAGCAGATATACTGTATAGATCCATCCGGCAACAGAAAGGTATTTGTTTCGATATAGTGCCGCTTCCTTGTGGTTGATTGCAATCCATGCACCCGCAGCATATTCGATCATTCCTCCTGGCAGCGGTATCCATTTAAAATATACATTCAGGATCCCTGCAATCAGGACAATCGCGCCAACCGGAACCTTCTTCCTGTCCTTTAACAGTATATAGAATACCGGACAAAGCAGAATATACACAATAAGGTTCTGCAGAAACCAAAGTGTATAATATTCATCCGGTCCGATCCATCGAAGCCATGTAAGAAAAGACAGCGGTGTTGCCTCTGTTCGGTTCATCAGGCTCTTAATTACCGGCACATTCGTTATCAATACAAAATAAAGATAATAGATCGTGCACCAGCAGACATATGGAATCAGAATGCTCTTGAATCTCGACCTGTATTTATTCCACGTATCTTTCAATTCATATGTCCGAAAGAATAAGAAACCTGATACGAAGAAGAAAAGCGGCACAGCTATATCCGTCAATCGCTTCCAATAGTTTTCTGTCAGATACGCGATTTTTGCAATCCCCTGTGAATCTGCCGTAATACCATACATCTCCAGATTGTAGGTATGGATCCATATAACAAGTAAACTGCATATAAACGTCAAAAGTGTTATCTTATTTCTAAGCTTTTGCTCTGCCTGGTACATTTTATCTTCCTCACTCACAATAACGGAATTTTTTACAAAGGGCTGTCACTTATTCCAAGTGACAGCCCCTATAATTTTTCTTTTACAAGTACATGATATTATACTGCGTGTAATTCTTTCCTGCAATATATACCTGATGCGTGATGCCGCTTCCATATGTATTCATACCGAGTGAACCGCTTACGCCCTTGGCAATATGAAGTCCGTATGCAGCATTTGAGACGGTGTTATCCGCAATGTATACGCTTCCCTTTACCACATGGATTGCATTTGCAGATCCATTTCCCTGAATCGTATTTCCTGTGATGGTAATCTTATATGCACTTGTAGATGGCTGGATCATCAGACAGTGATTTCCGCAGCCGGATACATTGTTTCCTGAAATCGTAATCTCATTATTCGCACTTGTCAGGTTGATACCATAAGCACCTGCGGATGTGATCGTGTTATTTTTGATCTCTCCAACCGTGGACTTTCCGGAATCATCATAGATGAAAATTGCACGCTTGCCAACGGAGGCAATTTCATTGCTGTTGATTCCCCCAGATACCTTCGACTTGGAATTGATAAGAATTCCATCATCTGTTGCTCCGGTTATCTTATTGCCAGAAACACTGCCGGCAACAGAACTACCGGAATATACAAAGATTGAACTCTTCTGTACATTCTTAATGGTATTTCCGGAAACGCTTCCTCCAACGGTTGCATCTGTTGTGATTGAAATTCCATATTCCTTAGCCTTGTCTACGGTGTTTCCGCTGATATCCCCGGTAACGCCCGCCTTATTATAAATAATAATACCGCAGCCGAGCTTTGACCCGGATGCACTGTCGCCGGTCTTTACGGTATTGTCCTTCACATCACCGATGGTTGCATTCGTTGTTGCCTTGATTCCATGGGTATTCCCTTTCGGGCCACTTCCGGTAACCTCGATCGTGTTATTTGTGATTGCTGTAACCTTAGACTTATTATAAACCGTAATTGCAGAATCGCCGGTCGTTTCCTTAAAGGTATTGTCAGAGATATTCTTAACAGAGCTGTTGTCATTGACAAGCATACCGCCGTCTTTGCATCCGGTGATCGTATTTCCGGATACAGATCCCGAACATTTGCTCTGACTGTAGATATCAATTCCGTATCCGATCATATCCTTAACGGTATTATCCTTTATGTTCTTTGCAGATGAACCTGCAGTCAGATAAATGCCATCATAGTTTGTGATCTTAAGAAGCGGATCGGATGATTTGACACCCTTTCCGGTAATATTGTTTCCGGTGATCGTGCAGTCCACCGCATCAATCAGATGAATGCCGTATCCAGCAGTTACGATCGTGTTCTTGCTTACCGTCACACCGCTGATATAGTAATTCTGTGCGGCAAGTTTCTTGCCGTCCGCACCCTTTTCTGCTTTTTCGAGATTGACGCCATATACCTTGATTCCCTGAATCTCATCGGATTCCTTGGTATATTTTATCGTAATCTTATTGCCGCTGATCACGCTGTTTGCATCGTGTTCCACAGTTCCCTTATAATTCTTCTTTCCATCTAAGATGGTAGAGTATACAGAGTCTGTGTTCGCCTTAAAATATTGGAACAGGATTCCTGCGCCGCAATCTTTGATTGTATTGTTCTTGACCTCGGAGTTCTTGTATCCGAGACATACAACCGCTTCCTCCTCAATATTCTTGAAGGTGTTATTATTAATCTTGATGTTCTCATGGTAAGCACCCAGAAGGAATGTATGCGTTCCGACGCCTCTCGGCACATCCGAAAATGTACATCCGGTAACCTCAACATTCTTCATAACGGTTCCGTCCTGATATACATTGCGGAACACGCGCGTTGCACAAGGAATATCAAGCTGGAGTGCCTCATACTTTTCAGCCTCATAGCCCTCCTCCGGCACCGCTGGCCCTTCCCAGTCAATGAAATTACAATCTTTTACATAGAATCCATCTATGGCAGCAACTTCCACCTGATGTGCACATCCACCGCCCTTAAAAGTAATTCCTTCGAGCGTGACATTCTTTGCATGTGCGATTCGCATGATAGAGCCTGAGTTGGAATCAATACTCTGGAATGTTCCACCTTTGATGGTAATGTTTTCAAATCCCTTATATCCGGCACATTTCTTGCTCTGGTTGTAATCGGAAGCGCCCTTATATGCGCCATTTGTTCCGGACTGGAGCATTACATGGGATTCTTTGCCGGTATATTTTAGGGTTACACCTGTCAGGTCTAAAGTTGTATTGCTGAAAATACGCAGATTGCTGGTCAGCTTGTAGGTTCCCTTTGGCACCTTAACAGTTATCTGTTTTTTGGAGGTCGCACTGTCCCTTGCCTCTACAAGAGCGGCATTTACGATTTCCGTGATATCCTTGTTCTTATATCCCTTTTTGATCGTAATCGTCTTACCTGATATCTTATAGCAATCCGAGTAATCTGTCTTTGCCGCGTATACCGTCTCCGGTGCTGTAACCGTGGAAACTGCTGTGTAGGCTCCGATTGCCAAAGCTAGTGCACCCAGCACACCGGCTGCAATTTTTGTAGCTTTTCTCATAATACATCCTCCTTGTTTTCTATCTCCATGCCGCCACGAAAAACAGCTTCCGTTCTTCGCTTATGAGGCTTATGTTTATGTTCTCCCCATCGGCAGCGCGGTATTTTGTGAATCCGTTACCGGCAATATCGCCTTCTGTCCGCCAGCTTCCGTCCGTGCAGTACCACACCCATTGTCCCGCATCATTGCGGCGGCGTATCTCCCAGCCAGCAAACTTTCGGAATCCTTTGGAAAAATGGTTTGCCATCAGTTTGTAAGTTCCGTCAGCCGCAAACGTAACATCCTCTATATATTCGTAAGAATCCTTGACGGTCTTGACAAGGTTCCCTCTGAGGACATTCTTCTGGATCAGCCTGGACAGATGTTCTTTCGCTTTTGGCGTGCTGTTGTATACGATCTTGACCGGTGCTGTAAGATCACCCGCATCAAATGGGGTCAGGAAATTGCTACAGATCGTATTGGCTCCCCACCGGAGATACTTTTGCGCCTCAAGGTAATTATCCACAGAAAATACCAGAAGTGCCAATCCTGCTTTTCTGACCTTTTCGATATTCTCTTTTGTCGCAAAAGCGCTCTTCATCGCCATCGCACAGATATGATTATCAACCGAAAACTGAATATATTCATCCAGCTTGTCAATCGCATTTTTGATGTTGTATTGATAATATTTGAAATGATATACGCTGTCGATCCCGGCATACATTGCCTTGCTGTTTACCTGCACAAGGCATCTCTCAAGAACAGATTCATTATGTTCAAATATCTCAAGTATCTTCTCTGCCATACGGATTGCCGTCGGCTTTGGAAGGGTGTGCAGGTCCAGCTCCCAATACGTATCCGGGAACATCACCATATACCGGTAAAGCCGTCTGACATCCATGGTGGTCAGTCCGTGTACCTTCTGCTGGAGAAACATTTCGCGCGTCATATGCGCAAACTCTTCCTTATATGGCATTCCTGTCTTTTTACAGTTCTCCTCATTCCATCCGTGGGAGCAGACAAGCTCACCATCTTCTGTAAATAGAAAATCCACTTCAAAATATTTGTGTCCATGTAGCAGAGAGTTCAGTAAACCCTCCTCGCAGTTTAAATACTTCAGCCCCCGATAGCCCCCCAACGAGTGTGCCAAATATTTATTGCGGTACATTGGTGGAACATCTTCACAAAATGCTGTTTGTTCCATTCATACATTCTCCTTACTTGTTTTTCATCAATTCCTTTTCGCTTAAGAGCTCCCTGATCTGCTTTGCGTTTTCAATCACCTGGACATAAATGCCTCTCGGCAGAATCTGTTCAGCAGCAATTTTCGCACTTTCGTTATGCGCAAAGACACCCCTGCAATGCCTGATAGCGAACAGAACGATTTTGCGGAAATATTCATCTCCCTGCATCTTCGCTACTGCTGCATTGCTCAAAAACAACAGCTTGTCTCCCGGCATTGCAAGAAGTGTAAGCAATCTGTCTGCATCTGCGACGTCATAGATCACTTCCACATCAAAATGGGCATTTCCAAACCAGCGATGGGCATTTAAGTAGTAATCATATTTCAAATAAGCTAACAATGCTTCAAAGCTTAGATCACCCTGCTCAAATAGTGCCACCGCACCTCTTCCCGTTCTTCCGAAATGAGGGTCGACCCTCGTACCAATAACAGAAGTGTTGTACAAAAGCGGGTATGCAACATCCTTATTCTCGTCAACAAGATCCCTGTCACATCCGACATAGTAGCTATCACCGTCAATCGTCTGTTTTGTCACAAATTCATTGAGCATAAATGTCTCAATCTCATTGCCGCAGCTCTCGTCAAAGAATAAAATATTCCTTTTATCCTCTGCCGCAATCGGTGCTACACGGTCTGACACTTCTTCCTCACCAAGCAGTGTTTCGCAAAGCAGATGTGCATTCTGTGTGGAATCATATGCGCAAAACCGCTCATATGCCGCCTGATCGTCATACGTCTTACCCCGGTTCAGTGCTGCAAGCACTTCTTCCGGTGTCATTGCCTTATCAAACGGAAGTTCGCTGATATCCATATAGGTTCCGCGGGCCTTCTTATATTTCTCATAGTCTGCACAGTACAATACAATCTGTTTGCGCAGGGCAAGATAATCATAAAATACGCTGGAGTAATCAGTGATCAGCGCATCTGTTGTTGCAAGAAGTTCATAGGTATCCACATCCGCCGGGAACTTCCGGATACGTCTGAATTTGCTGTAATCCAGTGAATCACTGACCTTATGGTGCAGATTCACATACAGGATCTGCTCATCGGACAGATTCTCGTCTAAATAGTCCAGCAGTTCCTTCGATTCCGCTACAACTGCATCAACCTCCAGATAATCCTTCCATGTCGGCATATATGCATAGATCCGCTCTCCGTTCGGTGCAAGCTTTGCAACAAGCCCGGAAAGATCACGTTCTGCTGCCTGCAGCATCCCTCCGGTACGTGGATAACCAAGCATAAGCGTTTTGCCATTCATCAGTTCTGCGACCTTGTAGGAAGCTAACATGTTGTCCCGGGTATAGTCATTCGGATATAACAGATAATCCGCGTCAATAAAGTTACGCTGGGTATTGCCATCCTTGTGTCTTCCCCGGTAATTCTTTGCTAATCCGAGCTTCTTGAGCGGAGTTCCATGCCAGATATTGATGTATACCTGTCCCGGTCTCTTCACCCATCCTTCCGGGAAAAACACCTCGGTGATCAGATATTTCGAAGTTTCCATTGCCTCACGGTAAGGTTCATCCTTCGTGACTGGGACAGTTCTCTTCCAGCCGTTTTTCTCGATATACTGCTCGACGATCGGCTGGGTATCTTCGTCTGTACGCACATAAATCTGAAATCCTTCAAATTTGTCTGAGGAATTCAGTTCATTTAAGATATATAGCATGTTTCCACGGACATGCTTTCCAAGTCCGAGTAATACGATAGCCTTCTCATTTAATGGATAATCATAGTAGAAATCAGAGATTCCGCGCTGACCGGCCTTGACCTTCTTCTCCTTGATCTGCCTGTCAATCTCTTCCTTCCGTTCCTTTCTCTCTTCGAGGTCATATGTGATGTTCTCCTGCGGCTGAAGTTCAACTTCAAGCGGAAGCTCCTTATGGAACACATGCACATCCTGATATCTGCGCATCTCCTTGTAAATACGCGCACAGTTGTTATGATCATCATAGTAGAAGAAATCGTCTGCTCTTCTTACATATTCTTCCTTCATCTTGCAGCCGTTCGCCATATACTCGCACAGAGTATCGATCAGCTCATCATTATCGTGGCAGATCTCGCCGAACGCCATGGTATCATAGAAGAAGGATCCCTCCTCATAGTGCTGTGGAATATCCTTGTGATGCAGATATACAAGCGGCTTGCGCATATATGCAAAGTCAAACTGGATGCCGGAAAAGTCCGTCACCATCAGGCTTGACTCGCAGAACATCTTCTCGTAGCTCATATCTCCGACTGCCGGAACGATATCTACATATTCATTCTTGTCAAAATCATTCACCTGTGCACTTACAATCGGGTGAAGAACATATTTGATACGATATCCGTAACGCTTTGCCGCATCGATCAGACGCGGATCGTTAATAAGTGAATTGAACACCTTAAAATAAGTGCTCTCCTTAAACAGCGGATTGTAATCCCTCTGCTCTCCCTCGCTTGTACGCACCGGCACAGCCGCCTGCATACGCCAGGTAGGGCTGATCATGATCTGCTTGCACTCGCGATCCTTTAACCCATCATACCGTGGCACGCCTGTAAGCTTAAGTGCATTATAACCCACATAGTCATATACCGGGTGGCTCAAGTTCTTAAGCTCATACTTTGAAGCGCAGAAATACAGCCTTGTATTGTCTCTTAAACGATTCTGTGCCACTGCGATCTTCTGTACGGACATTCCATGCTGTACACAGCAGACATGGAAATTAACAAGATCACGGATATAGCTGGAATTGACCATTCCAAAATTATTAAACGCAAAAACGGTAGAGTTCGAGATTACCATCATGTCAGAAAGCAGGAACACAAGTCGGTGCTTGATACTTCCTCTTACGAGTGGTTTATATCCTTCCTTCTTAAGTCTTGCATAGTCAGTTGCTTTCTTGTCGATGAGGTAATAATGCTTGATGCCATCATGCTGTGCACAGGCATACTTGTACAAATATTCAGATGAGTCTCCGCCCTTATATATTTTATCCAGATACATCCAGATTGGCTTACGCTTCATGAATGGTCTCGCAGCAAAATAAGCCAGACGCACAAATATAAACATAAGTGCACGCTTGTTCTTCGCACGGAGCATATCATAATATAACTTCATCTCGCGCAATATCTTCTGTTTTCTTCCCACGCGGGTAAATACAATGCCGTCTTTCGCCTTAAAGGCCATAAACTGACGATTGTCACCAAAGCACCAGTAGCTGTGACGGAATCTTCCGCTCATGCGGCTGAAGTGGGATTCATAGCTGAATTTGATCTTAATTTTCTCATCACCGATCTGGGCATAGCAATACAGAGCTTCTCCATTCGGCTTTGCCATCGGAAGTGACACGTGGAAAGAATGGGATTTGTATATGGTTACGCCAAACACCTTTGTATGTGCATACCTCTCATTGTAGACAAGCGGATATTTCTTGTCCCCATACATGAAATACACTTCATCTGCCATCGAGTAGAGGATCGGGTGAACCGTTCCGTCAATCTCAAGCCGGTCATTCCAATACTCCATAAACACCATGTTGGTTTTCAGATTATTGATCTGGCCAAGCATGATGTTGTCCGCCCCATAATATGCGGTTGTATTTGAGAATCCGAGTTTAAATCTGTAATCCTCTCCATATTTTAAGATGCCAAGTACCCATTTCATCGAATCCGGCAGGTTATTCGGTCCAAGCTTCCGCACATTGAAGACCGCCCTGTCATCCAGTTTCTTAAGGAGAGTTCCCATCGCGCGCAGGCAGTCCTCACCTTCGCCCTCCGGGATTACATGCTTATTCTTATTATTCCAATTACTGTTCAACCGGTTTGCGATAGTAAATCCCACATGATACTGAATGAACATCGGGATCTTACCATACTTCTGCTCCATATGGTCTAAAAATGCCGGCCAGAAAACATTTAAAGAATCTGTATACCACGCAAGGTCATAGATGCCTTCAAAGAAAACATTATCTCCCTCTCTGGTCACTGCGCTTGTATATGTGGCAGTCTTAATATGCACAATCTGCATCTCTTTTGCACAGACAGACAGCACAAGTCCGCGTTCAGCCTCCATGCCATATTCCGGATTGATACCGATTTCCTTGCATGCCTTTGCCGGCAAAACCGTTCCTCCCAGAAAATACGGATAGCATCCCACGCGCTCATCAAGCGAGAGCAGCATAAAACTCTCCGCGTCAGCCCTGTGCGAAAATGGAATTCTCGAGCCGTCCTCCTCAAGCTTCTGCATCATATATACCTTGCATTGCTTCGAATACTGTTTCACAGCAGCATGCAGCTGTTCAAATGCTCCCTCCGAAAAAACATCCCCTCCGTTGACCGCAGTCAGGTATGTCCCTGTCACATGTGTAAGTGCATCCTTATATAATGCAGCCTCATTGACAAATCCGTTGTCGAAATAGGAGACTGTCGTTTTCTCCGGAAATGCAATCTTCTCTGATGCCAGCAGCTCCTTTTCTCCATATATCAGCAATTGGACAACGTCCTTGCAGGCCGGGATCTCCTTCAGAAGGCATTCCAGCGTCTTTTTATTTTTTTCTTTCTGCTTGGACAGTATCCAGATAATCGACAGTTTCATTCTTTTTCCTCACTTATATGTTCCTTCATCCACACTGTAAGACCGTGGCTGACTTGCTTCTCTTTTGGCGGAGGGGTCATGTAATCCCCAAATATTCCCGTCAGATAGGAGTCTGTGCATCCTGGTGCCGGAAACTTTCGATTTTCAAATGTAACCGTCTTCATCGGAAACATCTCATCCCGCCTGCACCGTTCACCCACACCATATATTCCATAGGTTATGGCTCCTACGTATTTACTTGAATCATAATCATACTGTTTTGCAATCGCATCGAGGTGCCGGTTAATCCGATCCGTCCCGATTACACGTCCCAGCAGAATTGCCGGCGTCTTTGCAATTGTTTTAAGGATGCTTGTCCCCGCCCCCAGCGTGGCACGGGATTCCGTACTCAGTTTGCGAAGGAAATTCGTCCGCCGCACCAATCTCTTTGCGGCATGTTCGTTCTCCGGCCAACCATCCTGTGGAAAAATATCCAAAAAAAGATATAGCTGACGGTAATCTCCGTCAATATACTTAGATGTTGGTCGCTCCAATCTCGTATCCAGATGGATCATCTCCGCAAACGGAAGGGAAAGCGTGCCATCACCCGCTGAGATAATCCGGTACTCCGGCGCGACCGGCTCCGTCTTTACCAATGCAAGCAGCCTCTCATAGTCAGGCCTTGGCATGCCGACATCAATATCATCGTCCCACGGGATAAATCCCGCATGACGAACTGCACCAAGCAGCGTTCCTCCCACCAGATAGAACCTCAAATCGTGCTTTTTGCAATATGCAGCAAATGCATCCAGCATCTTAAGAAGCACGTTCTGCACTTCCTGGCGTTCTAATTGCCGTTCCATTATATTCCCTGCTCGCGGAAGCTCTCTACCAGACGTTCATACATCTGTGGCAGATCATATACCGGTTTCCAGCCAAGAGCCTGAAGCTTATCGGAGTTCAGGTGCATGGCTACATCCGGGGCATACCCATAAGTGAGTGCATCCTGTGGAATATCAAAAATCACTTTTATTCTGCCATCGCCAAGCGTATCGCATACCATCTGCGCCATATCTTTGATCTTGATGGTAGTGGAAGGATTGGCTACCGTGTACACCTCTCCCGAATTGCCCTTCAGCAAAATCGTAAGGATGCCTAATACTGCGTCCATTGTATAGCAATAATTGCCTGTAGACTCACCCTTGGTATGCAATACAATATCGTCACCGAATATTGCGCTCTTTGCGAATTGTGCAAATACGCGTCCCTCTTCCTTTGAGACTCCTGCACCGAATGTCTGCGCAAGTCTTGCGACCTTTACCGGAACCTGATATTCATGTGCGTAGGATGCGCACATTACCTCACACATACGCTTGCTCTCAGAATAGCAGCTCCTTACATTCATAACATCAATGTAACCTAAATCCTCTTCCTTCACACAGGAAAGAGCCGGATTTGTAATTCCGAATGCTTCCATTGAGGAAATATATACCATACTGCGCACATGCTTCTCACATGCCAATTTAAGCAGGCTTTCTGTTCCCCTTACTGCTGTGGAGATTGTCTCAACCGGCTGCGTCACAAACGTCTTTGAAGCTGTAACGCTTGCCCCATGGATGATATAGTCGACCGGCACATCCGTCCGGATCGGATTTAAGATATCTCCCTCAACAAATGAAATATCTTCGCGCTCTGCAAGCGCTCCAAATACTCTTTTTGCCTTTTCCATATTGCGGATCATCGGATGTATCGTCATCTTAAGGCCGCGTTTCCGGTTGCAGCAGGCAAGTGCCTTTACCGCCATGGAGCCTACAAGTCCCGTCGCTCCTGTAATCAGAATATGGGAGCCGCTTAACTGCTCCCAAGGTAATTCCGCTGATGCAATTGTATCAAGGTCCTCCTGCAGTACCTTATCAAGAGGACTCTCCATTATTTCTAAGCTCATATCCTGCTCCTTTGATTCTATGAATCCTGATGTCTTTTTGCGTCCATGCGGTTGGTAAGTCCAAGTCCGAATGCCTGTTCATTTTCCTTGTACTGTAAAAGTGCACGGTACATATATACATCCTCTGGAGTAGTAACCTTGATGTTACCGCGATTTCCTGCAACCATATGCACATCGATTCCCTGGCTCTTGCAGATGGTACATGCATCCACCATATTCTCATAGCCTTCCGGACGGTTTCTTACCACATCATGTGCGGCAATGATATCCTTCAGACGGAAGCTCTGCGGTGCCTGTGCCGCGAATGTCTCCTTGCGGTACGGAACCGAGTCCACATAATTGCCATCCTTGCTGATCAGAATAGTCTCATAGCAGGATGTTGTGGTAATGGCATTGCCATATTCCTCCACACTCTTGATATTCTCTGCGATCACATCATAAGAGACAAACGGTCTTACGCCATCATGCAGCAGCACAATAGAGTCCCCCGGATTCTCTGACTCCGCCTTCTTCAATGCATTGTAAATGGAATCCTGCGCTGTCTCGCCACCCGGGATAACAGAAACAACCTTCTTTAAGTGGTACTCTTCCACCAATTCTTCCATATAAGATACATAATCCTTCAAAATGGATACGTAGATTTTGTCAATCTTGTCATGATACTGGAAAAGCTGCAGTGTATGCACAATGATCGGCTTTCCGTTGATCTCCAAAAACTGTTTTGGTACTCCGGCTCCCATGCGGACTCCGCTTCCACCTGCAAAAATAATCGCGATATTCATCTCATTCTCATCCTTCTTTGCTCTTTTTTTTGTTCTTTACATCATCGTCATCTTCCGGGCCGACCATTGCTTCATACTGCTGCGCAATCGGTTCGATATCACCAAAAGCAAGCATATGTCCTTTGTCCAGGATCATCGCCTTTGTACATAGTCTGCGCACCTGCTTTAAGCTGTGCGATACGAATAACACCGTAACACCGTCTTCCATCATGGAGAGTACTTTCTGCTCACTCTTTTTCCGGAACTTGGCATCCCCGACGGAAAGCACTTCGTCCAGAATCAGGATATCCGGCTCCACTACTGTTGCAACCGAAAATCCAAGTCTGCTCTTCATGCCGGAGGAATAATTCTTAAGCGGCACGTCAATAAACTTCTCAAGTTCAGAAAATGCAACGATTTCATCAAATTTGCTATCAATAAAGCTCTTGCTGTAGCCAAGCATTGCACCGTAGAGATAAATATTCTCACGACCGGTATATTCCTTGTCGAATCCGGCACCCAGCTCCAGAAGCGGAACTATCTTTCCTTTATGGGTTACTTTTCCTTCTGTCGGTTTGAATACGCCCGCAATCACTTTAAGAAGTGTACTCTTTCCGGCTCCGTTCATTCCGAGGATTCCGAGCCGGTCTCCCTTTTTCAGTTTGAAACTGACATCGGTAAGCGCCCAGAACTCATCGAACTGCATCTGCCGGGTAATTGATTTTAGTACATAGTCCTTAAGACTATCTACCTTTTCCTTGCTCAGATTAAAACGAATGCTGACGTGGTCCACATTTAACGCGTCATTTGCCATCTTATTACTCCTATTGTTTCTGTTCTCCGAGATTCTGCTTGATCTGTGTTGTAGAAATCTCCGGGGTACGAGGCAGATATACAACCTCGCAGTATTCCTTTAAGAAGTCAAACTTGCCTTCCCAATCGTCTCCGATTACAAAGGTATCTACCTTAAACTCCTTCACATCGGAAATCTTCTGCTCCCAGCTCTTCTCCGGGATCACAAGATCCACATAACGGATTGCCTCAAGGATCTGTTTGCGCTTCTCATATGAGAAGTAGCACTTCTTGCGCTTCTCATTCCAATTAAACTCATCTGTGGAAAGAGCAACGATCAGATAATCGCCTCTCTCCTTTGCCCGCTTTAAAAGATTGATATGCCCATAATGTAAGAGATCAAATGTACCATAGGTAATAACCTTTCTCATAGCATTTTCTCCTTTCAGAATATGTTCGAAATTATATTTTAAGAATAAACTTGTCCTGATTATGCCGGAATACGATCAGACCGATCAGTAAGCACACCAGGCTGAAAATGGCTGCATACAGCATGCTCATCCAATTGATCGGATCTCCAAACAAAATTGCACGGGCATTCTCAATGATCGCATATAACGGATTTACGGTAAGTACCCAGCTGTATCCACTCTTCAGCAATCTCTGCGGATAGTAGAAGATCGCGCAGGAGTACATGATAAGCATAAGCGCAACTTCCCAAAGATATTCCATATCGCGGAAGAATACGCCCACTGTCGCAAGGATCATTCCCACTCCAAATGACAATACCAGAAGGATCAGAAGCGGCAGGAAGATCGCAAACCATCTTAAGGTCGGGAATACCCCACAGTAGAATCCCAAAAGTACCAGCACAATAAGTGAAATAAAGAAGATCACATAGTTGTATAGAATACTTGACAGCGGGTACAGATACTTCGGCACATATACCTTCTTGATCATGCCGGAGTGCTGCCGGATAGACTTCAGTGCACCCTTGGTGCTTGAAGAAAAGTAAGAATACAGCAAACGTCCTGTCAGGATATACATTGGAAACGTCTTCGAATCATTTCCAAACAGGGTTCCGAATATAATCGTAAGTACCGTTGTGGTCAGGATCGGCTCTAACAATGACCAGATGATTCCCAGGTAGGAACGTCTGTATTTTAATTTTATGCCCTTCTTAACCAATTCATATAACAGATAATGATATTTCCAAAAATTATCAAAATATTTCTTCATATAAATCTCCAAACATTATTTGGAAACATTTTACCACATTTCGGTATTTTGAGCAACTTTTATACCTTAACGTCATAAATAATGTGGTGTTCCCTTGCAGATTCCGGCGGTAATTCCATATATTTTCCATACAGATTTTGAAGATAATGATCATAATCAGCTGTGACCGGCATGATTTTATCCTCAAATTGCATGGGAACCGTCTGCAGAAAAGTCTCTCTTTTGTACAATTCTCCCCAAAAATGTCCACGCCCGGACGGAATGGTCACATACCTTGAGTTTTCCTCTGTGCACTGCATCAGGCAGCGTTCAACGCGGTCATACCAATAACCGCCCTTTGACGCAAATATCCTGCCGATCAATTCCTTCAGGCGAATCACACATTCCGCCTTCTTATTGCCTGCGGCGAGTGCGTGAAATTCTTCGCGCCACAGATACATACGGTAGCAGGACAAAAGAAACAGTCCTGCCTCGCAGCAGATCCCGTGCCATAACCGGCGAAACGGGTTATCATATGTGCTTTCGATAACAAAAATGTCGATCTTGATGCCATTTTCGCGTCCGGACTTGACCAGATATTCCTGAAAAACCGTTCCATTCTTGTGAATCATCACCCATGAGCTTAAATACCCCGGAGTGCGCAGCGGTGCCTCTATATAATATTTATCCTGATATCTTGCTTCTATTTCGTCCAGCAGGATATCTATATATTTTCGTTCGATGTTCAGATCAATGTCATCATCCCACGGAATAAATCCCCGGTGCCGTACAGCCCCGAGAGCAGTTCCACCGCCAAGCATATAAGGAATGCCCATGTCATCGCAGACTGCTACCACATCACACAGGATCTCATATACAACTGCTTTTACCCCTTCTAGTTCCTCGTCCGTCAGGCGGTGCTGCTTATGGGACAACTCACGTTTGAACATTTCGTTTGTCTGCAAAATTGCCATATATCTTTCCGCCTATCTGTGTGAACGCAGCAATGCAAACAGCTTGCCGTTATGTTCTTTTACAAACGTAATCACGGTAGCCTCAAGCCATGCCAGCCGGACCGCTTTCCAGCGGATCGGCAAAAGTGCAAGTTTTGTATAAGCAGAGCGTATTTTTGCATATCGCAGGCACTCATCAATCCTCGGGTTGCTAAGTATCCGCGCGATTTCCTGCATACGCTCTTTGTGGCTTAATGTGCAGGATGAACAGGTCAGATTGGTCACGCACTCGATGATGCGCTCCACATAACGTCTTGAAATCATTTCCCGCACATTGGGATTATCAATGTTCCATTCCTTGTACAGATCGACCATCCAGCCATGCTCCTCCTCTCTCTTCTCATAGAGATTGCGATAGAACTTGGTTGTCTCAGACTCTTCCCTTGCACGCAGAAAATGATAATATGCATCCGTACACACAACCACGCGCTGTGCATCGCGCACAATTGCAAGATTAAATGGGAAATCGTCGCGGAAAGTCTCCGGGAAAAAGATATCATGTTCCCTGAGGTAAGATGCAAGCACAAGCTTATTCCAAGGCGCATACAACAGGTTCCGGTCAAAATAGCGATAGGAATTCTCGCGGAAGGATTGTGCATCCTCATATACCGCATCATCCACGCAATACTTTTCGGAGATATAGTGCTCCTGGTTTTTGCCATAATAGGTATCAATATAAAAGCCGCAGATTACAAACTGCGCCCTGTTTTTCTCTGCCTTTTCGTACAGATCCTGCAGCATATCCGGCTCGGCCCAGTCATCCGCATCAAGGAAGAAAAAGTATTTTCCTTTTGCAAGTTTCATGGCTGCATTGCGTGCACTCGGTGCCCCGCCGTTCTCTTTATGGATCACATGGATACGCGGATCCTTCGCAGCATAAGCATCACAGATTTCACCGCTCCTGTCCGGACTTCCGTCATCCACGGTCCAGAGTTCAAATTCTGAAAGCGTCTGATGCAAAATGCTTTCGATGGCTTTTGCCACATATTTCTCCACTTTGTAGACGGGCATAATAACACTGATTTTAATGTCGTCCATAATTGCTCCTTTTAATGCTTAAGTGCAGTCGTCTGCGATTCGTCCACTCCCTCGGTGTTCTCTTTCATGAAAAGTACCTTGAAGGTAAGCATCAGAATCTTAAGATCAAGCCACAGGGAATACTGTTCAATGTATGTCATATCCAGCTTAAGCTTATCATACGGCGTAGTATTGTACTTGCCCCACACCTGCGCATATCCGGTCAGTCCGGCCTTAACCTTCAGACGGAACGGGAATTCCGGGATCTGCTCACAGTATTGCTCCGTAGTCACGTTCCACTCTGGTCTTGGTCCGACAATTGACATATCTCCCTTTAAGATATTGAACAGCTGTGGAAGTTCATCAAAATGAATCGCACGGATCAGTTTTCCGACCGGCGTTACACGCGCATCTTCCTTACCTGTGATCCGCTGCTCTTCCTTGTCGGAATCCACGCGCATGCTCCGGAACTTGATAATCCGGAATATACGGTCATCCCGCGTATAGCGCTCCTGCGTATAGAAAACAGGACCGCCATCATAGATCTTAATCGCAAGCGCGATCAGCACCATAAACGGTGATGCGATCACAAGCCCGATCAATGACAGCACAATGTCAAAGAAGCGCTTAAAGAAGCGCTGATCGATCGTAAGTCCCTGATTCCGGAACACATAAAGCGGTGTGTCAAACAGATGAATATCATCCGCGCCACGGAACATGATATCTGTAAGCTTCGGAGTGCAATACGCACGGATTGATTTCTGATAACAGAACTTCATCAGGTCATTGCGCGTTTCCGCCGGCAGATCGCACAATACAACAGTCGGATACTTTTCCATCAGTTCAAAAAGCCTGCGGTATCCGATCGTGCAGCTTACCGTCTCACATATATTATATTTATCTTTGCGGGAATTAATTTTCTCGATGAGGTCATCCGGAGCATACCTTCCATACACTACAAGCATATCTCTCGGCGGGTACAGATGCTTGTACATCGCACGCACGAGAAATGTCCACAAGGTAATCATGACAATTTCCAAAAGGAATATACAAAACAAAGGGCCCGGATTCGCATAGGTACGCGTAATGAGCACTAACTCCAGATAGGCAACGATATTGCCCAGAAACAGTGCGAGAATATTTGATAAGATAATGTCTCCTACCCTGAGATATCCGATCTTGTATCCACCAAATACCTTCGTGAAGAAAAAGAGAATCAGGATATACATACCAATTACTGCCCAGTTGCCTCGCTGATGGTAATTGGCAATGATATCCGTCTCCATAATGGTAATCTTGGAATAATACTTATACCATATAAGACCGAACAGAACGCCCTCTACAAGCAATGTTATTAAGTTTGCCGTATAATTTAATAAATGTTTATAGCTCTCTTTCATATCCTCTTCCCATAAAACCGGTACTGTTACTTTGTGGTCACAGAGAATCCTGCCGGATGTTTTTTGCTAAAGCTGTCTGTCTCTGCCATATGCGCTTTTACCGTATAATAGTAGGTAGTATCTGGCAAAAAGTCGTGGTCATTGAAATAATCCTTCTTTGTCTTTTTGACTTTCTCCCACTCGGAATAGACGGCATCCTTTTTACCTTTTGCCGGGGTAAGAAGTTCCCTCCGCATAACGATATAATAGTCTGCCCCCTCAAGTGCGCTCCATGTGATTTTTACTGTATCCTGCTCCACCTGCACAACCTTTTTCAGATTCGGGCGTGTGGTTTTTTTCTTCTTCAGTCCGTAATATGCTGCAATTCCCCTGGCATCCGCTTCCCCGAGCTTTTTAAGCTTCTCGTCACTGTCCAGAAAGTTACTCACATCCGATGAATTTGTCATGAACGCATGCTCTACAATGACTGCGGGAAGGCTGTTAAGCTTTGCTGTCTTAATGATATTATAATAGTCCGCCTTACTGTTATCCGGATATTTTGTTCCATCCTCAGAATTGCGGATGGAAAGCCCCCTGTCTCTTAGTCCAAGCTTTACCAGCTGGTTTAAGATCTCCGCAGCGGCTTCCTTTCCCGTATCACTTACACTTTTATTGTAGCTGGTATTCGGATAATATACGGTAGCTCCCCTTGCCGAAGATGCCGGACAGGAATTGTTGTGAAGTGCCACATACAATGTTGCATTCTTTGCGACAGCATCCTCGACCCTTCCAATGTTGTCATCCACGGAAATTGTCCC
This sequence comes from Agathobacter sp., assembly GCA_050873865.1. Lineage (GTDB taxonomy): Bacteria > Bacillota > Clostridia > Lachnospirales > Lachnospiraceae > Roseburia. Next base: position 155,360 of record JBNMJQ010000001.1, on the reverse strand, counting down.
CGGATGCGGGCATTTGCTGTCCTCGCGTGACATATAAACGGTTACGCCTTCATATTCTTCCAGTTTTTCTTTACAATACTTTGCTATTTTAAGGTTTAGCACCTCTTCATGCAAGCCTTTTTTGTAGCTCCCGCCATGTGACGCGTCATGGCCTGCATCCAGATAAATAATAATTCCCTCGCCGTCCGATACAACATCTGCCGCTGCTTTTTGCGGACAAGTGGTAATTGTCGCCAAAAGCAGCACCAATGCCAGCACCGGACGTATATATTTTTTCATTTGCATTGTGATCGCCTATCGGTTCATCTGTACCAGCCGGTTCAATGCAGAAAACATTCCCCGGATGGAGGCGCGCGTTATGTTAGAGCTTACTCCCACACCGAATGTCACATTGCCGTTGCGGTTGTCTCTCATCTGAATGTAAGCTGCTGCTTTTGCCCCGCTGCCTTCCGATAATGCGTGTTCATCATAATCAAGCACCGTGATATCCACATTGTTGACACACTGGCGGATTGCAAGCTTAACCGCGTCAATCGGTCCATTGCCCTGTGCCTCGGAGTGAATCGCTTCTCCTCTGTATGTAAAATCCAAAGAAACAAAGGTTTCATCATCGTCTTCTTCGTCCCTGAAATTAACATATTTCAATTCAAACGGGCTCTTATTCTTCAGATACTGCTGCTGGAATGCTTCCATAATGCGGCTTGGCGGCACCTCACCGCCCTCTGTCTCAGAGATCTTCTGGATAACATCCGCGAACTCTCTCTGCATCGCCTTCGGGAGCTTGTAACCGTAGACCGTGTTCATGACAAATGCCACACCACCCTTGCCGGACTGGCTGTTGATCCGGACAACCGGTTCGTACTCGCGTCCGATGTCAGATGGGTCAATTGGAAGGTACGGTACCTGCCAATATGGTGATCCACTTTCCTTAAGCGCCTGTTCTCCCTTGTTGATTGCATCCTGATGAGATCCGGAAAAGGCCGTAAATACGAGTTTTCCGGCATACGGATGTCTCATATCCACATGCATCTTGCAGCAGCGCTCATATACATCAATGATCTCATTGATATTCTCGATGTTTAAGTTCGGGTTGATTCCCTGTGAGAACATGTTATAGGCAACCGTAAGTATATCAACGTTTCCGGTGCGCTCACCGTTTCCGAGCAGTGTACCCTCCACACGGTCAGCTCCTGCCAAAAGTGCAAGTTCCGTGATAGCTACACCGGTACCCCTGTCATTATGTGGATGCACGCTCAAAATAACATTCTCGCGCTCCTTGAAATGTCTGCTCATCCATTCAATCTGGTCTGCATATACATTCGGAGTGTTCATCTCTACGGTTGCAGGCAGGTTAAAAATGATCGGATTGTCGTTCGCGTGATCCCATGCTTCCTGAACAGCTGTGCAGATTTCGAGTGCAAAATCCATCTCGGTTCCGGTAAAGCTCTCCGGGGAATATTCCAATTGGATATTTCCATCAAATGCCGCCATACGCTCCCGCACCATTTTGGTACCCTCTACCGCAATCTGAATAATTTCCGGTCTATCCTTATGGAAAACAACCTCGCGCTGCAGGGTGGAGGTAGAATTATAGATATGAAATACGACATTCTTGATTCCCTGTATTGCTTCAAAGGTACGGTCAATCAGCTCCTCGCGGCACTGTGTAAGCACCTGCACCTTCACATCATCCGGGATCTTATGCTCCGCTACCAATTTTCTCAGGAAGTCAAATTCAATCTGGGAAGCGGCCGGAAAACCGATCTCGATTTCCTTAAATCCAAGCTTTAGTAAAAGCTCAAACATCTCCATTTTTTCATCGACATTCATCGGCTCAATCAAAGCCTGATTTCCGTCTCTTAAATCAACCGAGCACCAGATCGGTGCCTTTTCGATTTCCTTGTCCGGCCACTCACGCTCCGGGTAATGCAGTACCGGATTGCGTCTATATCTCTGATAATTTAACATTCCTTTACTCTCCTCTTATTCCTATTCTCCCAGACCACTCTCAATGTATGCGACCAGGTTGGAAAGTGCCTGTCTCTCATCCTCGCCGTCACATACAAGCGTAATCTCTGTTCCGCATTTGATGCAGGCGCCGAGCACGCTTAATACGCTCTTCGCGTTTGCAGTATTGCCATCGTAGTCAAATGTAATACGACATTTGTATTTCATTGCCTCTCTGCAGAGATTTCCTGCCGGACGCAGATGCAGTCCTGTTGGATTTTTGATTGTAATTTTCTGTGATACCAATGTATTTTCCCCCTTATACCATAATTTTGCGTTATCGTTACCATCCGGTTCTCTGGATCGATGTGGATTCTGCAGTGCCGGGCTCCTCATCTGCAGGTGTATCTGTATCTGCATCATTCTGCCCCGCATCTGAGGAATCCGTTCCATCTGTTGTATCATCCGTTCCGTTTCCGGAATCATCTGTTGTACCGGTGCCATCATCAGCCGTTGTATCATCTTCAACCGGCTTCACATCAATATATACCTGTGTACGCGAAGATGCTACCACAAATTTACTTGAATCCACATCAACATCAATATTTACCACATGGCTTCCAAGTGTCATATCCGTAACGTCAATACTTCCCCGAAGCGTCTTGGCATCGAGTCCGTTCAAGTCCCCTGCTAGTCCCGTGATGCTTACATACACCGCATCCAATGGATACGTAAGCGTGTTCTCGACAGAAAGTCCTTCGATTGTGATATTCTCCACCGGAATCTCAAAGGTTCTCGTCTCGTAAGCCTCGATATCGACTGCTACCGTTATTGCCGCATCAGATGCATTTAAGAGTGATACTCCTGATGGCAGATAGTCCGTAATATTGATTGTCGTCTCAAAGCTCTCGGAAGCATTCGTAATATCAAGAACGCTCGCAGGAATCTCGATCGCGTTGATCGGATTGATCACGGATGTCGAGCCCTTGATCCATACGCTCGTTGCGCTTGACTCTATTCCGGCAAGTGCATAATCCTCTGCCGGGGTTCCCTTTGTCGTCAGACTTAAGGAAACCTTCTTGGTGCCAAGGATGACTGCTGAAACAGTTACCGTTGTCCGTGAAAGTGTAAGCTTGGTTGTATCAACTTCATTGCCATCTTCATCGTAGAGGATCGGCACCACGCTGTCCGAAACTGTCTGTGACATTCCGTCCACATTGATTGTAGCTGTCACCCTTGAGATCCTGCTGACTACCGATGTCGGTCCGGAAACTTTTATAATGTTCGAACTTGATATCGTCACGTCGCCGAGTGCATATCCATCTGCAACTTCACCCTCGGTTGTAGGATTGACAACAAACTGTTTGCTCTTTGCATCCTCAAGGGATACGACCAGCAGCTTGTTGGAGCCGTTGATCTTTAAGAGACTTGCAGATCTCTTTGCCGTGATATTGATCTTAACACTTCCTCTTGCTCCGCCCTCGCTTACGATCATCTCATTAAAATCCGCTGTGGCAGTAAAATCGCTGTCATCAATCTTATCCAGAATACTGCGCTTGCCGGATACCGAAAACGAAACATTGTGGCTGTTATCGAGGATCTCATAATACTTATCCTGAATGGAATCCTCATTCTGCAGTGTAACCGTTGTCATGTACGTGCGTGTAATCACCGGATCATCTACATTGTACACGACCAGCCATAAAATAATTGCGAATAACAGAGCAAGAACTTTATACCAGAAATTATTCGTTAAGGTTTTTAGAATTCTTTTTTGCATTTAAAAACCTCCTCTTCAAAAGCTCAAGCCGGGACACTTCATGTGTCCTGTTCTGCACATACTGCAGCTTTGCCCGAAGGAAATCAGCATCGACATCGCGGTAGATCTGGCCACGCATGGCAACAGATACACCTCCGGTCTCCTCCGATACAACAATAGTAAGGGAATCGCTGACCTCACTGATACCAACTGCCGCACGGTGTCTCGTACCGAGATCCTTGCTAAGTGCAAGGCTGTCAGAAAGCGGGAGATAGCAGGTGGCCGATACCACGCGGTCTCCGCGGACAATAACCGCTCCATCGTGAAGCGGAGTGTTCTTCTCAAAGATATTAATGAGCAGCTGGCTGGTCAGAATGCCATCCACATCAATTCCGGTACGAATGTACTCGGTAAGCATGATCTGATCCTCGATAACGATCAGGGCACCTGTTTTTACGCGTCCCATCGCATAGCACGCTTTCACAAGTTCTTCCACCGTCTTATCAGAAAACTTCGCCGTATCTGTCTTACCAATCGAAAGCACTCTTCCAAAGAAGTTCTTCCCTCCAAGATTTTCAAGTGCTTTCCGCAGTTCCGGCTGGAAAACGATAACAATCGCGATAACCCCGACACTGAAAAGATTTTCTGCCAGCCACAGGATTGTCGTCATTTCAAAGAGCGACGCAATCAGTACAAACACCAGAATGACCACAATGCCTTTCAGCAGATTCCATGCACGTGTATTCTTGATCCAGAGCAAAACGTGGTAAATCAGGAAAGCAATGATAAGAATCTGCACATAATCCACTGCCGTGAGTGTTATATCTGAAATATTAAATCCGGAATCTATCCTATCCATAAACAAATTAAGCATATTTGACAGTTTTTCCACGTCATACTCCTTTCTGCGGGTTCCGTGCCGCTTTTTTCATCTAAGGTATTTTACAAGGTTCTATTTCAGAAGGTTCTCGTCAATGTCAAGTTCTTCCGCAATTGCCTTGCGGTTTTTCTCTGCCTCTTTATCCGGCGTGTTGACAGGTTTGACCCTTTTTCCCATAGTCGTAGTATTCCCAAAACGCTGAACCTTTTTCTCTTTTGAGGCAATCATCTTCTTCGGGATTGCAACTACATAGTAATAATAGTCATCGTCCTCAAACTGCACCCGCTCCGTTCTCGCATAATCCAGATTCATCATAAAGAATTGGATAACAAAGCAAAGAAGCACGGATACCACACCGCCAACCACAACTCCGAGCGTCTTACCCAGAATACCAATCAGCGTAAAGCCGACCGAAAGTCCGATGATCTGGATGATTCCGCCGGCGATGATCGCGATGGTCCAGGAATGCTCAATTGGCATGGAACGAACGAAATAAACAACCAGGCTAGTGACAACAAAGATCAAAATAACAAGGAGCATTTCTTTGTTGTCCTTCAGCTGTCCGATAATGATATTCAGCTTGGAAAGCGTGTCACTCTCCTCGCCGTTTGTGCTGGTAAGTATTGCAGCATTCAGGCGGACTCCATCGACAAAATAGTAGATTACCGTTCCACAGACAACCGCCAGAACCGATTGTGCGGAGCGAAGCAATCCGGAAGCCATCGGCATTACATACTGTACATTGTACCGGAACAGCACCGGTGTGAGCACCGCCGACACGCCGTCTTTCGGAGAAAACCGGAAATACAGCAGATACAGTATCAGCAAAAGAAGCAGTGTGACCAGAGCAGCCTCCATTGCAAGCGCATACATATTCAGGACAACGACCAGCCCACCGATCAGGATTGTCGCATTGACCGGAAGCACACTGCACACTAACGCCAGAATTAACGCAACCGGAGTTGAACTGATCCGGCTCATGTATCCAATGTTGGCGTTGACCGTCAGGAACATGCAAAAAGCGATGAAAAATTTGACCGCAATAATAATATATGTCTCAAATCTGCTGAAAAAACGTATCAGCTTATCTTTCATTTCTAATAGTTGTGTCATACAGACCCCCTATGATTTCAGTTTAGTTTCCCGTTCGTATTCACGGTTGACATTCTTCAGATGTCCGTAATATTTTCTCAACTGTCTTCTTCCGTAGCGATAGCGCACGCGGTACACAAGCGAAGTGATCAGAAGATACACCACCATAAATCCGGCATATGCAAGCCCGATCCTGACCAGATAACCCATCCAATCCGCATCATTTAGCTTATCCAGAAAAGTCTCCATAGACCCAAGGATCTGGAATACAGCAATAAGCAGGAAGGCAAAGGTCCCTGTAAAGACGCTCTTTACCAACTCTTTTCCAACGTAATCGCTCTTATAGTATTCCCCCATCTGGCGGTAGCGGGCTTCCTCCCGCTGATCAAAAACGGCCATCCGGAAAAATTCTTTTATTCTGTCCTCATTAACCATTTCCATACCTCGTCAATACACATTATTCTTATTATAGCATAGTATCATCTATTTTTAAAGAACATTTCCGTATCTGCGCGGAAGTTAAAAATCCCCCCGAATTATTCGGAGGGATGATAATACTGTCTATAAATAGCGCATGCGGTTCGTGGTATCACGATAATTATCGTTTGTCTTTCTTTGTGGTTCTTTGTTTATAGCGCTCATCAGATTGTTGGAAATCTTGGCCTTGCATGCATCACAGAAGCGTCCTGTCTTAATCAGCTTGCCGCAATTTTCGCACTCGATTCCCTCTACGGAATTCTCTGAAAATGTCAGCCGTTCTTCCCTGATCCAGCGCTTTATCTGTCCAACGCTCACATCACAGTCCTTGGAAATATCATTCATTCCGGCATTCGGATGTTCCTCCAGATACTCCTTCACTTCCTGAAATTTCTCATCAAGCTTCTTCCTGCACTCCGGGCACAAGCGCTCTGTTGCTACCGCGTTAAATAATCTTCCGCATCCTTTACAATTCAACACATTCATACTATCTCCTCCTAATGCCCCTTGCCAATACATATGCTCATGTAAAAAACGTCGTTCACACCGGCCTGCTGCATGCATTCCGCAATTGCATCCGCCGTGCTTCCTGTCGTATAAATATCATCCACCAACAATATTTTTTTATATTTTACAATACTTTGCGTAGTCTGAAAAGCATTTTTAAGATTATTTTTGCGTTCTGTGTCATTTAAAAATTTCATCGGTGTCGTATTCCTGGTACGCCGTACCAGATCTGTGCGCACCGGTACTCCTGTCTGTCTGGCAAGGGTACGGGCAAACACCTCTGCCTGATTATATCCTCGTTTTCTCTGTTTTTTCCCATACATCGGCACCGGAACGATCACATCCGGTGATATTCTTCTTAGCCACTCTCCGTATTTTTCATCCGCATATGCTGCAAAATACGCAGCATACTCCCGCCTGTTTGCATATTTGAAGCGGTACATTGTCTTTTTGATCCTGCCCCTGTATACAAACAGCGCCCTTCCCTGGCAAAACAGAAATGAACTGTTTTTCTTTCTGCTGCAATCTGGGCAGAATTCTTCCCGCTCAGAAAAGACCGGACGTCCGCAATGCATACAAACAGGTTCCTGTACCCGGAAAATATCCTTCTCACACTGCGGGTGCAGCCAAATCTGCCCCGGTTCCAAAAGTTCGTCACAAAGCACGCAACGCGGCGGGAAGATTACTCTTCCCACCGCGTCCGCTATATGATCTATTATCTTCTGCCACTTTTTATTCAACGATTATTCTTCCTCTTCCTCGTCTTTTGCCCAGCCATATGCATACTTTACGGCTTTATTCCAGCCCTTTCGCTTTGCAATGCGCTCCTTCGGATCAATATTCGGTGTGAATACCCGGTCTAACTGCTGGTTCTTGATAACATCCTCTTTGCTTGACCAGTATCCGACTGCAAGGCCTGCCAGATATGCAGCCCCCATCGCAGTTGATTCCACACATGCCGGCCGGTTGACCGGGGCATTCAGCATATCCGCCTGAAACTGCATCAGGAAATTGTTTGCGCTTGCGCCTCCGTCCACTTTCAATGCCCGGATATCCACATCGGCATCTGCCTTCATCGCATCAATGACATCACATACCTGAAGCGCAATAGATTCAAGTGTAGCGCGGATAATGTGATTCTTGTTTGTTCCCCGAGTAATGCCAACGATCGTGCCTCTTGCATACTGATCCCAATGTGGTGCTCCCAGCCCCGTAAACGCCGGAACGACATAGCATCCGTGTGTTCCCTTAACCTTCGTTGCCATATACTCGGAATCCGCCGCAGAATCAATCAGGCGCATGCCATCCCTCAGCCATTGGATTGCAGCACCGGCCACAAAAATCGAGCCCTCCAGCGCATAATTTACCTTTCCGTCAAGTCCCCATGCAATCGTTGTGACAAGTCCGTTCCGGGAAAAGACAGGCTTCTCTCCTGTATTCATCAAAAGAAAACAGCCCGTACCGTATGTATTCTTTGCCTCACCCTCATTGAAGCAGGTCTGCCCAAACAGAGCAGCCTGCTGGTCTCCTGCGGCACCGGCAATCGGAATCTCATCCCCGAAAAATGCCGGATCTGTGTAGCCGTAGACACAGCTTGACGGCATCGGAGTCGGAAGCATGCACTCCGGAATATCAAGTTCCGCAAGGATTTCCTTGTCCCACTCCAATGTATTGATATTAAACAGCATTGTACGGCTTGCGTTGGAATAGTCCGTGACATGCACCTTGCCCTTGGTAAACTTCCAGATAAGCCATGTCTCAACCGTTCCAAACAGAAGCTTTCCTTCTTCCGCAAGTGCCCGCGCACCCTCAACATTGTCAAGAATCCATTTGATCTTTGTCGCAGAAAAATACGCATCAATGATCAGACCCGTTTTCTGGCGGAAGCTCTCCTGCAGACCCTTTTTCTTGAGTGCATCTGCAATGTCCGATGTGCGTCGGCACTGCCAGACAATTGCATTGTAAATCGGCTCTCCTGTCTCCTTGTTCCATACAATCGCGGTCTCGCGCTGATTGGTAATACCAATTGCAGCAATATCTGCTGCCTTCGCATTGATCATGCTCATTGCCTCAACTGCCACACCAAGCTGCGTTGACCAGATTTCATTTGCATCATGCTCCACCCAGCCCGGATTCGGGAAAAACTGCCGGAACTCCTTCTGTGCCACCGAACAGATATTTCCCTCCTTGTCAAACAGAATGCAGCGGTTACTCGTTGTCCCAGCATCCAATGCCATAATATACTTTGCCATGTAAATACCTCCCCATACTCTCTTTTGTTTTGGATATCCCCATATCCGAAATAAACAAAACCCTTTGGAAAACAAATAACCGGATCAGTTTTCCAAAGGGAATAAAAACGTAAATACTATGCCAGACGAATCCGGTTGATCAGCTCGATCTTAGATACCCTGCTCTCAAATTCGCCTTCTGTCATAAGCTCCGTGGTAAACGCAGTCTCACCCTCCACATCCGCATCTACATAGTTTACATGTCCGAATGCATCAAGTACTGCTGCCGGATATGAGCTGGTGCGAACGAAAAACTTGGTCTGGCTGTCTCTGTAATCAAGCAGCTCCATCTTTTCCTCGCTCCAGTCAATATAGATATTGGTGTGCTGATGCTTAACCATATCAACCACATCGGCCACAACGGCACTCGCGGTCGGAAGCTTACCTGCTCCACTTCCGTAGAACATTGCGTCACCAAGCACATTGCCATGAACAAAAATACCATTAAATACATCACCGACTCCACAGAGCGCATGATCCTTCGGCAGCATGAACGGTGCAACGATGCAGGAATAGCTCTCTCCAACTTTCTTGCTTGTCGCAAGAAGCTTGATGGAACAGCCCATCGCCTTTGCATACTTGATATCGATCGGAGTAATCTTTGTTATGCCTTCGCAGTGGATATCCTCAAAGTCAACCTGTTTGCCGCATACCATTGAAGTAAGGATCGCAATCTTTCTGCACGGATCAAAGCCCTCCACATCCGCAGTCGGATCCTTCTCCGCATAGCCCTTTTCCTGGGCATCACGGAGTGCCTCGGAGAACTCGGTTCCCTCCTCACTCATCTTGGTGAGCATGTAGTTTGTTGTTCCGTTTAAAATACCCGTGATCTGTTCGATCTCGTCAGCGGTAAGGCACTTATTAAGCGGACGGATGATCGGGATACCTCCGCCTACGCTTGCCTCAAACAAGAAATTGACATTGTGTTCCCGCGCGATGCGGATAAGCTCTGCACCCTTTGTAGCAACGAGATTCTTGTTTGATGTGGCAACCTGTTTGCCGGCTTCAAGCATAGCCTTTACAAATGTGTATGCAGGCTCTACTCCACCCATTGTCTCAACAACTACACCGACTTCCGGATCATTTACAATCGTCATATAATCCTTGATCAGCCGATCTTCGATCGGACTTCCCGGAAAATCTCTAAGGTCAAGTACATACTTTACCTCGACAGGTTCTCCTGCTCTCTTTGCAATTTTTTCCTGGTTGATGTTCAATACTTCTACAACACCTGATCCTATCGTGCCGTAGCCCATTACCGCGATTTTCATTTTAATTACTCCTTGGCTAAAATTTTCACATAATCTATTCCGGAGATTGTCTCGATGGCACTTACCATCTGTTCGATATCCCCCGTTTCCGGAAAGACATCCACGCTAAGTGTAAGCGATGCGATGCCGTTTACCGGTATGCTCTGATGGATGGTCAAAATATTGGCATGGAAGTCAGCAATCGTCTTAAGAACCGCAGACAACAGCCCCGGTTCATCCTCCAGGCGAATTACCATGGTGATTGTACGCCCCTTCTCATTTTCGTGAAAAGGAAAAATATCGTCCTTATATTTATAGAACGAGCTGCGGCTGATGCCGACCGCTTCCGTCGCTTCCTGCACTGAAATTGCTTTGCCGGAATCAATCAGCCGCTTCGCCTCCACGACCTTTAGTAAGACCTCTGGCACAGCCCTCTCCTTCAAAACGAAGTAGGATGTTTTATCTGCCATTCCTTACCTCCATAATCTTTCTCTATGGTCTTGCCTTTCCGCAATTGCTGCAGAATTTTCCGGTGTTGACCGCTCCACATTCACAGGTCCACTCCGGGATTGGTGCTGGCTTTCCACACTCACTGCAGAATTTTCCGGTATTGACTGTTCCGCATTCGCAGGTCCATTCGTTCTTTACCGGTGCCGCCTTTCCGCAATTGCTGCAGAACTTTCCGGTGTTAGCTGTTCCGCATTCGCAGGTCCATTCATTCTTTGCCGCACCTGCTGCCATTGCTCCTGCTGCTACCGCGCCTGCCGTAGCACCCCCTGCCTGCACACCTGCAGCGTTCTGCTGCGCAGCCTGCTGGTTCGGGGCAAAGCTGTTCATCATATTACCCATGGCATTGATTCCCATACCAACACCCATAAATCCGGTCATCGCTCCTGCGGAGTTAGAACCGGCAGCTTTTACGCCCTCGGTAAGGTTCTTTGCCATATATCCCTGTGCGATTGTAGGATCGGAGAGCATTGCGCCCTCGTTTCTTGTATTGATCAGTTCCTGTGACTTCTCATCATAAGAAATGCTCTTGATACCAACCGCCTGAATCTCCATACCACGAAGCTGGTTCCAATCTTCGTCAAGGACATTCGCCATGTATTTTCCGAGTTCTCTTGCCTTGCTGCTTACAAAGGAAATCCGCGTACCATCCGCAGACATCTGATTGATTGCAGACTGCAAAGCTTCCATGAATTCGGACAGATACTGTTCGTTGATCTCCGTGATCTCGACATGATCCTTATTTCTCGGAATTACCTCCGCATAAAACTGAAGTGGATTTACGATTTTAATGGAATAGGTACCATGGGCACGGATAAACAGCTCCGCATTATAAAATGTATCGAAATAGTTAACCGGGTTGGTTGTTCCAAATTTGATTCCCTTAATCTCCTGAAGGTTAAGATAATATACCTTCTGCTTTGTCGGAGTTGCCCCGCCAAAACCGATACGGTTCCATGCATCCTTGAGAGAATCCCCGAACTGTCCGTTAAACAAAGATGGGAGTGAAGAATTATCCACCGTGTAGTATCCCGGCTCTGCGGTATAATCTACGATCTTTCCGCCATCAACCAGCATCATGAACTGATTATCGTATACATGGATTACGGAGCCATTGCTGACAGTATCGTCTGTTCCCTTCTGGTTATTGCCTCTTCGAACCAGCTGTCCGTATGTAAAAACTGTCTGATCCCCCATGTTGCTCGGCTCAAAGACCTCTTTGTACTGATCGCCCAGATTGCCCCTGACTGCCTGAGAAACTGCTTTAATGATTCCCATATATTTATCCTCCTAATGAATGTTCCAAAACACTATCAAATATGATTATAATCCACTTCATAAAATTTGTGAAGAGACCAAACCTTAATATTGATCGGAGTTACACCACTTCCGCAATATTCGCAGATCATATTGCCCAGATTTTTGATCGGAGCACCGCAATGCGGACACCTTGTTCCATAAGCATTGTCATAACCAAACTCTGAGGCATCCTGGATATATACAAGTTCAATATTGTATCTTGTCTGTTCCTTGCGCTCCGTCTGTCCCGCTATGACCGTCTCATTCTGTTTCTTATAATGATAATAACCGACTGCGGACTGAATGACAATCACGCATTTTCCTTTTTCATGCTTGTAATTGGCAATTTCTGTCTGATGGATGGTAATTTCACTGAAGGTTTCTTTTATCCCTTCTGCCTTATTCTGCTCGATTCTGCCCAGGATCTGCTGTTTTACCTCGTCCGAAGCATCACTTCCAAGCATTCCGGCATCAGCGCTTGTAATTGCAAGCAGCGCTGACTTTAGCATATTCTCCGCCTTTGCCTTAAACTGCGGCCATGAAAAATCCGGGAAATCCCGCATGATCTGCGGCTCCATCAGCTTCGTCATGCTCGTCACGGACTTTGGTGTCTCCGACAGGATATCGGCCTGCCGGTTCCAGCCCTCCATAAAATTATCCGTGCCAAATATGCTTCTGGAAAAACCGCGTATCTTATTGCGTGCTATGATCACTCCGGCCACAACCGCACAGATACACGCTGCAAAAAGGATCAAAAATATCCAGCTGCCAATTGAAACACTGCCTAATATAGCCTCCTCCATCTGCATGTCTACTCCTCGTTATCCCCCATATTCTTCGGACATCCAAGCGATACCCATTTCAAGTATCCATTGATGAACGGATCGATTCCTCCGTCCATAACCGCATCCGCATTGCCGGATTCCACGCCATCACGGTGGTCTTTTACCAGCGTATATGGCTGCATGACATAAGACCGGATCTGATTGCCCCATCCGATTTCCGTCACTTCACCGCGGATTCCCGCAGCCTTTGCGGCATTTTCCTCCTGCTTGCGCAGATACAGCTTTGCCTTTAGCATCTGCATTGCCTTGTCCTTGTTCATGTGCTGTGAGCGCTCATTCTGGCACTGCACAACAATTCCGGTCGGGAAATGTGTGATTCGGATTGCGGAGGATGTCTTGTTGATATGCTGTCCACCCGCTCCGCTTGAACGGTAGGTATCAATCCGGATGTCCTCATCCTTGATCTCCACATCCACATCTTCCTCAATATCCGGCATGACATCGCAGGATACAAAGGATGTCTGTCTCTTTCCGTTTGCGTTAAATGGCGAGATCCGAACCAGCCGGTGAACTCCTTTTTCTGACTTCAGATACCCATAGGCATTCTCGCCGTTTACCTGAAAGGTGATGGACTTGATTCCGGCTTCATCTCCGTCTAATGAATCCAGCACCTCCAAGGTAAAGCCCTTCTTATCAGCCCACTTGGAATACATGCGGAAAAGCATTGCCGCCCAATCACAGGATTCGGTTCCCCCGGCTCCTGCATGCAAAGAGACAATGGCATTATCCGAATCATACTCTCCGGACAACAGTGTCTTCATCCGGATTCCGTCATACGTGTTGACAAATTCATCCAAAAGTTCCTGAATCTCCGGGATCAGGGATGCATCATTCTCCTCATATCCCATCTCAATCAGGGTCTCGATATCATCATACTGCTGCTCAAGAGACGCATAGGTTGCAACATCATCCTTCATGCTCTTAAGCTCTTTCATCTTGTTCTGGGATACAACCGGATCATTCCAGAAATCTCCGGATTCCATCTCCCTCTCTAATTCCTGGATTTTTTGTTCTTTGCTTACCAGGTCAAAGTGAATCCCTCACTTCCTGTAGTGGGGCTTTGTACGTTAAAAGCGTACTTTTAAAGTTGTCAAGTTCAACCACAGAATCACCTCTTTCTTTATTGTCTGCCGATTTGCATCCGTTCGGACTGCATGACAGATTGTATTTAATGTACACAATTTTTTAGTTCCGTGCAACCCTCTTGTCTTTTTGAGATTCTCTTTTTTTAACGTTTTTCCTGCGAGACAGCGTATAGCGGATTCCACAAATAATAAGGAGCATGATCGCTCCGCCGGCAGTATCGATCAGAACATCTCTTCCGCTTCCCGCACGTCCGGGGATAAACAGCTGATGTATCTCATCCGATGCCGCGTAGGCAGCGACAAATAAAAGCGTAAGCACATACTTCATCTTTCCATCCGGCATACCAAACGCACACAGCGCGTTAAACAGAAGAAGTGCCAGCATTGCATATTCACTCATATGAGCACCTTTTCGCACCGGAAACTGGAGCTTCTCCGCAACTGCCATTATCCGGGCTTCCGGCAGATCCCTGTGAAACAGATCACTATATGCGGATACAATGCCATAACAGATCCTTCCGCTGATTCCCGAAGACTCAGTCCCCTGTTGTGCAGAGAACCGGAAGATCACAATCGCCCAAAGAATAACCGCTGTCACAGAAAATATCTTCCATATAATCCGTCTGCCCTTTATTTTTCCACCGTCACGGATGGTTCTATCCTTCATATCATTCTCCGCTCAACAGTTCAATCGCCTTTTGCAGCTGGTTGTCATACTGCATCTGATATGGTTCATCCGCTGGTCCGCTGTATTCGTACTCAAGAGTAATGTCCGGATCAATTCCCACGCCATGTATATAGTTGCCGTTTGGCGTAAAGTATTTTGCCGTGGTTACTTTTAGTGCATCCCCGCCTGTCAGGTTGAAAATAGACTGCACAATTCCTTTTCCGTATGTGGTTGTTCCGATCAGTGTTCCGTATTCATAATCGCGGATTGCGCCTGCAAAAATTTCAGATGCGCTGGCGCTATTTCCGTTAATCAGGACAGCCATCGGATAATTCAGGCAATTTTTATCCGATGTATACGTCTCGCGGTTGCCATACTTATCCTCCGTATACACAACAGTCCCCTCCGGCAGGATATAGTCAAGCACATTGACCACAGAGCTTAGCAGGCCGCCCGGATTGCTACGCACATCAATGATCATGGATTCCATGCCCTCTCCCGCAAGCTCTTCCACGATCTTTTTAAACTGGTCTGCCGTTGTCCTCTGCCACTCTCCGATTGCAATATATCCGATATTGTTATCAAGCATCTGCCCCTCAACGCTTGGAAGGCTGACATTTCTTCGCGGCACATCAAAATCGAGCGTCTCATTTGTAGAAGGACGGTATACCTGCAGATGAACCGTTGTTCCTTCCTCTCCGCGAATCTTCTGTACCAGAAGTGTAAGTTCCATGGAAGTGGCATCTATATCGTCTACATAGAGTATGATGTCATTCTCTTTTAACCCGACCTCCTCCGATGGGGTGCCGGAGTAGACCTTTGATACTGTAACCTGCATTGTATCCGCATTCTGCTGCAGCCCGGCACCAATCCCATAATAGGTTCCTGTCGTCGAAATCTGCAGATCTTCATATTCCTCCGGTGTATAGTAGACCGTGTATTTATCGCCAAGCCCTGAAACATACCCCGCAAGAAGAGATTCCTGCACATCACTGATATCGTACTCATCCATATAATACGCGTTGATGTAAGAGGTCAGTTCCGAAAGCTTGCTTACTGTTTTCTCATCAAGGACTTCCGAAATCGCCTGCTGGTTATTCTGCGCCCTCTGCGTACAAAATGAATATACGCCCACACCGGTTGCCCCTGTTGCTATAAGTCCCGCAAACAGTCCACAGAATAATCCGCCCAAAAATTTTTTACTCATAATTGCCTTCTTTCCAAAAAGGCGGCGACCCCGGTCAGCCAACCGGAACCGCCGCACACTTTTATACTTTTAAGTGTTTCCGAATCGTGAGAGTACTTCCGACAAAACCGATACCAATTCCAAGAAGCAGTGCAACCGGAACTAACATATCGAAGATTGTGGAGATCGGCAGGAAATGGAACATAGAGCCGATAAATCCAAACTTCTCACTGATATAGATCACAATTCTGCCATACAGCACATAGAGCAGTGCCAGCGGAATGAATGCACCGATCAGTCCGATCACGACACCCTCTACCACAAACGGAGCGCGCACCAGAAAATCGCTCGCACCGATCAGTTTCATGATTGCAATCTCCTCCCGGCGAACGGAAATGCCCACCGTAACCGTATTGCTGATCAAAAATACCGCAACGCAAAGCAAAATAACAATGATGCCCACCGATATATATCCGATCAGGCGGTTAAAATCCGAAAGCGTCTCTGCAACCATCTCCGACTGTTTTACGCTTCGAACGCCTTCAAGGCTCTCCAGATACGTAACTAGTGAATTCTGCATGGAAACGTCACTCAGATAGATCTCATAATGTGCAGAATTGGCAACCGGATTATCTCCTTCGAAGGAAGCAGCAATATCTTCGTTGCCCTCAAAATAATCCTGCTTAACCTCCTCCCACGCATCCTCAGCCGAAATGAATACGCTCTCGGAAACCTCCACACGCTTGTCAATCTCCTGACCTATCTCATCGATACGTTCCTGTGATAACCCCGGCTCAAAGAACACGGTCACAGCCACGCTCGCCTCTGCTTCCTTTACCATGCTGGTAAAATTCGTTACGATAATGTAAAACAGACCAAACATGAAAATGCAGGCCGCCATTGTCGCCATAGAAGCAAGTGAAAACATCTTATTACGTCCGATATTGCGGATTCCCTGGTGAATCGAATAAAAAAATGCATTAATCTTCATCGTATTCACCTGCCTTACTGTCACTGACGATAACACCTTTCTTTACCGTAATGACGCGTTTCTTCATCACTTTAACAATCTCCATATTATGCGTTACAACAACTACCGTCGTTCCCCTGCTGTTGATCTCCTCGAGGAGCTTCATGATCTCCCACGCATTGTTGTTGTCCAGATTACCCGTAGGCTCATCTGCAAGCAGTATCTTCGGTTCATTGATCAGTGCCCTTGCAATTGCCACACGCTGCTGTTCGCCACCGGACAACTGCTTCGGGAATGACCGGTACTTAGGGGCAAGACCTACCATGGACAGCATCTGTGGCACTCTCTTGCGGATATTGCGGTTTGTCTCGCCGATGACCTTCTGTGCAAAAGCAACATTGTCGTAGACATTCCTGTCCTTTAGCAGCCTAAAATCCTGAAAGACAACGCCTATGTTGCGTCTGAACTTCGGAATCTGTCTTCTGCGTATCCTGCTTAAATTCTTGCCATTTATTGTAATTGTCCCCTGTGTCGGCTCAAGTTCCTTCAAAAGAAGCTTGATCAGAGTGGATTTACCCGAACCACTGTCACCAACTATAAAAACAAATTCTCCTTCGTCAATGTTCAGGCTTACGTCATTAAGTGCAGGAATTCCTGCCGCATATGACTTGCTGACATGTTCTAGTGTTACCATCTTGTTCTCCTTAATTTAATAGTCCAAGGATTCCATGTACTTCATATATTTTACGACCATAAGAGCAATCTTGAAAGTGATCGCATCCTCAAAAACCCGAAGGTCAAGTCCCGTGCTCTTCTGCAGCTTGTCGAGTCTGTACACCAGCGTATTGCGGTGGATGTAAAGCTGTCTGGAAGTCTCGGACACGTTCAGGCTGTTCTCGAAGAACTTGTTGATCGTAGTAAGAAGTTCTTCATCAAACTCATCCGGCGACTTACCGTCAAATATTTCTTTGATAAACATTTTGCAAAGTGGAATTGGAAGCTGATAGATCAGACGTCCGATTCCAAGCTGTGAATATGCGATAACATCCCGGTCTTCAAAGAAGATCTTGCCGACGTCAAGTGCCATACGTGCTTCCTTGTAGGAACGCGATACCTCTTTCAGCTCGCCCACAATCGTACCATAGGCCACATGCGCATTGCAATCACTATCCGACTTAAACAGATTAATGATCACCTCCGCCGTCTTATTCAGATCCGCATAGCTTTCATGCTCCCCAAGCTCTTTTACAACGATAATGTTCTTCTCATCAACCGCTGTGACAAAATCCTTCGACTTGCCGCCAAATATGCTTCTGACTCTCTCGAGTTCATTTCCATCCTTTTCCCTGTTCGTCTCTACAATAAATACCACACGGCGGCTCTCGGTTTCAATATGGAGCTTCTTGGCACGATTGTAAATATCTACCAGCAAAAGATTGTCGAGAAGAAGATTCTTGATAAAGTTATCCTTATCAAATCTCTCCTTGTAGGCCACCAGAAGGTTCTGTATCTGAAAGCTTGCGATCTTGCCAATCATATAAACATCCTCGCTGTCCCCACGCGCGAGTAAAATATATTCAAGCTGATGGTCATCAAACACTTTAAAGAACTGGCATCCGTTTACCACCTGGCTGTCTGCCGGGGATCCCACAAAGGACTGCGCCGGAGCAACAAACAGTTCCGCATCCGGAAATGTAGCTGCGAGAATCTTCCCCTCCACATCAATGACGCAAAGATCTGTTCTGGTTATGCCCTTCAAACCGTCGATTGTATTTTGAAGTATCTGATTAGAAATCATACCTTGTTCTCCTTCGCCCCATAAAAATTTGCATAAATACCTTTTTCTATTTTAATGCAGAAACACAAAAAAAGAAAGAGGAAATCTGCATTTATTTATGCAGATTTTCTCTTTTTCTCTTACCCGCTTAGTAATTTTTACTAGATATAACATTTCTAGGATGGTCCGATTGCTTTATAATCCAAAAATCCTTCACCGAGTACCTCCCGCACATCAGACACAATAACAAATGCTTTCGGGTCAATATTTACCACAATTTCTTTTAATGTAACAATCTGTTTCTTGGAAACAACACAGTATAAAACGCATCTGTCCCTGCCCGTGTACATTCCGGTCGCCTTTAATCCGGTCGCCCCACGGTCAAGTTCTTCCATTAAGACCCGTGCTACCTCCTCATATTTATCCGTAATGATATACGCCGCTTTTGAATACTTAAACCCTTCAAGAATCGCATCGCTCACCTTCGTTGTCACAAAAATGGCAACGATCGCATACAGACTCGGGCGGAGTCCGAATACAAAGAAGCCAAAAACTACGATTGCCCCATCCAATATCTGCATGATCTGGGCAACATTATAATGGCGGATCTTAAGCTGGATAAGTGCAGCCACCATATCCGTTCCACCAGTTGTTGCGTTGGCACGCAGTACCAATCCCATTCCTGCGCCTGAAAAAACGCCACCAAAAAGTGCAACTAACAGCATATCCCCCTGGGTGAGGTCAACCACCGGCAAAACATACAGCCATACAGACAACATAACGGTTCCAAACAGGGTCCGTCCGATGAATCGCTTCCCCATCTTGATATATGCCACAATAAACACAGGTATATTGAGCAAAAGGTTGGTCAGCCACAGTGGGATTCCCCCCGGAACAATATGCTCTGTCAGGCTTTTGATAATAATCGAGATGCCGGAGAATCCACCCGTTACAAGTCCGCACGGATCATACATGCATTGTACTGCAAAAGCAACCCCTGCCGTTCCGACAATGATCAGCAAAAAATAGCTGAGTTTCATTTTATATACGTTATTCATCCTTTGATGCTTCCTGTTCCTGATATTTTGTTAAATGCCGGAGCAATATTCTAAGCCGTTTTTTCTCATTAAAAAATGCTGCTATCCTCGATTTATGCTCTGCCGGCTTTTCTGTTCCCATCGCATACCACAGCTTTGCAAAAATCTTGTCTCTGTAATCCAGAAAAAAATACTCCTGCCCCGGACTCGGCAGCAGGCTGACAACCACGTCGGGTGTCTTGATATTTATTTCGTTGATGACGTTATCCAGCTCACCGGTACACTGTTCAAGTATCTCCACATCCACAATATTCATTCTCGGAAAACGTTCTAAGATCAGTGACTGCATGGAAAGTGTTGCGTTCTGCGTCTCTCCTAAGAGGCATACCGACAGATGGTTGCGCTCCACACGCTTCATAAGCTCATAAAAAAACGCGCCGTCCGCAATCTCATGCTGCCGCTGCATCGTACAGCAGTCCACAGCCCTTAGGATATTCTCCTCTGCAATGATCGTATGATTCAGCCGTTGTACAGCCTCCTTTACCCGCTCATCCGTTTCTGCGCGCAGGATGGTATCCATGTTGATCTCCGCGATTGAAAAAAAACTCTGCTCGGACATTGCCCGCTCCAACAGCATAATGGACTCTCTCACGGTACAATTATCTAGTTGTAACCCCGCAATATCAATCTTTTTATTCATAAACCCTCAATGTATTCTGGTTGATAAAATTGCCTGCATCACCTATAGAATGCAAGCCTCATAAGTATATCAAACAGTTTTGGATTTGGCAACACACATCATTTTGGGTATTTTGTCCCAAATTGTCATACTATTTTCGACATCATTTGCCATTTTTTTACTTTTGAATTGTCAATGAATTTTGGAATTTATTTGGAAAAATGTCAAACTTTATCATATATTCACAAAACGCACGTTCTGTTTTGCGCTGTTTTCAAGAGGAAAATCCACCTTTTTTTCCGTGGATAACGTGAATAACTTCGTGTATAACTCTTTTTTATTGTATTTGCGGCATTTTCATTGTGGATAACTTTTTAAATGAATCTCGCATTAACCGTTTGCCGTTCTATTGCAATTTCAAATTTTTGTGCAACTTGTATACGGCTTACTTTTTAGGGATATTTTGTCGATGAAATATTCCTGCATATCCAAAAAGCAGGACTTATCTATTACTTTATTTTAGAAAGATTTTTCTAAAATAAAGTAAAAACGCCAGCCCACTCAGGGCTGACGTCTTTTGTGCTCTAATTATAAAATTCTTCGAACTGCTAAGATTTTCTTGTAATTGACATCATTGCCAATCTTGATACCGGTCTTCTTAGTGCTTGCATGAACGATCTTTCCGCCACCGATATAGATAGCTGCATGACCGCTGTAGCAGACAATGTCGCCCGGCTGCATGTCTGACTTGTCAACCGCAGATCCAACCTTGCGGAGTGATCTTGAGCTGTGTGGAAGACTGATTCCGAACTCCTTATATACTGCCATTACAAATCCGGAACAATCAGCACCCTTTGTAAGGCTTGTCCCACCATATTTGTAAGGGTTTCCGACAAACTGTACTGCGAAATCGACAACATCCTGTCCTGATGATCCACTCGGAGAAGAGTAGCTCTGTGCTCCGGTTCCTTTTTTCTTAGAAGAGCTTGAGGACTTACTTGTTGCAGCCGCAGCGGCTGCCGCTGCTTCTTTACGCTCACGTTCTTCCTGTGCAAGTCTTGCAGCTTCTTCTTCCTTGGACTCTGCATAGGTATATTCAGTAGAAGGCGTTACATAATCTGTGGAAACATAACCGGTACCTTCTTCAACCGATACGCCAATCCATCCATCTACAGACTCATCCGTTACGGTAAGATCCTCATCTCTTGGAATCACGGTCAGAATCTTGGAATCCGTATTCGGCTGTTCTCTGAGTCGAAGTGCATCTGTGTTGACAGTTGCAACGCGGCGGCTCACACTATTGATAAGAGCAAGATCTCCAACAACAAGGTATTCTGCCTTTGCATATCCGGTAACGGAGCCTGAAGTGATCAGATACCATCCGTTCTCCTCGCCAAGCACGGTAGCAACACCTTCATTATAAAGCTTGCCAAGTACTTCTGCGTCCTCATTGGCCTCCGCACGGATGTTCAGGCTGTTGGTCACCTGCGCAACTGCAATCTGCGGACTGTCGGCAACAGTCTCCTCCGGCTCTACATAATCCAATGCAACCGGGTCAAGGCTGTTCTCGCTTACGCTGTCTTCACTCAAAGCAGAAACCTCTGCTTCTTCTCCTTCATATTCACTTGCTACAACCGGTGTATCATTCTCAATGATCTCCGGCTGGGCTTTTGCTAAAATAACAGCCTTCTCGGTGTCGGACATGCACTGGGAAAGTGCAAGAGAAACACCTGCCGTAGGCATAGCCCCTGCAACAAGTATATTCGATGTATATCCTGTAACTCCGGCATTCACGGTTGCTGCAACTGAAACAGATGCAGATTCCAATGTCATCGCCCCAACCAATGCACATGCCGCAAGTCTTAATGCGTATTTGTTCATTGCTTCCTCCCAATAGGATTATCATTTATTACAAATCTGTTACAAATTATAACAAAGGATTACGGACCTGTCAACACATCCTCATAGATTTCCATCAATTTATCCTTTGTTTTTTCATATACTGTATCCGATTTTCGTTATATCGCCGGAAACTTCTTGATTTTTCCGGTTACGCATGTCATAATGAAGCCATCCGATAGTTGTTAATTGTTTTGTACCTAAGTGATAAGGAGTACATGCTATGGATCTTATGAATGTTAATTCCGCGCTCAGCGCCGCACAATCATATTCGTCAGCCAACAGCGTCAGCAGCGCCGTCAGCGTCAAGATGCTCGGCAATGCTTTGGATATGAACGAATCTTTAAACGACAGCATGATAAAAATGATGGAGAATTCCGTTACCCCATATCTCGGCGGTAATTTTGATATGTCTGTCTAAAATGAAAGCTCTGATACTTTTCTGTATCAGAGCTTTTCTTTTCTCTTTTTATGCTTCCCTGATTGCGATTGCTTCAATCTCGAGCATGACATCCTTCGGAAGTCTTGCCACCTCCACGCAGCTTCTGGAAGGGAATGCCCCGTTAAAAAATGTTGCATACACTTCGTTGATTGCTGCAAAGTCATTCATCTCTTTGATGAATACCGTGGTCTTAACTACGGAATCCATACTGCTGCCCGCTGCCTCAAGTAAATGGGAAAGATTGGTGAGTGCCTGCTTTGCCTGTGCCGCAGAGCCTTCCGGGATCTCTCCTGTTGCCGGAACAACCGGGATAATGCCGGATGTATACACCATTCCATTCACTTCGATTGCCTGTGAATATGGTCCGATCGCTGCCGGTGCCTGATCTGTGCTGATTACGTTTTTCATACATTTACCTCCATATATTATTAGATTTTTCGTATTTTGCCCTCATTCAGGGAAATCATTCTTTCCTTATATAAATGGCCGACCGCACGTTTAAATGCATTCTTGCTAAGTCCGGTTTCTCTTGCGATAACCTCCGGGCTTGCTTTCTCGGAAAACGGAAGTACGCCGCCGTAGGAATCCAAAAGTTCTAAAATCTTGTTTGAATCGGCATCCATCTGGATATACGCCTTCTCCCGGAGCGTAAGATCGAGCTTGCCATCCTCCTTGACGTCAGTTACCTTCGCTTCAATCTCATCCCCGACCTTTAAGAAGCTGTGATCCTCGAATCTTGGTATCCTTGCCGAATACTTGTCATCCACAGCAACAAACGTTCCAAAATTGTCGCTGAACTCGTATACTCTTCCTGTAACAGTATCTCCCTTCTTATATGGGGAATCTTTCGCCAGCAGATGATAAATCCCCTTCATGCTGGCGCATAGCCTGCTGCTCTTATCAATATACAAAGTCACAAGGATTTCGTCCTCAGGGGCTACTCTGGCCACCATCTCCTTATATGGAAGGAACAGATCCTTTTCCAGGCCCCAATCCAAAAATGCCCCGATCTTTCCGACCTCCTTTACACGAAGTGGCGCATACGCCCCAAGTGTAAGCTTCGGATGATTGGTCGTAGCGATCAGACGATCCTTGGAGTCCTTATATAAAAATACCTCCAATTCATCATAGAGCTGTGTTCCCTCCGGAACCTGTTTTGCCGGGAGCAGTACCTTATCCTCTGAATCCTTCTGCTCGGCAAGGTAGATGCCAAACTCTACTTTCTTGATACAGATCAGTGTCTGAAATTCACCTAACTTCATCATAATTATACCTCTCGTCTATCCGTTCTGATTAATAAATAGTGCTACATCCTTCCCGTCCTATATGGGATCGTGATATAGTCCCAGATAAAGCAAAAGCACTACATTCGCATGTAGTGCTTTCAAGCTGGCCCACAAGGATTCGAACCTTGAAATGACGGAGTCAGAGTCCGTTGCCTTACCATTTGGCGATGGGCCAATGTCGTCTCAACAAATGGTAGTATACATGAACAGATATGCTCTGTCAACTCTTTTTTTATTTTTTTTGCAAGTAATTTGAAGCCGAATTGGAAAAATCTTTAATTCTGCTGGATTCCCTCCGGTTCCTCTTCCTCAATATAGTTTGACTGATTTCCGCCACCGGTCGTATTTCCGGTCTGGCCAATATCCGTCTGTCCATCGCCGGCATTTTCGTCTCCGGCTGTCGAATCATCCTGTGCCGGTATCTGTACATCAGGAATAGAATTTTCATCGTGAACCGTGCAGATGCTGTCTAATTCCTCCTCCGTGATTACATATGGTGCCTCACTCGTCTTGCTTGAATCCTCAAGTCCGGTCCACTTGTCAATTGCAGATTTTACATATACCTGCTGAATAATGCCATCCGTTGGGCAGAATGCACCGGCTATCATTTTGGAGGCTTCGCAGATGTTTACCGCCACATGGAGATCACACACTTCCGTTGGAAGCGTTTCCTCATCAAAATACTCTGCATACAGCATATTTCCACGTGGATCCTGCTCACACACTCCATCCAGCGGAAGCTTGCCGGATTCCTTGCATACAATAACAGACTCAATTCCATCCGGCTGAGTAAATCCTTTATAGTCGAGGTTCTCATGGATGCGTCCCATAACCGCCTTCCACAGGTTCTTTGGATATGTTGTCTTTCCACTATCCTGAAGGGAATTATCATCATATCCACCCCAGACAACACAGGTATAGTACGGCGTAAAGCCCGCAAACAGGCAGTCTCTGTTGCCCGTGGTTGTTCCGGATTTACCAGCCTGGGCCATACCTGCACCAAAGTATGCCCTGGTACCGGTTCCCTCTGTCATAACATCCTGCATTGCGCTGGTGAGAAGCCATGCTGTTGTCTCTTTCAATACACGATGTGATTCCTGCGTATAGGACTTGTCCAAAAGGACATTGCCATCATGGTCATAGACAACCGTATAGAACTTCGGCTGCAGATATTCTCCCTGATTTGCTATCGTCGCATAGGCAGCGGTAAGTTCAAGGTTTGATACACCGTTGGTAAGTCCTCCAAGGCTGAGTCCGAGATTCTTATCTCCCTCACATAATGTGGTAAATCCAAAATTCTGGGCATATTCATACCCGAGATTAACACCGATATCCTCCAAAGTCTTAACCGTTACGATATTGATAGACTTTGTGATTGCAGTACGCACATTCGTATAGCCAAGATACTTGTCATTATAGTTCTTGTAGGTCTTGGTTCCGATGGTATATGGCGAATCATTCTGCACACTTGCAAGCGTCTTAAGTCCTGAATCAAGTGCCGGTGCATATGCTCCGATAATCTTAAATGTAGATCCAGGCTGACGAAGTGTATCCGTCGCACGGTTCCAGGTACGGTTTCCGCTCTTGTCACCGCGGCCTCCCACCAACGCTTTTACCTCACCGGTGGTCTGATCAATGATGGTCATTGCGACCTGCGGCTGGAGCGTGATGGTATAGCTTATAGTATCCTCAAGAAGCGTATCGCCCTCCTCCAGCACATCCTGTGTGTACTGATCGATTGCGGCGACACATTCTTCTTCCGTATCATAGTTGATATTGTAATTGGCCTTTCCTGTAAGGTTCTTATAGAAAGAAAGCATGGTCTGGTTCGTATAAGTACGGTAGGTTCCATCCGCTTTTCTTACCTGGAAATACAATGAGCAGGAATATTTCGGTTCATTCGGGTAATTCTCCAGATTATTTGCTTCCTCATCGCATATCTTCTGGATATCCGGATCCTGTGCAGTATGGATCTCAAGACCACCCTGGTAGATTGCTTTATAAGCTTCTGTTTCTGTCCATCCCAATACATTGACCAGATCATCAAGCACATCATCAATCACCGCATCCGTATAATAAGAATTAACAGACTTCTCCTCAATTGCATTGTGCTCAGATATCCGCTCATAGACGTCATCCTCCACAGCCTCGTCAAACTCCGCCTGCGAGATGTACCCCTGTTCCTTCATCTTGGTCAGTACTTCAACCTGACGTTCCTTATTCTTCTCCGGGAAGCGGATCGGATTATAACCATACGGATTCTTGGTAATTCCTGCTATAACCGCACATTCCGAAAGTGTAAGCTCGGAGACATCCTTCCCGAAATAGCGCTCCGATGCTGCCTGAACACCAAGTGTATTGGCTCCGAGGTTGATTGTATTAAGATACTCCTCCAGAATCCAGGTCTTGCTGACCTGTTGCTCCAGCTTAACCGCAAGATACTGCTCCTGCACCTTTCTCTGAACGCTTTCGATCAGCGAACTCTCACTGATCCACGTCTTCTCCAGAATGCTGTTCTTGATCAGCTGCTGCGTGATCGTGCTGGCGCCCTGCTTTGTGCTCATCGTAGCGATATCCTTTGCCAAGGCACGGAAGATACCCTTGATATCAATTCCGTTATGGTCATAAAAACGCGCATCCTCAATTGCAACAACCGCATGCTGCAGGTTCAAAGGTATTTCATCAATTGTAACATACTTTCGATTGGCCCCCGCTGCAACAAGCGTTGCGACCTGATTCCCCTTACTGTCAAGAACAGTTGTGGAATATCCGGTTGGTACAACATCAATTGCAGATATATCCGGAGCGGAATCAATGATTCCTTTCCATACTCCGATTCCGGCACTGACACCTATCACTGCCACAAGCAAAAGGCAAACCAGTATCATTTTCCGGATGATCACGCCAATCTTCTTACGAATCTTTGTGCCGGTAGCGTCGATCTCCTGCTGGCGACGTCTGGCGGCTCTTTTTCCGTAATTCATATTCGGCCTCCTTAAAAACATCCCTATGTATTCTTCTTATGTACATTGCAGATTTTACCGCAAAAAAACAATAAGCGAGTCCATTCGCTTTCGCTCATTATAGCAAAGTATCTGTAAAATAGGAAGAAAAATTTGAAACCACTCCTGCTGTTGTGGTATTATAGTACTGATTTCGACCATTGTAAGCTGGGCTGCCCACAACAGTATGGGTATGCACAATTTCTGGGAAAAATATACATTTTATAAAGCAAAGAGGGAATTTATGGCAAACAGTGCAGACGAAAATATCCGCATCATATACAAGGCCGGCGAAGGAGAGATTGTCGAAAAAAAGTCACGCTTTATCGCAACCGTCCGCGCAGTAACCTCCGAGGAAGAGGCTGCTGATTTTATCAACGAAATGAAGAAGAAATACTGGGACGCACGGCACAACTGTTCGGCATACGTCATTGGTATGCGTCAGGAGCTGACGCGTTGTTCCGATGACGGTGAACCCGCCCAGACTGCAGGACGTCCCATGCTGGATGTCCTGCTGAAGGAGAATCTTACCAATCTTGCCGTTGTTGTCACCCGCTACTTCGGTGGCGTCCTCCTTGGCACCGGTGGTCTTGTCAGAGCCTATCAGGCCGCAGTCCACGCCGGTCTTGATGCCTGTCACATTTTAGAGCGCCAGGAAGGGTACCGGCTGTCGATCCGCACAGACTACAACGGTGTTGGGAAATTACAATATCTGTTCGGGCAGCAGCAGCTTTGCATCCTAAGCTCCGACTACGGTGCAGATGTTACCTTTGAGGTACTCGTTCCCATCCTCCAAAAGGATGCAATACAGAAGGTTGTCACAGAGGTTACAAATGGCACAGCCCTTCTCTCCTGGCAGGATAAAGTCGCCTACGGAGTCATTGACAAGCAGCCAATTCTCCTTTAAGCCCTTTTCGCAGGCAGTTGCGAACCAATATATTCGCATCCAGCATAACAACACCATCTTCTCTGCGCGTTCCCTTTTGCAGAAAAGCACCGCTGCAAATTGTGAAATTCTAGTTCAACCGTTCCGGCGGTTTATTTATAAGTTCTGTCTTCTATAGGTTTGAGCACTCCCGCCCGGCTGTTCGCGGATAGACGGACTTTTCTTCTGAGGGCTTTCGTGTTTTTCTTGGCAGGCGGGCCGCGCGAAATGGGAGCATGCGACGACTGTCTGAGCTCGTAACATATATAAATGAAATAACCTTGGCGCGAGTTTTGAGGAGCATGCTCCTAATAACAACTTCGCAAGGCCGCCTGCCTTAGAAAAACTAGGAAGGCCGACAGAAAAGTCCGCCTACCGCGCAACAGCCGGGCAGGGAGTGTCAAAGCCAATATAAGACACAACCTGATCACCGCCGGAACGGTTGAAAGAATTTCTGCAATTTTTGCGGAATCGCTTTTTTCAAAAGGGAAAGCGCATAGAGATAGGTTTTATTATGTTAGATGCAGCATTTTTCGCGGCTGCGGAGAATTTTTAAGTAAAGTGAGGAAATGTAAATGTACGAATTTGACAGCAGAGTCCGTTACAGTGAGGTCGATTCCAACCAGAATCTGACTGTTTTGGGACTGATTGATTATTTTCAGGACTGCAGTACCTTTCAGTCTGAGGATCTTGGCATCGGCGTTGACTATTTAAATGAGCACAAAGTCGGCTGGGTCGTGGTCTCCTATCATGTCAGCATTGAGCGCCTTCCGCGCCTCGGAGAACATATCCGGATCCAGACGTTCCCGTACAACCTGAAAGGAATGTTCGGCTCCCGCAATTACGCAATGCAGGATGACGCAGGAAATTGCATCGCATGTGCGGATTCCCTCTGGGTTCTTGTAGATCTTGCCACCGGAAAGCCAACCCGCATTCCTGCCGATATCGGCGGCCGCTATGAGCTTGGCACTCCGCTTGCAATGGAAAAGACCAACCGCAAGATCCTGCTTCCGGAAGATGCCGTTCCTGAGGAACCGATTCCGGTACAGCGCTATTTTTTAGATACAAACCATCACATGAACAACGGCAAGTACATTATGGTCGCACAGGCATATCTTCCAAACGATTTCCCTGTTGCATCTTTCCGTGTGGAATACCGCAATCAGGCTCACCTTGGAGATCTGCTGCATCCATATGTGGCCTCTTACCCGGACAGAATAATCGTCAGCCTGTGCAATGACGCAAAGATTCCTTTTGCCTCCCTTGAATTCTATCGGAAGGCAGAATCATCCAAGGCGACTGTCTAGACTATTCTTTTGCACGTTTTTTGTGTAAAATAAAAGAAGAACTATCACTATTTTACAAAGGAGAGAATCATGCACCTGTTTTTGTCGATTTCATTGATTGCACTTATACTTTTTGCCTGTTGGAATCTTCATAGCGTACATATTCACAAGGACGATATCAGCATCCATGCGCTGTTCATGATGGTTGTTGTTATTGTTACGTGTGCTTTACAGCTGTTGCTCTTTCACACTGCAAGCCTCCCCCTTATCCGGTTTCTGATGAGCTTTTATTCCGTATGCCTGTACTTTCTTCTTATTACAATGGTTATCTTCATCCAGAAATATACACAGGTCTTTGACGAGGTTCCTGCTGTCAGGTGTGCATTTTCAATCTTTGGCTGCATAGACGGAGTGCTCCTTACAGTCAATACATTTTATCCGTTATACTTCGATGTTGAGCCTTTATCTGCATGGGGAATGCGCATCTATAAAACTGTCAATCTGCGCCCACTGTTCTATATTCATATGACAGCATGTATGCTTTTAGTGTGTCTGGTCATTTATCCGCTGATAAAGCGCACCATCTTCTCTTTTGACCGCTTTACCAGAGAGAAATTTTCCATTATCTTTCTGACCACCACACTTTCACTGCTTGCCGCAAGCATCAACAATCTGTCTCATTCCGACCTGGATCTCGGTGCATACTTTTACAGCCTTGCTGCCAATCTGATCTGCTATCTGTCGTACAGCTATGTTCCGCACCTGGTCCGCAATCAGGCCCGGAATCTGATTGTAACCGAGTCGGCCTCCGCCATTTACGTATTCGACCATGAGCTTGTACAGATCTACCGTAACAAGTCCGGCGAGTGGTTAGAGAGTCACGCTGATATTCAAGAGCTGTTTCACAAAGCCCTTTCCGAGATGGTGCGCTCCGGCCGCAACGATATGTCTTATCAGGAAACTCCGGTTTTGGCCGATGGCAGTACCTCCATCTACAATATCGTGATCCGCCGCCTGCTTGCAGGCAAGGAAATTGTCGGATACTCCTTTGAGTTTCACAATGTTACCGAGGAGGTTCAGGCGCGCAGGGAAGCTCTTTATCAGATGACCCACGACCAGCTGACCGGCATATACAGCCAGACTTATTTTTTCCAGACGGTCCAAAAAGAGCTGCGGGAACACCCTGACACCGATTATCTGCTCATTGTCAGCGATATTTACGGTTTTAAATTCTACAACGAATTGTTCGGAAGAGAGATGGGGGACAATGTGTTGAAGCGGGAAGCTGCCATTCTGCGCTCCATATGCAGTCCTGGCTCTGTTTACGGGCGGGTTGCGGACGATGAATTTGCGATTTTAGCAAGAAAGCAGAATTTTAAAGAAGAACTCTTTGATCAATGTATCGCACAGATGCGGCAGGAGTTTGGTAACTCCCAATACAAAATATATATGAACGCCGGCGTTTATCCGGTCACAGACCACAATGAGCCGGTTTCTAACATGTGTGACAAGGCAAAGCTTGTCATTGAGCAGATTAAACATGACTATTCCGTTGTGCTCGGTTATTATTCCCCGCAGCTATCGGAAAATACCCGCCGCAAACGCTGGATTCTTGACGAAATGGATTCTGCACTGAGCAGTCACCAGTTCGTAATGTTCCTGCAGCCGCAGGTAGATGCATCCACCGGGAAATGGCTCGGTGCTGAGGCTCTGGTGCGCTGGATCCATCCGGAGCGGGGCATGATCTCCCCTGGCGATTTCATTCCGGTTCTCGAGGAGTCCGCAGTAATCACCAAGGTTGATGCATACATATGGGAGCAGGCTGCCCAGAAACTCTTTGCCTGGAAGCAGCGCGGACGCGAGGATCTGTATATATCCGTCAATGTATCCGGACATGATTTCTACCATGTTGACCTATATCAGACCTTTACTTCTCTTGTGGAAAAATATCAGATTTCTCCGAAGAATCTCAAGATTGAGGTTACAGAGACGGTGCTGTCCCGCTCAAAGGAACAGCAAAATGACACCTTAAGCAAGCTGCGTGCCTATGGCTTTATTGTTGAGATTGATGATTTTGGAAGTGGATATTCTTCTCTAAATTCACTAAAGGATATGGAAACCGATGTTATCAAGATCGATATGGGATTTTTAAGCCAGACCGATCATATTGAGCGCAGCAAGATGATCTTAAATGATATTGTCCGCATGATCAAAAATCTCCACATGGGCATCATTGTTGAGGGAGTTGAGACGCGGGAGCAGCTTGATTTCGTAACCTCCATCGGTTGTAACCTCATACAGGGATATTACTATTCCAAGCCGGTCCCGGTCGATGAATTTGAGCAGAAGCTCTCGTAGCCCTATTCCTTTACATAACGCATTACATCCTCGTAGATTGCTGCATATCCTTCCTTTTTGATATGCATACCTTCAATTGTGTATTCCGCTTTCAGGCGGCCGTGCTCATCCTTTAAGTTGCGGTTTACGTCGATGTAACGCTGCTTATGTGCCTCTGCCAGCTTCTCTACAGCTTTATTTGCCTCGTTGATCTTCTCGTTTGTCCGCACCCTAAGACACGGCTTCATATACTCTTCCGCCGCCTCATAATTGATCGGATAATATGCCATCAGGTAGATCTGTACCCCCGGCACATTGTCCTCAATCTCTGTAAGGATCTTGTCGTAATTTTCCATGAGGGCGCTGATCGGAAAATCCGCCCTGCTCAGATCATTTGTTCCGATATTGATAAATACCTTGCGCGGCGCAAGATCCGTAACAAGTGCATCTACATGTGCAAGAAGCTCTTCTGAGATATATCCCCCAATTCCGCGGTTATAGATGATTGTCGGGTCGTTGTGTTCCTTAAGCAGCTCGTTGATCGGAAACATTTCCATCAAAGAAGATCCCGCAAATACGATCTGCCCTTTCTTTGCATTCTGATTCGCCTTTATATAGTTTTCTAGTTTCAGTTGTTTATCGTCCATCGTCCATCGTCTGCCCCCGTTTTCTGTTCATTTTCTTACATTTTAGCACACTTTATGAATGTCTGGCACATAAATATTATTCATTTTATAAACATGAAAAAACCCCGGATAGTCCGGGGTCTTTCCATGCTAATGTATATTAACATCTAAGGGGATTAGATTCACTAACCACTTAGGATTAGTGCAAATTATTCGACGTCCTGAAGAGCGGCAAATCCCTCTTCTCCGGTACGTACTTTAACAACTTTTGCAACATCATATACAAAGATCTTGCCATCTCCGATATGTCCTGTATAAAGTGTTCTCTTTGCTACATCAACTACATCCTCAACCGGGATCTTGCTTACAACAACTTCCATCTTAACCTTCGGAAGCAAGGTTGCATCCATCTCAACACCACGGTATTTCTCGCCTGATCCCTTCTGTACACCACAGCCCATAACCTGTGTTACGGTCATACCGGTTACACCAAGATCATTGAGTGCCTTACGAAGCTTGTCGTAGCGGCTTAGCTTTGCAATGATAACAACTTTGTAAATACCGGTTGTTGCGGAAGGTACTGCTGTAGAGACAACCGGAACTGCTGCTGCCTTCTTTGCTTCGGAAGCAGAGTCGTAATCATCTACACCAAGATCTGTGTTCTCGTTTACAGACATGGTAGAATCAGATACATCCATGATGGAGAATCCTGCATAAGCAGAGGAAAGACCATGCTCGGTAATATCAAGACCTGTGATTTCCTCTTCCTCAGATACACGCAGACCGACAGTTGCTTTGATGATCAAAAATGCGATTGTAATCGTAACAACTGCCCATGCCATTACTGTAATTACACCAAGTAACTGGATTCCGAGAAGTTTAAAGCCGCCGCCGTAGAACAAGCCTTTCATTACGTTTCCGTTTGCATCTGCGATAGAATATCCCGGTGCTGTATCGGTTGCGAAAA
Organism: Agathobacter sp.; assembly: GCA_050873865.1. GTDB lineage: Bacteria > Bacillota > Clostridia > Lachnospirales > Lachnospiraceae > Roseburia. The sequence continues at coordinate 122,335 of JBNMJQ010000001.1, read as the reverse complement.
GACCAACTGCGATGGTTCCCCAGATACCGTTCATAAAGTGAACAGCTACTGCACCAACCGGATCATCTACATGAAGTTTATAGTCAAGAAGCCATACGCCAAAGCATACCAATAATCCTGCAACAGCGCCGATAATGATAGAACCAAGTGCATCCGTTACATCACACGGAGCGGTGATTGCTACAAGTCCGGCAAGGGAAGCATTCAGACACATAGATACATCCGGCTTGCCATATTTGATCCAGGTAAAGATCATACATACAACAGTTGCTACTCCAGGTGCCATTGTTGTGGTAAGAAATACAGAGCCAAGCTGTGAAACAGAGGTACAAGCTGCGCCGTTAAAGCCATACCAGCCGAACCAGAGGATAAAGCATCCTAACGCACCTGCGGTGATATTATGTCCCGGAATTGCATTGACCTTACATACTTTTCCGTCCTTGTCATATCCAAACTTACCAATTCTTGGTCCAAGAAGCTTTGCTCCGATAAGAGCACATGTACCACCAACCATGTGAATTGCGCAGGAACCTGCGAAATCATGGAATCCCATCTGTGCAAGCCAGCCGCCGCCCCAGATCCAATGAGCCTCGATTGGGTAGATCAATGCGGAGATTACAGCGGAATAAATGCAGTAAGATAAGAACTTGGTTCTCTCAGCCATTGCTCCGGATACGATGGTTGCTGTCGTTGCGCAGAATACAAGGTTAAATACAAAATTTGACCAATCAAAATTTGCATACGCAGTAAATACATCCAGCCCCGGTTTTCCGATGAATCCAAGAAGATCCTCTCCGAGCAGGAAAGAGAATCCGATCAGTATAAATGTAATCGTACCAATACAGAAGTCCATAAGGTTCTTCATAAGAATGTTACCTGTGTTCTTTGCCCTGGTAAATCCTGCCTCTACCATCGCAAATCCTGCCTGCATCCAGAATACCAATGCGGCGCCGATCAAAAACCAGACAGCAAACAGGTTTTCATTAATTGCGTCCAAAATCTCTTGTGTCATAATCTTTTCCTCCTAGTTTTTCTTATAAAAAAAGAGACATTTCCCCAATTTCCACAGCTTCGTGGTTCGAAAAAATGTCTCTTTATTTATTGTTTTTACATTCCCTTATACTTCAAAGAGTAAATCGCCATAAGATGGCATTGGCCAAAGTTCCTTGTCAACAATCATCTCAAGCTTATCAACCGGTGCACGGAGTGCTTCCATTGCAACGGTAACTTCATCATGATAGTAAGCAGCCTGCTCTTTGCCTTCTTCCATTGCGCCACCTTCAGCTACAAGGTCTTCCAGCTTAGCAAGTGCAACCTTGGTGTCAGATAACAATGCGGAAGTCTCTTCCAAAAGTTCAGTCTGTACACTTACATCAGCAGCTTCACAGGCGCTCTTAACTGCGGAAAGTGAAGTTGCAAGCTCTGTCGTATACTTGATGACTGCCGGAATGATCTGCTTTCCTGCAATATCGATCATTGCCTTTGCCTCAATGTTGATGGTCTTTGCATAGGTCTCATACTCGATCTCAACACGGGATTTAAGCTCTGTCTCGGTAAATACGCCGAATTTTTCAAATGCTGCAACAGATTCCGGAGCGATATATGCCGGGATTGCTTCTACCATGGACTTGATATTCGGAAGTCCACGTCTTGCTGCTTCTTCAACCCATTCATCGGAGTAACCGTTTCCGTTGAATACCACTCTCTGATGAGCGATTGCCTGTTCCTTGATCAGATCATGTACGGCAGTCTCAAAATCATCTGCCTTTTCCAATATATCGCATGCATCGGAGAATGCCTCTGCGACAATGGTATTTAATACGATGTTCGGCTGTGCCACGGAATCCTGTGAGCCAACCATACGGAACTCAAACTTATTTCCGGTAAATGCAAACGGTGAAGTACGGTTACGGTCGGTTGCATCTTTCATGAAATCCGGGATAGTCTTAACACCGGTCTCAAGCTTTGCACCCTCAAGGCTGTGTGTTGCAGCTCCTGTGCTTACAAGCTGATCGATGACATCCCCAAGCTGGTCGCCGAGATAAACGGAGAGGATTGCCGGCGGTGCCTCATTTGCTCCAAGTCTGTGATCGTTTCCTACATCAGCCGCTGACGCACGAAGGAGTGCAGCATGTTTATCAATTGCCTTTAATACACAGGTAAGTACCAGCAGGAACTGAAGGTTCTCATGTGGCGTCTCACCCGGATCTAACAGATTGATTCCATCATCTGTGGTAATGGACCAGTTGTTGTGTTTTCCGGAACCATTTACACCTGCGAATGGCTTCTCATGCAGTAAGCACTGTAAGCCGTGACGTCCGGCAACCTTCTTTAATGTCTCCATGGTAAGCTGGTTGTGGTCAACTGCGACATTGCACTCTGCGTAGATCGGAGCCAGCTCACGCTGTGCCGGTGCTACTTCGTTGTGCTGTGTCTTTGCAGATACACCGAGCTTCCAGAGTTCCTTGTTGACATCTCTCATGTAAGCGGCAATCCGCTCACGGATTGCTCCGAAGTAATGATCGTCCATCTCCTGTCCTTTTGGAGGCATTGCTCCAAATAAGGTACGTCCGGTGAAGATCAGGTCTTTTCTCTTTAAATATTTCTCGCGGTCTACGATGAAGTATTCCTGCTCCGGTCCAACGGAAGGGGTAACCTTCTTGGAGGTTGTGTTGCCAAACAGCTTTAACAGGCGGAGTGCCTGATCGTTAATGGCTTCCATCGAACGAAGAAGCGGTGTCTTCTGATCGAGTGCCTCACCTGTGTAGGAGCAGAACGCGGTCGGGATGCAAAGTGTTGCACCTGCGGCATCCTGTCTTACAAAAGCTGGTGAAGTACAATCCCAGGCTGTATATCCTCTGGCCTCGAAGGTTGCGCGAAGTCCACCGGATGGGAAGGAGGACGCATCCGGCTCTCCCTTGATGAGTTCCTTGCCGGAAAAGCTCATCAGCACCTTGCCGCTTGGCATCGGTGAAGTAATAAAGGAATCATGCTTCTCTGCGGTAACTCCGGTAAGTGGCTGGAACCAATGCGTGTAATGGGTTGCCCCTTTCTCGATTGCCCACTCCTTCATCTCATGTGCGATCACATCCGCGGTCTCAAGGTCAAGTCCACTTCCCTCGTCCATAACCTCATGGAGCTTCTTGTAAACCTTCTTTGGAAGCCGTTCCTGCATCACTGCGTCGTTGAATACATTTTCGCCGAAAATGTCTGCTACGTTGAAGTATTCCTGTTCACTCATTTTCAAATCCCCTTTCTTTTTGACTATAACAAAAGAAGGCATTCCAACTCCTGTTGGAACGCCTTCGTTCAAGTCATTTCTTATTTGCTTGCATTTAAGATACTCCATACACTTTCAAAATGCAAGCCCCTTTTTGCAAAAAATTAAGTTTTGTGCAAAAACTGCTTATATATTTTAAATTTTTGTACAATTTTGGTTATTTTATCTATAAGGCAGATACTTCGAATAGCAGATCGCCATAACTTGGCATCGGCCACATCTCCTTATCGACAATCATCTCCAATGCATCCACCGGGCTTCGCAGTTCCGCCATTGCAGGAACGATCTTTTCATGGAAGAATACTGCCTGCTCCTTGCCACGCGGCATTTTCTTCGCCTGATCCACAACATCGGTAAGCTTTGCAAGTGCAACCTTCGTGTCAGACAAAAGCGCACTAGTCTCAAGAAGAAGCTCTGTCTGTACACTGACGTCTGCATCCGGGCACGCATTCTTTACCGTGGCAAGTGAATTGCCAAGCATCGTTGTATATTTGATGACTGCCGGAATGATCTGCTTGCTTGCAATATCGATCATTGCCCTTCCCTCAATGTTGATGGACTTCGCGTAAGTCTCATATTCCACCTCCACACGGGATTCCAGCTCTGCCTTTGTGAACACGCCAAACTTCTCAAATGCTGCCACGCTCTTCGGATCCAGATATGCAGGTATTGCATCCACCATGGATTTAAGGTTCGGAAGTCCTCTACGTTCAGCCTCCTTTACCCATTCCTTGGAATATCCATCTCCGTTAAAGATGATCCGCTGATGCTCTGTCGCATATTTCTTGATCAGATTATGTACTGCAAGAGAGAAATCTTCCGCCTTTTCAAGCTCGTCACAGGCCTCGCAGAACGCCTCTGCAACGATAGTGTTAAGGACAACATTCGCCTGTGCAACCGAATCCTGGGAGCCGACAGAGCGGAACTCGAATTTATTACCGGTAAAAGCAAACGGCGAGGTGCGGTTGCGGTCTGTCGCATCCTTCATAAAATCCGGAAGTGTCTTTACGCCGGTATCTAACCGCTTTCCTGTCAGACTGTGTGTTGCGGCACCGGTGCTTACAAGCTGCTCGATGACATCCTCCAGCTGTTCTCCCAGAAATGCAGAGATAATTGCTGGCGGTGCCTCGTTTGCTCCGAGGCGGTGATCATTTCCAACATCTGCTGCCGATGCGCGAAGCAAAGCCGCATGATCGTCAACTGCCTTTAGGATGCAGGTCAGTACCAGCAGAAACTGGATATTTTCATGCGGAGTATCCCCCGGCTCTAGCAGATTGATTCCGTCATCTGTAGTGAGTGACCAGTTATCGTGCTTTCCGGAACCGTTTACACCCGCAAACGGCTTCTCATGCAGCAGGCAATGCAGTCCGTGACGCCCTGCAACCTTCTTAAGTGTCTCCATGATAAGCTGATTGTGATCCACCGCCACATTGCACTGTGCATAGATCGGTGCAAGCTCATGCTGTGCTGGAGCCACCTCATTGTGCTGTGTCTTGGCAGCTACGCCAAGCTTCCACAGTTCAATGTTAACATCCTTCATATATGCGGCGATACGTTCCCGGATCGTTCCGAAATAGTGATCGTCCATCTCCTGTCCCTTTGGCGGCATCGCCCCAAAGAGCGTGCGTCCCGCAAAGACAAGATCCTTGCGCTGCAGATACTTCTCGCGGTCGATAATAAAATACTCCTGTTCCGCCCCTACCGATGGTGTAACTTTGCTTGATGTAGTGTTGCCGAACAACCGGAGCAGACGCAGTGCCTGTTCATTGATTGCCTCCATGGAACGAAGCAGAGGTGTCTTCTGGTCTAACGCTTCCCCTGTATAAGAGCAGAACGCTGTTGGGATGCACAGGGTTGCTCCCGCAGCATCCTGACGTACAAACGCCGGTGAAGTACAATCCCACGCTGTGTATCCTCTCGCCTCAACCGTTGCGCGAAGACCTCCGGACGGGAATGAGGATGCATCCGTCTCTCCCTTGATCAGTTCCTTTCCGGAAAAACTCATAAGTACCTTTCCGTTTTCCATCGGAGCAGAAATAAATGAATCATGCTTTTCCGCGGTAAATCCGGTAAGCGGCTGGAACCAATGCGTATAGTGGGTTGCCCCCTTTTCGATCGCCCATTCTTTCATCTCATGTGCAATCACGTCAGCAGTTTCAAGGTCAAGCTCCCCTCCCTGCTCGATCACATCATGCAGCTTCTTATAGACCTTCTTTGGGAGTCTGGTCTGCATTACGGTATCATTGAACACATTCTCTCCGAAAATGTCAGCCACATTGAAGTACTCTTTTTCGTTCATTCCGTTATCTTCCTTTCACAATCAATCTATCTGATAGCAATTCTATAAACTTTACGAAATTAAGTCAAGTATTTCAATATATCTTATAATTTAAATATTCTTCTTAATAATATAAGAAAATGTGTAGGTGGATGCTGTCTCCCTTACCATTTGTATTCCTCCTGCCGCTATTGCAGAACCACCACAGCAGCTTTTCCGCCTTACATTCAAAAGCAGGCGGATCCACGCAGAGCACATCCCCCCCCCAAAAAGCAAAAAGACCTCGCAGAACGGATTGCTCCGTCCTGCAAGGTCTTGGTCTTCTTATATTTTCTTATCAGCTAATGCCAGATTAAGCCTTACCTACTGATCCGAATAATTCCATCTTCTCTTTAACAGTAGCCTTAATTACCTCTGCACCAGGAGCAAGAAGCTTACGAGGATCAAATCCCTTGCCCTCTAAATCCTTGCCTGCCTCGATATATTTACGTGTAGCTTCTGCGAAAGATAACTGGCACTCTGTATTAACATTGATCTTAGAAACGCCGAGGTCAATTGCTTTCTTGATCATATCTGCCGGGATACCTGTGCCGCCGTGAAGTACAAGTGGCATGATACCGGTCTTCTGCTGGATAGCATCAAGAGTCTCGAAGCTAAGTCCTGCCCAGTTTGCCGGATACTTTCCGTGAATATTACCGATACCAGCTGCAAGCATATCTACGCCAAGGTCTGCAACCATCTTGCACTCGTTCGGATCTGCGCACTCACCCATACCGATAACGCCATCCTCTTCTCCACCGATAGAACCAACTTCTGCTTCGATAGACATTCCAAGACCATGTGCTACTGCAACAAGTTCCTTCGTCTTTGCAATGTTCTCTTCGATCGGATAATGAGATCCATCAAACATGATGGAAGTGAATCCAGCCTTGATGCACTTATAGCATCCTTCGTATGTTCCGTGGTCTAAGTGTAAAGCAACCGGAACAGTGATTCCAAGTTCCTCATCCATAGCCTTAACCATAGCAGCTACGGTCTTGAAACCGGTCATGTACTTTCCTGCACCCTCAGATACACCAAGGATAACCGGTGACTGTAATTCCTGTGCGGTAAGTAAAACAGACTTGGTCCACTCTAAGTTGTTGATATTGAACTGGCCTACTGCATAGTGGCCGGCTTTTGCCTTTTCAAGCATTTCCTTTGCAGATACTAACATATTGCAAACCTCCTAATCATAAGTTAGTTAGATTATATATCAATTATTTGTAAAAATAAAGTCCTTTACACCAAAATGTTGACACGCTGTTTGAGATTCTTAATAACAAGAGCGTCATGTTTTCCGCCAAACTCTCCATCCAGCGTCCACGCAACCTCTTCCTTTGATGTAAAATGAATCTCATTTGTCTTAAAAGTATAGATCAGATCCGAGTCATCGATCAGGTTGGTCAGGCATGCAAGGATCTCATTGAGTTCGATCGGATTCTTGGGATTCTTGATCAATGTCACTTCAAATACACCATCATCCAGTTTGACATCACTTCCCGTAATCCCCTTAAATCCACCTACCGATATGGAATTGGTGACCATTCCGAAGATAAATGTATCCTGGATAACTTGTCCGTCATACTCCACCTGCATCTGGCAGGATGGGATATCATGCAGATGCTTGACGCCCTCAAGGATATATGCCACATGTCCTAGAGCATTCTTCATCTGCTGGGATGTCTTGTAGGATACCTCCGTAAACAATCCGAACGCCGCTACATACACAAATGTATCCCCATTAAAGTATCCCACATCACACGGGAACCGGGTTCCTGCGACAGCAGTCTGTGCTGCAAGGCGCATTTCCTTCGGAATCCCCAGTGAATTTGCGAAATCATTTGTGCTTCCCGCCGGGATGTATCCGATTGGCACATTTGCACCACTTCGTATAATGCCGGTTACCACCTCATCCAGGGTTCCATCACCGCCACTACAGATGATGCGGTCAAACTTGCCGGCATCCTGTTCCAATTTGTGGATCGCGTCTCCCTGTGACTGTGTTGTATATACCGTAAGATCAAACCCTGCCTTTACCATTGTATCAATGATGTCCAGCAGATCCTCCCGGATAAGCCCCTTACCGGAGTGTGGATTAAAAATGAAAAGAACTTTCTCGCTCATGTTGTCAAAAACTCCTCCATCGCCTCGACCGCCTCTTTGGCATCGTCTCCCTCTGCCTCAAGGACAATCTGTTTACCGGTGTCTAATCCCAAGCCCATGATTCCCATGATGCTTTTTGCATTGACCGTACGGTCGTCCATGGTGATACGGATGCTGCTTTTATACTTTCCCGCAAGCGCCACAAGCTCTGCGAGCGGTCTTGCCTCCAGCACCGAAGACGCTTTTACCGTGATTTCTTTTTTCATAGTAGTCTTCCTTTCTCATAGACTGTCTGCGATCTCTGACAGCCTCCGAAGTCGATGGTTCACACCCGATTTTCCAACCGGAGGGTCCAGATAATTTCCCAATTCCTTCAGCGGTGCATCCGGATGTTCCAGGCGCAGCAACGCCATCTCGCGCAGATGGTCAGGCAGATTGTCAAACCCGATTTCATCACGGATTCTGGTAATATCCTCTATCTGCTTGACTGCCGCATTTACCGTTTTACTGATATTTGCTGTCTCACAGTTTACCTTTCTGTTTACTGAGTTGCGCATCTCCTTTAAGATACGGACATTCTCCAGCTTCATCAAAGAGACATACGCCTCCATGACATTGAGCATATCCACGATCTGGGAGCCTTCCTTTATGTATACCACATAATGACCCTTGCGTTCAACAATTCTCGCCTCAGTCTCAAAACCGGACATAATTTCCTGCAACTGCACAGCCTGCGGCATGGAAGTGCACACAATTTCAAAATGATAGGACTTATTCGGATCACTGATCGATCCCGCCGCCAGAAAAGCCCCTCTGATAAAGGCTCTGCGGCAACAGGTATTCTGGAGCAGCAGACTGCTCGCCCGGTCGCTCCCTACCTGTTCCGGTTTCCATTTGAGCGTCTCCAAAACGCGTTTTACATCCTCCGGTCCGAGTGGATAATGAATATCCACTGCAAAGATCTGCTTCATCAAAAGTGCATACTTCTGAATGAGCATGAAATTATCAGAATGCAGGTCAAGAGCCGTCCCCTTTTCATTCGCCCAGCCATCAAGTTCGAGCATTCCCGCCAGCTCTGCGATCTGGCAATGTCTGCTCTTGGAGAACTGCTTTGCCAGTTCTTCTTTTACGTCGCTTGAAAAAGACATGTTATTTTCCTCTTTGCGCATCCTTTCCGATATCGCGGTGTTCTACTTTAAGTCCGTAATCATTTTTGCCGTCCAGCCTCTTGTAAAGCTCGTTGGCAAGTGTTACGGAGCGGTGCTTGCCCCCCGTGCAGCCTATTGAAATAACCAGCTGGTTTTTTCCCTCTGATATGTAATTGGGGATCAGGAAATTGATCATGTCCTCGAGCTTATCCAGAAATTCGTTTGCCTCCGAAAACTGCATGACATAATTTTGTATCTCCGGATCATTTCCGGTCTTTGGGCGAAGCTCCTCCACATAATATGGGTTTGGCAGGAAACGCACATCCATCACGATGTCGGAATCTGCCGGGATTCCATACTTAAAGCCAAAGGAAAGGATCGTGACGAACAGATTCTTGTAATCCTGATTCTGTACGAAGATCTTCTCTAATTCTACCTTCAGCTCGCGCGTCAGCAGGCGGCTCGTATCGATGATATATTTTGCACGGCTTTTCAGGTAGGAAAGCTCCTTACGCTCCTCCTGAATTCCCTTATCAATTCTCTCTCCTGCGGCAAGCGGATGATTTCTTCTTGTCTCCTTGTAGCGCTTTAAAAGTACCTCATCCTCCGCGTCCATATACAAAATCTCATATACGATGCCCTTGGCATCCATCTGGTCCAGGGTATCCTTAATTCCGCTGAGTCCTTTGCCGTTTCGGACATCGATACCGATTGCCACCTTCTGCAATTCTGCCAGATTTACGGACAGCTCTACCAGCTTATCCAGAAGTGGGATTGGAAGATTGTCAATGCAGAAAAAGCCCATATCCTCGATCATCTTCATCGCCGTACTTCTTCCTGCACCGGACATACCGGTCACAATCACAAGCTTCATAACTCCCACTCTCCTATCTGTTTAATTTCCGGTTCGAGTTCAACCTGAAACTGCTCCTGTACTCTTTGCTGTACCTCACGGATCAGTTGCATGACATCAGCTGCCGTTGCATTTCCCCGGTTTATAACAAAACCGCAATGCTTTTCGGATACCTGTGCATCCCCGACGCGGTATCCCCGGAGCCCTGCATCCATGATAAGTTTTCCGGCAAAATATCCCTCCGGCCGCTTAAAGGTGCTGCCTGCGCTTGCGAACTCGAGTGGCTGCTTTTCGACTCTCTTTTCTCTAAGCTCCGCCATCCTTGCACGTATCTCCTCTTTTGCTGCAGGCTGGAGTGCCATACGCGCAGCAAGAACAATATACCCTCTTTCCGGCACACAGCTATGGCGGTATGACAGTTCCATATCTTCTGCCGGGATTGTAAGCAGACTGCCCTCCGGTGTCAGAACGCTTACCGAAACCAGCACATCCTTCATCTCCCCGCCATAGGCTCCCGCATTCATCACGACTGCTCCACCGATGCTTCCCGGAATCCCGGCTGCGAATTCAAGTCCTGACAGTCCATGTTCCGCAGCGGCAGCCGCTACTTTGGAAAGCAAAGCGCCTGCCTGTGCCTCAATGTAATTGCCATCTACAGTCACTTCGGACATGCACTTTGAGATTTCCAGCACTACGCCCCGCACGCCCCTGTCACTGACAAGCAGATTGCTCCCATTACCAATCACGGCAATGGGAATATCATGCTTTTTTGCCAGCTGCAATACAAGTGGCAGCTGCTCTTTGTCCGGTGTAATTAGATAATCAGCCTCTCCCCCGATCCGGAATGTCGTATGCTTTTTCATCGGCTCATCCACAAAAATCGGAAGGTTTGGAATGCTTTGCAGTAATTCCTGATAAAATAATTGATTCATTATGCTTCCTTTAAGAATGCCACATATCCCTTTAACGCTTCATACAGATCTACCTTACTGATAATCTCCCAAGGTGCATGCATGTTGAGTACAGGAACACCGCTGTCGATTACGTTCATGTCATAGTTTGCCAGAATGTATGCGATTGTTCCGCCGCCGCCCTGATCTACCTTTCCAAGTTCTGCGGTCTGGAAGGATACCTCGTTTTTATCCATAATATTGCGCAGCTTTGCGATATATTCCGCATTTGCATCGTTGGAGCCGGACTTTCCTCTTGATCCGGTATACTTGTTGAATACCAGTCCTTTTCCAAAGTATGCAGCGTTTCTCTTCTCCATAACAGATGGGTAATTCGGATCAAATGCAGCTGACACATCGGAAGAAAGAACCTTAGAGTTCCTGAGTGCTCTTCTTACCTTAAGTTCGTTGTAATCATCTGTTAAGTTGACAAGCTCTGCAACACAGTTCTCGAAGAATCTGGACTGCATTCCGCTTGCGCCGACAGAACCGATCTCCTCCTTGTCTACAAGAAGGCATACGCTGGTGTACTCCGGCTTCTTTACCTCAAGCATCGCACGGTAAGACGGGTAAGCGCATACGCGGTCATCATGTCCGTATCCCATGATCATGCTGCGGTCAAAACCGTAATCTCTTGCATCGCCTGCCGGTACAACCTCGATTTCTGCGGAGAGGAAATCCTCCTCATCGATGCCATAAGTTTTCTCAAGGATCGTAAGGATGTTTGCCTTTACGCGTTCCTTCACATCATCCTCTTTCTTCTCTGCCGGGATGCTTCCGATCAGAAGGTCTAAGTTCTCGCCCTCGATGACCTTTGCTCCCTTCTTCTCCATCTGGTCTGCTGAGAGGTGGATCAAAAGATCAGACACACCGAATACCGGATCCTCCGGCTTGTCACCGATGTTAACAGTAACTGTTGTACCATCCTTCTTGCAGATCACTCCATGGAATGCAAGTGGGAGTGTTACCCACTGATACTTCTTGATACCACCATAATAGTGGGTGTCAAGCATTGCAAACTCCGTATCTTCATAGAGCGGAACCTGCTTTAAGTCCATACGTGGGGAGTCGATATGTGCGCCAAGGATGTTCATGCCGGCTTCAAGCGGCTGCTTTCCGATAACAAAAAGTGCCAGCCCCTTTCCCATATTGTTGGCAACAATCTTTGCCCCCGGCTTTAGTGCTTTCTTTGCCTCTACTGCCTTGTCAAAATCTACAAACCCGGCCTCAAGTGCCTGCGCATAAAGTTCTGCGGTACACTCACGTTCTGTCTTGCATTTTGAAATAAACTTGCGGTAATCCTCCGCAAAAGCAAAAACATCGTCTCTCTTTTTTCCTTCCGGGTATTTTTCCCATGCATTTTTTCTTTCCATTTTTAGTCTCCGTTTCCTGTAATATATTAGATTATTGTGCCGCAGCCACGCTTCTTATTGCCGCATGCTACGCCTCATCATCTTCATTGCCCTTTGCAAGATTTGCCTGTACTCTGCGGTACAGTTCCTGTGCCGCATTGTAGCCCATCTTCTTCTGTCTGTGGTTGACCGCAGCAGCCTCACAGATAACTGCAAGATTACGACCCGGACGGATCGGCAGCGAATGGCAGACTACCTTGTTGCCAAGATACTCAATATACTCCTCTTCCAGTCCCAAACGATCATACTCTGCTTCCTTACGCCAATCCTCCAGCTTGATAACCAGATCGATCTGCTGCTTCTCCTTTACGCACTCGACACCATACAGAGTCTTTACATCAATGATACCGATGCCTCGAAGCTCGATAAAGTGTCTTGTGATTTCCGGTGAGGTTCCGATCAACGTATGTTCGTTAACCTTCCGGATCTCAACAACATCATCGGTAACAAGTCTGTGGCCTCTTCGGATAAGCTCCAATGCCGCCTCACTCTTTCCGATTCCGCTCTCGCCCGTAATCAGAAGTCCCTCTCCATATACATCAACAAGAACGCCGTGTATGGTAATGCAAGGAGCAAGCTGCTCACCCAGACAATAAATCAGTTCCGCAGTAAACTCCGAAGTCGGACGACCTGTTCCAAGGATCGGGATCTGCTTCTCATCTGCCATCCGAAGCATCATCTCATCCGGTTCAAGATCCCTGCAGTAAATAATACATGGAATATCATATGTTAAGAACTGCTGGTAGCGCTGCAGGCGGTCCTGCTCGCTCATATTCTTAATGTAGTAATACTCTACATTGCCGATGATCTCAACACGGGACTCCTCGAAATGTTCAAAATATCCTGCAATCTGCATTCCTGGCCGATTGACATCACTGCTTCGGATCTTGTGTTTCTTAAGGTCGATATCCGATGTAAAGTTCTTTAAATCCAATAGTTCTGCAATCTTTGCAACACTTACTTCCGGTGTACTCATAGCGTTCCCCCAATCTTTTGGCCGGCAGCAAAAAATCTGCCTTCTATCACATATTATACTCGATATTCAAATAAACTCAATCCGGCTTGTGAAAAAATTGATAAACCGCTTCCGCCGCGAGCGCATTCATGGTATCTACCGCTGCAAGCTCCTCCACCGAAGCGTTGCGGATGTCCTCGATTGATGCAAAGCTGCGCATGAGTGCCTTACGCCTTGCCGGTCCAATTCCCTCAATATCATCCAAAACAGAATGCACCTGCGACTTGGAGCGCAGCGACCGATGGAACTCAATCGCAAACCGGTGCGCTTCATCCTGAATCCGCGTGATCAGCTTAAATCCCTCACTGTGCCGGTCGATTGGAAGCTCAACATTATTGTAGTAAAGACCTCTGGTATTATGATTATCATCCTTTACCATGCCACATACCGGGATATTGATATGTAACTCTTCAAGTACCTGAAGACAGATATTGACCTGACCGCGGCCTCCATCCATCAGTATGATATCCGGAAACCGGTTAAAGCTGCCTGTATTCTCCGGCAGATTGCGTTCCTTCAGCTCTTCCTGCTCCCTAAGGCCATGCTGGAAACGCCGTGTCAGCACCTCATGCATGGATGCATAATCATCTGGTCCCGTGATCGTTTTCAGCTTGAACTTGCGGTAATCGCTGCGCTTGGCCTTGCCTTTCTCAAATACGATCATGGAGCCAACCGTCTCGAATCCGTTGATGTTGGAAATATCATATGCCTCCATCCGGTTAAGACCTTTCAGTCCCAGAATACTTTCAAGTTCTTTTACCGCACCAATTGTACGGCTCTCCTCACGTTTGATTTTCTCCTTGTCGTGGCTTAGGATCATGTCGGAATTCTTTGCGGCAAGCTCCACCAGGCGCTCTTTCATCCCCTTCTGTGGAATGCGGATATTTACCTTGCGTCCCCTCTTGCTGCTCAGCCACTCTTCAAGGACCTCCATATCATCGATTGATTCCTGCAGCATGATCTCGCGCGGAATGAATGGTGTTCCGGAATAGAACTGTTTCACAAAATCGGTAAGAATCTTTGACTTTTCCTCCTCCGTTCCGACACGCACATGAAAATGATCTCTTCCGATGATCTTTCCGCTTCTTACAAAGAACACGGACACAACCGCATCAATATCGTCGTTTGCGATTGCAATGATATCCCTGTCCTCCGCATCACTGTTTGTAATCTTCTGTTTCTGCGCAATCTGTTTTACACTGTTTAGCAGTTCACGGATCTCTATCGCTTTCTCAAACTCCATCGCATCGGAAGCCTCCGTCATGCGCGTTGTCAAGTCCCGGATCACCGGAGCATAATTGCCATTTAAAAACTCCAGCGCTCCGTCCACCTGTGTGCGGTATTCCTCGCGGCTGATATAGCCCTGACAAGGTGCCGCGCACTGATGGATATGATAGTTCAGGCACGGGCGATCCTTTCCGGTATCCTCCGGCAGCCTGCGGTTGCAGGTCCGTAAATGATAAATTTTATTTAATAATTCAATCGTATCCTTGACTGCACCCGCGCTGGTGTACGGTCCGAAATACTTGGAGCGGTCTTTTTTCAGCTCCCGCGAAAATAAAATGCGCGGATACGCCTCGTTTACCGTGACACGGATATACGGATACGTCTTGTCATCACGCAGCATGGTATTGTACTTCGGGCGATGTTCCTTGATCAGATTACATTCTAAGATCAGCGCTTCCAGCTCTGAATCCGTAATCACATACTCAAACCACGCAATATGCTCCACCATCTGTTTCTTTTTGATTCCCTCATCATGGCTCGGCTGGAAATACTGATGCACACGCTTGCGCAGGCTGACAGCCTTTCCTATATATATAATTGCGTTGCTTTTGTCATGCATAATATAAACTCCCGGTTGGTCCGGGAGTTTACTTAATTCGTCTTGCAGGTCAAACATAGGGCCTCCACAACTTACTTATAGATTTATACTACTCTTCAAAAATGTCATCATCGGAGACTTCTTCGGCACTCGTCCCTGATTCTTGTGCATTGTCAGATACCGGCTGTGCCGTTGACACTGCTGCATTCTCTGGTGTCTGCTGTGTCCCGGATGCCGGTGCGTTCTTTGCAGCTTCCTGCGCCTTGGCTTCCTCCGGCTTCTCGTCCTCATCCGGCAACCCCTTCATCTCACGGTACATCTTCATGAATTCCTTACCGGTGATTGTCTCCTTCTCATAGAGGTACTCTGCGATCCGGTCAAGGATTGCCCGATTCTCGATCAACATATTCGTTGCATCTTCGTATGCCTTATTAATAATAGAAAGGACTTCCTTATCAATCTCTGCGGATGTCTCTTCCCCACAGATCAGTCCTGCCCTTCCGTCAAGATACTGATTCTCTACGGTTGCCAGACACATCATGCCGAACTTGTCAGACATTCCGTACATCGTAACCATAGCGCGGGCGATCTTCGTTGCATTCTCAATATCATTGGCAGCGCCACTCGTTGCAGAATGGAATACCAGCACTTCTGCAGCTCGTCCTGCCATGTAGGTATTGATCTTTGCAATCAGTTCATCCTTTGTCTGGAGGTACTTCTCCTCTTCCGGAGTCTGTAACGTATATCCAAGCGCGCCCATGGTTCTCGGAACGATTGTAATCTTCTGAACCGGCTCACTGTTCTTCTGCAAAGCAGAAACAAGCGCATGTCCGACTTCATGGTAGGATACGATCTTGCGCTCCTTGTCGCTCATGATGCGGTCTTTCTTCTCCTTACCGCCTACCGCAACAAGCTCAAACGCTTCAAACAGATCGGACTGATTTACAAACTGTCTGCCGTTCTTTACGGCAATAATAGCAGCCTCATTGATCATATTGGCAAGATCTGATCCGACAAGCCCGGCGGTTGCAAGTGCAAGTGCATCCAGATCAACAGTCTCATCCATGTGTACGTCCTTGGAATGTACCTTAAGTGTCTCCAGACGGCCTTTCAGATCCGGCTTGTCAACAATGATCCGTCGGTCAAAACGACCCGGTCGGAGCAATGCCTTGTCCAATACCTCCGGTCGGTTCGTTGCCGCGATCATGAGGATTCCCTTGGAGGAATCAAATCCGTCCATCTCAGCCAGAAGCTGGTTTAATGTCTGCTCACGCTCATCATTGCCACCACCAAAACGGCTGTCACGGCTCTTTCCGATTGCATCAATCTCATCAATAAAGATGATACACGGAGCCATCTTCTCTGCATCCTTAAAAAGGTCACGCACACGGGAAGCTCCGACACCGACGAACATCTCAACGAAGTCAGATCCGGCAAGGGATAAGAACGGTACATGCGCCTCTCCTGCTACTGCCTTGGCGAGAAGCGTCTTACCGGTTCCCGGAGGCCCTACAAGAAGTGCACCCTTCGGAAGCTTCGCTCCGATATCACGATACTTCTTCGGATTGTGAAGGAAATCTACAACCTCCTGTAAGGATTCCTTCGCCTCATCCTGCCCCGCTACATCCTTAAAGGTAACGCCTGTCGTCTTTTCCGTATAGACCTTGGCAGTGGACTTGCCCATTCCCATAGCGCCGCCGCCCATGCGCTTCATCAGAAATCCAAACAGTATCCAGAGGAAAATGAGTGGAATGATAAAGCTTAAAATATTCATGATCCAGGTCGAGGTGTTGTCCGGCACCGTTGCGCGGATCTCAACCGGCTGTCCTGCTGAAGTCGTGGAGTTCTTAAGCTGCGCGATCAGATCCGGGTCATTGATTGCTCCGGTATAGTAAGTAATCTCATACCGCGCGGTATCCTTTACAAGCGTGTAATTGATCTCATAATTGCCAAACTCTACCGTCTTGACATTCTGGGCATCCAACTGCTGAAGAAACTCTGTATAGGTGGTTTCCTTGGAACTCATCTCCGAAAAACGGTTTGAAAACAGTGAAACAATAAAAAGCGCGATCAGCGAGATCATGATCATACTCATGATCATCTGTCCATTGTGATTGTTCCGCTTTCCGTTGTCCCCATTATTGTTGCCGTTATTGCCACCATTGTTACCGGAATTATTGTTTCCGTTATTATATGGGTTATTATTATAATTGTTCGGTCCTTGATTATCCATAAGTCCTCCATTTGTCTTTTCGTACAATATCCTTATTATATGTAAAAAGACTTCCAAAAGCAACAGAATGTTCGTGAACTTTTGCTGTGTTTTCTAAACTTTTTATAAAATACCCTATTTAATTTTGGTTATTTTTTTGTTGCTTTTCTTTTTTCTTTTTTGTATGATACTGAGTGTATTTTATTTTTTTAAGTATCAGATTTGGAAAGGTTAAAAAAATTACTTATGTCTCGCATCGGATTTGATAATGATAAATATCTAAAGCTCCAATCAGAAAAAATCAAGGAGCGTATTGCCGCATTCGGCGGTAAGCTCTATCTGGAATTCGGCGGCAAACTGTTTGATGATTATCATGCTTCACGTGTTCTTCCGGGATTCAAGCCGGATTCGAAGATCAACATGCTTTCCCAGCTTAAGGACGAAGCTGAGATTGTCATTGTCATCAATGCCTCCGACATTGAGAAGAATAAAGTCCGTTCGGATCTTGGTATTACCTATGATCTCGACGTACTCCGCCTGATTGATGCATTCCGCAGCTATGGTCTGTATGTCGGCAGTGTCTGCATGACACGTTTTGCCGGACAGCCAAGTGCGATTGCCTATCAGAAGAAGCTGGAATCCCTTGGCATGAAAGTGTACCGTCACTATTCTATTCCGGGATATCCATCCAATATTCCATTTATCGTAAGTGATGAGGGATACGGAAAGAACGAATACATTGAGACCTCCCGCTCTCTCGTTGTCATCACAGCACCTGGACCGGGAAGCGGCAAGATGGCTACCTGTCTTTCCCAGCTCTACCATGAATACAAGCGCGGCATCAAAGCCGGATATGCAAAATACGAGACATTTCCAATCTGGAATCTTCCTCTCAAGCATCCGGTCAACCTCGCATATGAGGCCGCTACCGCAGATCTTAATGATGTCAATATGATCGACCCATTCCATCTGGAAGCATATGGTGAGACAACGATCAATTACAATCGTGATGTTGAGATTTTCCCGGTTCTGTCCGCGATGTTTGAAAAGATCATGGGCGAATGCCCTTACAAGTCTCCAACTGATATGGGTGTCAATATGGCAGGTTATGCGATCATTGATGATGAAGCAACCCGCGAGGCATCCAAACAGGAGATCATCCGCAGATATTACAATACGCTTTGCCAGAAGCGTCAGGGAATTGCGGACGATGACCAGATTTACAAAATCGAGCTTCTCATGAAGCAGGCCGGAACTACCATTGCAGACCGTCCTGTTGTAACCGCTGCCAATATCAAGGCCGAGATGACCGGAGAACCGGCAGCTGCGATCGAGCTCCCGGACGGGCGCATCATTACGGGTAAGACCAGTGCATTGCTTGGTGCATCCTCCGCAATGCTCCTAAACGCATTAAAGGCAATGGCGGGCATTGAAGATGACGTACAGCTTATCTCCCCGGATACCATCGGACCGATCCAGACATTGAAGGTCAATCACCTTGGCAACAAGAATCCACGCCTTCATACGGATGAGGTACTGATCGCGCTCTCCATCTGTGCTTCTACCGATGAGCAGGCAAAGCGTGCGATCGATCAGCTTCAGAATCTCAAGGGTTCTGAGGTACATTCCAGCGTAATTCTCTCCCAGGTTGATATCAATACCTTCCGTAAGCTCGGAATCAATCTGACCTGTGAGCCAACTTACCAGAATCAATCTCTTTACCACAAGTAAAGAACGTGGTATAATTTATTATATATAGTGTCAATTTATGGCAAAGGCGCCCCCACAAGGGGATCTTTGCCCTTTTTTACTTATTTTTATTAAGGAGGAATCAGTTATGTCAGTAAAGTACGTTTTTGTAACAGGAGGTGTTGTTTCCGGACTCGGAAAGGGAATTACCGCAGCCTCTCTCGGCCGTCTGCTCAAGGCACGCGGCTACAAAGTAACCATGCAGAAGTTTGATCCATATATCAATATCGATCCGGGTACGATGAATCCAATCCAGCACGGCGAAGTGTTTGTCACGGACGATGGTGCTGAGACCGACCTTGATCTCGGACATTACGAGCGTTTCATTGATGAGAGCCTGACACAGAATTCCAACGTGACAACCGGCAAGATTTATTGGTCCGTCTTACAGAAGGAGCGCCGCGGCGATTACGGCGGTGGCACCGTTCAGGTCATCCCACACATCACCAACGAGATCAAGAGCCGCTTCTACCGCAACTATACCTCTGATGATATGCATGTCGCCATCATCGAGGTCGGTGGAACCGTCGGAGATATCGAAAGCCAGCCATTTTTAGAGGCGATCCGCCAGTTCCAGCATGAAGTCGGACATGAGAATGCGATCCTGTGCCATGTAACATTGATTCCTTAACTTAAAGGCATCCGGCGAGCTTAAGACGAAGCCGACGCAGGCGAGCGTCAAGGAATTGCAGGGAATGGGCATCCAGCCGGATATCATCGTATGCCGCTCCGAACATGAGCTGGATCAGGGCATCAAGGACAAGATCGCACTTTTCTGCAATGTTCCAAGCTCCCATGTCCTGCAGAATCTGGATGTCGAATACTTATATGAAGCACCGCTTGCAATGGAGAAGGAAAACCTTGCCAAGGTGGCATGTGAATGCTTAAATCTCCCTTGCCCGGAGCCGGATCTTACCGATTGGAAACAGATGGTGGAGGATCTTCGCCATCCGACCAAGGAAGTAAAGATTGCACTCGTCGGCAAATACACCGCACTACACGATGCATACATCTCTGTTGTCGAAGCCTTAAAGCATGGTGGTATCCCAGAGCATGTGACCGTGGATATCAATTGGATTGAATCCGAAGATCTGACCGAGGAAACCGCAAACGGCCTGCTCGGACAGATGCAGGGAATCATCGTTCCCGGTGGATTCGGAAGCCGTGGTATCGAGGGTATGATCGTTGCTGCAAAGTATGCTCGTGAGCACAAAATCCCTTATCTTGGTCTTTGCCTTGGAATGCAGATCGCGATCATTGAGTTTGCCCGCAACGTCTGTGGACTTGCCGATGCCAACAGCATCGAAATCGATCCGAATACCACCTATCCGGTTATCGCACTTCTTCCGGACAAAAACGGCATTGAAGATATCGGCGGCACACTCCGTCTCGGCTCCTATCCTTGCGTTCTCGATGAGAACTCTCAGGCATATAAGGAGTACGGCAGCATCGAGATTCATGAGCGCCATCGCCACCGCTACGAGGTTAACAACGACTTTAGAAGCGTTCTTGCCGAAAATGGTCTCATGCTCTGTGGTCTCTCACCGGACAAACGTATCGTTGAGATGATCGAGAATCCGGATCACCCATGGTTCATTGCAACCCAGGCGCACCCGGAGCTTAAGTCCAGACCAAACCGCCCACACCCGCTGTTCCGTGGATTTATTTCAGCGGCAAGCAAGATTGCAAGATAGAAAAATTTTTTTGCGCACAAAATGCCCCTCCTTACCTGACATTCCTGTCCTGTAAGGAGGGGCATCTATTTACCCAGCATAGTATTTTGCTTCCCCATACCTGCACACATCCGTCTCTACCAGCTTATCCCCTTCATAGCGAAGCTTCAAGGAGAAGAACGGCACATCCTCATCCAGCAGATCAAAGAACACCTTGTCGCCCTCCCACATCGGAAGCTTATGGATTTCGGATTTTGGCACCCATTCCAGCGTGCCCTCATTGCAATCGGTCAGCTCGCCAGTGTATTCCGTCGCGGTGTACAGATGCATGTACTCACCTTCCCACTCATCCGACAGGAAGGTAACGATTCCGCGGAAACGGTACTTTGTGAGCGTAAGCCCGGTTTCCTCCCAGACTTCTCGCAGCAGGCATTCCTCCGGTGTCTCCTCGCCCTCAAACTTGCCGCCGACACCTACCCACTTATCATGGTTCAGGTCGTTTTTCTTTTTCACACGATGAAGCATCAGGTACTTATCATCCGTCTCGATATAACACAGTGTTGTAAGCTTCATGATATGCCGTTCCTCTCTTTATGCAGCGTTGTCTCTCGTAATGTTATTCAGCCACTTATATCCCTTGTAGTGCTTATACACCACCGGAATCTTCCAGAATTCATCCAGACAGAGGATAAAGTAGACTGCCATAGGCGGCAGCTTCAGCACGAAGGCACTCAAAAAGCCAAGCGGTACGCTGACACACCACATCGTGATCAGATCACAGATAAAGCCGAACTTTGAATCTCCGCCCGCACGGAATATTCCCGCGATCAGGACCGTATTCATAACCTGACCGACGACATAATATCCACTGATCCACATCATAAAATCCAGATAGCCGTATGCGCGCTCTGTAAGCGTAAAGCAAAGGAAAACAAGCGGACGTATCGCAATTACGATAATACCGGTAAGTATTCCGCACAAAAATGTTACTTTGCAAAGACGTGAAGCATTCCGCTTTGTTTCTTCCATTTTTCCCTCGCCAATCTGGATGCCGAGTACAACAGAACCGCCGGATGACAGACCGTAGCACAGGATCGTACACAGGTCACGGACGGTTGTTACAACTGAATTGGCTGCCACCACATCCGCATTTAAGTGTCCCATGATAATGGAATAGCTTGAAAAAGCCACCGTCCAGGACAGGTCATTTAACAATGCCGGAATGGAATATTTCAGATAATCCTGAAACAGTTCCTTATGATGTCCAAACACAACTTTAAGATCCGGCTTCATAAACTTGCCGCGGCCGTAATCGATCAGGCAGAGGGTCACCTCCACGATACGCGAGAAGGAGGTTGCCAGCGCAACACCGATCACCCCCAGCTTCGGTGCACCGAACAGTCCAAAAATAAAGGTCGCATTCAATGCAATATTTATAAAAAGTGCTGTACCGCTTATGATCGTTGACAGTTTTGCGCGCTCCATCGCACGCAGCGTGCTCAAGTATACCTGTGAGATGCCGGAGAACAGATATGCAACCGCCGTGATCCGAAGGTAGCCAACTCCGATCTCAACCAGTTCCTGGTCATTCGTATATATAAGCATTAGCTGTCTTGGGAATAAAAGTGCCGCAAGTGCAACGACCGCGCAGACAACAAGGCTGATTTTTAATGCGATTCCCATGATTGCCTGAACAGCTCTTGTATCCTTTTTTCCCCAATACTGGGAGCCCATTATGGTAATTCCCGAGCTGATTCCGAAGAAAAAGCCCGATAGGATAAACTGATACTGGTTCGCCAGAGAAACTGCCGAAAGCTCTGACTGTCCGACGTATCCCAACATCAGAACATCCGCAGATCCAACTGCGGATGTGATAAAATTCTGTATCGCGATTGGAAGAACGATTGCAACGAGTGCGCGGTAAAAAGACATCGCCTCTTCATTCATTTTCTTTTGTATTAATTGTTTCATATTGTCCCCCTACATCTGGTGGCGTACCACCTTATACTCATCCCCTGATTTATAATACGGGCAGCTCTTATAGCTGCTCTGCATAAAACGAGCCATATCATCCTCGTCCATATTAACGGAACAATAATATGCCTCGTCCTCCTCGTCATATTCGTTATATGCACAAAAATCACAATTTGTCTGCATATATAAAGACTCCTTTCTTCTCGTGCCAATGGGCGCTCCCTGTGTCAATGGGCGCTTCCTGTGTCAATGGGCGCTTCCCGTGTCAATGGGCGCTTCCCGTGTCAATGGGCGCTTCCCGTGTCAAAAGGAACGTCCCCACGGATCTTCTCCTCGTAGAGCATTCCAAGGAAATCATTCAACAGCTTATGGCAGGTCTCCCAATATACCTCCGTGATCTCATCCTCCTTCTCCATCGTAGTGCTGACATCCATGACAGCATCTGCAATCTCCGGATTGATGGAATCAAAAGCCTCCTCAACAACTGCCTCAAATTCACAATATGTCTCACTGCGCAGATATAGAATAAAATTCTTGCGGGTAAGCCTGGAAAAATCCGTGTTGTCGGTAAATAATTCCTCCAATCCCCGCTCCGCGATCTCTAAAAAGTCGTTGCGCACATTGGAATACTCAACCTCACAGTAATTTTCTTTAAAAAACGTATTGAATACATTCTGGTCGATACCCGGACCTTCATCAAATACTTCATCCAGATTATCATCGTCCAGCCAGTCTTTTTCTTCTGTCATGTCTTACTCTCCATTAACGAAACTGATTTGTCTTTTCATCATACACATAATTGATCCCGGCAAGCTTCTCAACGATCTCCTGTGCATCAATCATATATGCTTTTGCAAGCTCATCCAATGAAGGATAATGATCCCTCAACTGCATATTAACTGCGCTAAGCAGCATAACCGGATCTTTTGGTAAATTCATCGCTTCTTCCTCCTAATCCTCAAACACCTGCTTAATACTGTCATAATGCAGGAAAATACCCTGCGAGGCTAATTCCTTGATCTCATCGAGCGTGGCGATACGGAAGGAAAGCGCCTCCTCCTTCTGGATGGTGACATCCGCCTCCGTAAAATCCATATCAAACCGGTATACATCCACAAAGTAATTGTCACCCTCGCCCGGATTCTCTCTGTGGTAGGTATACACAAGCCCTCCCTTTGCGTTTGTGACATCAAGTCCGGTCTCTTCCTTTACCTCACGGCAGACTGCCTCAAAAGACTCCTCGCCCGCCTGTACTCCGCCTCCGGACACTTCCCACCATCCAGGTGCCCACGCTTTCGTCATGACGCGCTGTGTGATCAGGAATCTTCCATCACTTCTGCGGATCACACCAAGCACCGACAGATGGTACTCTCCATCCTTTAAGATCCAGTCGTTGCGCTTCATGGTGCGCCCGGTTCTCTGCTTGTTGCTGTCATATATATCCCAATATTCGTCTTTTTTATCAGCCTTGTTTCCCATAAATTCTAATATCCCCTAGCAAGTATTTATGCGGACACTCACCCTTCGCACCGCGTGTCAAAAGGAACGTCCCCACGACAACTATTCTACAATCAAATTGTGCAAAAAGAAATAGTAATTATTGATAACTCTCCAGAATCTTTCTTAGATATTCTTTATATTCATCGGCAACCTCCTGTGGGGACTCCACACGGATCTTGTCTCCAAGTCCTGCCAGCCAGCCGAAAAACTGCGGACTGACCTGCACATCCGCTCTGGCGAGGATATGTGTCTCATCATAAGGTCGAAGTGCCACCTGCTGTCCGAAGCGGTCCACCACAACACCGGTCAGCGTATTATCGCAGACCAGCCGGACGGTTTTCTCCTGCCCTGCAAACATTCCAAAGGTTTTCTTTGAAAAAGCGGCAATATCCATCCTCTCAAATGCCTCCACACCCTGTCTTGGGCTATCAAGAAGCTCAATGTGCAGCATTTTATCTACACGGTAGTGCTTCATGATACCAGCAGCCTCATCATACGCTACCAGATAATAGTTCTCATCATCCCACGTAAGCAGCCATGGGCTTACCTCATAATAGGCGCCATCCTTGCGCAGCTTCATCTGTTTATTGACGTCCCAGTCAAAATATTGATAACGGATACGGACATTCTTTGCGATTGCCTCATAGATGACATCGACACTGTAATAGATATTTTCGTTTGCCGTCTTATTTCGGTCTGCCACGACCACCTGACGTTGCAGCGCCGTTGCATCATTTCTGCTGACCTGGCATTCCAGCTTCTTGATCAGCTCTCTGGACTTCTTTGTCGTGATGAATTTGGATGACTGCACCAGATCCACAAGAAGCTTGACCTCCGCCAGCTCAAAATCACGGCTTGCCAGGAAATAACCACCCTTCGGGCCTTCCTGACGGACAATATCATATCCGAAATCACAGAGCGTTGCAATATCGTCATAGATACTCTTGCGCTCTGCCCTGATGTCATTTGCCTCCAGATATGCAATAAGCTTCGGGGCCGGCACACAGTGATGCTCATCGGTATGCTCCGCCAGATATTTTGCAATATATAACAGTTTCTGTTTTTGCTTTGGTGCTTTCGGCATAGTTTTTCTTCCTTTCTGGTGTCTTCTTCCTGTGAATCTGTGTTCATCCTTTAATTTCCTGGTCTGCAGGCAGCATAAAACAGCAGAAGGGCAATCAGGAATAAAACATTTACCGTTGTAAAATGAATAAGATAGCGCCCTTTTTCTTTATTACAGGTATTTGCAAATATTTTATATGAAATCAGGCTCGCCATGGATGCAATCAGTGTTCCCAGGCCTCCGATGTTTACTCCGAGCAGCAGCTTCTTATACTCCTCTGTAAAGCCTGACAGTAAGAGCGTTGCCGGTACATTGCTGATACATTGGCTGATTAGCACTCCAAGGACTACTTCCCTTCCCTGTATCATCTGCTGCAAAAGGCCGCTGACCGCCGGTATCTTTCCCATATTCCCGGTGAAAATAAAAAAACCAACAAACGTAAGAAGCAGACAATAATCCACATGAAGAATCGTCTCTTTCTCCATGATAAGCACAATCACAAAGACAACCGCCACCATATATCCGTAAGACAGCACACGCCCTACCACCAAAAGTGAAAGCACAAAAAGACCTGTGTACACACAAGCCTTCCTGACTCTGCTCTTCTCATTTGTAAGCAGATTATCTTCTCTTACCACCGGGGCAACCGGATCCGACTTTCCTTTCAGGAAGCCGATACATACAGCAAGAAGTACCCCGGAAAGAATCGTATATGGCAGCATCCATCGCACAAATTCCACAACACTCATCCGGGACACCCCAAACAAATACAGATTCTGCGGATTCCCGATCGGAGTAAGCATACTCCCAAGATTCGCCGCAACCGTCTGCAGAACGATCACCGGAATCATCAGTTCTTCTTTTTTACATGCCTGAAGCATCATGACCGCAAATGGCACAAACGTGATCAGTGCAACATCATTTGTGATGAACATGCTGCAGAAAAAGCACAGGAAAACCAACACGGCCGACAACTGCCACACCCGCTTTGTCTTTGCCAGCAGGCGCATTCCCACAAATGAGAATACGCCGTTTTGCTTCAGTCCCTGCATGATCACCATCAGCCCCCACAAAATTCCAAGCGACCGGAAATCAATGTAATCCAGATAAGTCCAGGATGGTTTTATAAAAATTGCAGATATAAGTGCCAGGACCCACGCCGCCAGCAATACTGTTTCCTTCTTTATAAAAGTAACTACTCGTTTCATTTATTTTCTCTACATCAATAGAACAGTTCCGCATTTCCCATGCTTACTTCTATTCTGATATAATGCTCCTTATCTCCATTTACCTGATACCTGCCGGTCAGATCCTGTCCATTGATACTTATATTTCCAAAATCCGCATTCATCTCAACACTGTAGCCGCTTAAATCCCTGCTGCTGTGTATAGTCACATTTCCCATATCGGCAGCCGCATCCAGCCGGTCAAATGCGCAGTGTCCCAATTCAATATTTCCCATATTGGAATCCGCTGTGATCGAGCTGACCTCACAGTTGTTAAAAGAGACATTTCCCGCATCAACATCCACGTCAGCAGTTTTATATACCGCATCATACATCTCTACGTTGCCCGCGTCGACATCAATTTCAAGTTCTTCCGCAGATACGCCGGTACACTCCACATTTCCGGCATCGATATCAATCACAGATTTTGTCAGATTTGTTCCTTCCGGTACCGTGATGGTCAGCGTACACTCCCAGTTGGTTTTCCATGAGATCTTTGTCGATGCCGACTTTATGTCGAGTACATTGTTCTTCAGCGAATACTCCGGCTGAAGCACATCTGCGCCCTCATAGCCGATACTGTAGCCATCTCCCGTCCTGATGACAAGCTCTGCGGCAGAAAGATCAACATTTAAAGTATCAAATGCCTCCAGCTCGTTCATAAAGCTGACTTCTTTTGCGTTTGTTGTATATGACTTATTGATATGAAACCATTTGCCAAGCCCATCCCCGGCAACGTTTATCGCAACGCCGACCAGAATACATACTATGGTTACAACAGTGAGGATAGCCAGATATATTGTCCTTTTCATTTTTCATCCTCCTATTCTTTAAAAACAGCATCAATAATAACGCCTGCGATTGCTGCTGCCGGCCAGATGATCCATGTTCTCCACCATTCAAAGGTCAAAAAGCTCCAGCACAGATAAATACAGGTTATTGTAGGCCAGTAAACAGACATCAGTTTTTCAATCAGAGGAACTTTATAAGTTTTCTCCATGTTCTTCTGATAATTTCCTGCCATCGTGTTTGTATTGTTAAGCAGCAAAAGTGTCTTGTATCCGGACTGTGTGCAGGATGCAAGGACTATCATGAACACACCGGTTGCAACCAGCACAAACATCCCCGCTGCGCCAAGTTCTCCCATATCCAGAATTCCCGGAACCGGATTTATCTCATCCATAACGATTGGTGGTATGATGCAGATCACACAGAGCATGATCCCGATTGCCAGAAGCAGCGTGTAGATCACACGGTAATGCTCTCTTCGCTCACTTACCAGCTGATTTGTTGCAAAGTCGATCGCACATGACTGCTTTTTCATAAAATCCCATCTCTGCATGCGCACTCCGTTTGCCACAAAAATCACAACCGCAACCGCAATCATAACGACCATTCCGATCGCACCATATGTACTGTCCAGACAAAGGGCATCCATGATGATTGGTCCTGTCACGCTGAGAATGCAAAGCATAACTCCGAGTGCAATGCAAAGTGCACTGCCCGCACTGTCTTTCAAATAATCCCTTGCCTCATCCATCGTGAGCATCCTGCATGCATTCTGCTTCGCATATTCCTGTCCCTGCTCCGGCTCTGGCTGCACATCTGTATAATCCCGCGGTGCGACAACTTCCTCAATCCCAAGTTCCTCTGCGATCTCACTCAGATTACCAAACTCGGAAATAATCGTTCCAATCACTTCATTCTCAGTATGCCCTTCCGCAGTCAGTTCCGCATATTTGTCTTCCATCATCTGCCAGAGTTCATCCTTAGCGCGCCGTACATCCGGCGTATTCGGCAGATTCATAAACATTGTCTCCAGATAATTCTTTAATATTTCCATAACAGACATCCTCCCTTAAGCATCATTGTCCAGGATAAATTTTTCTACAACTTCTTTTGTCAGAATCCATTCCTCGCATTTTGTACGGTAATATTCTTTTCCTGCATCGGTAATCCTATAATATGTCCGCTTTTTACCGTTTACCTCATCGGAAGAAAATGAAGAGATATATCCATTCTTTTCCATCCGTGCAAATGCAGAGTATAGAGTGGTTTCTTTCATGACATATTTTTCATCTGTCATACTCTTGATCCGTTTTGTAATCTCATATCCATATGATGGTCCCTGCATCAATAGGTATAGGATCATTGTATCGTTATAGCCCCGGATCACATCACTGCTGATGCTTATCATACCGTATCCTCGCTTTCTCTATACTACGTCAGCCGTTACTACGTCTGATGTAGTACGACTGTCATAGTAAAAATAGCACACTATCTGTACGACGTCAACACTATTATTCCGAAATCTGCCTTACCCGCTCATAGAATTCGGTATAAAAGTCTGCTTTGCTATATGGTTTTATATAAAATAGCTGCAAAAATGCCATAGTAATTTTCCGGCTCATTTCCGGATCATTCAGGCATCCGGTTACTTGTGCGCGCACCTGCTTTGTGAGATTATGCCAATCCAGCAGGAACCGTTGATACACTTTGAGGTTGTCACAGTCAAGCCACTTTCCCACCTTCATCTTTGTCTTATTCTTTGCAGGGCACGCATCCAATAGCAGAAAATAGTCCAGATGATCTGGTGTATAGTTGCGCCCCAGCGGGAATAACCGGCAGATTCCCGGGCGGAAGGCGTGAATACTGCAACGCCCATTGCTATCTAAAAAGGAGCATGCTCCATCTGCCACCATGCGTAGATTCGGCAAAATAAGTCCCTCCTCCGCATGCAGTTCCACCGGTCCCTGCAAAAGTTCTTCAAATGACTTTCCAAGGTTTGAGGATAACCGGAATGCGTCATACGGATCAAGCAGAATGGATTGCCCCATATCCCGGCAGCACGCACTGCAGCCTGTGCAATCGTGGCAGCCGACTTTTACCATGTCATTCCATTCATAAAGTCTTCCATCTGAGATGTCCTGTAAATTCTGTTCCATATATAAATCCTCCGTAGATTCTTCTTAACAGTTGCGAAAAGGGCAAGAAAACCCTTCGCGTACATCATACAATATCTATTCAACAATGTATTGCTTTTTCATGCAATTTCATCAAAAAATACGAAAAGAACTTAATAAAATTGACTTTTTTTCTGCATACTGATAAAGTTAGATGGGTTATTATTAACTATATACTCACGAACTGTAAAGGGAATTACTTATTACATGAGGTATCTTATATTAGAAGAAGTTTCCCCCGGCATGCGCCTCGCCAATGACCTGTTTGACTCGTCCGGGCGCACCTTGATCGGTCAGGGAAGCGAATTAACCGAAAGCTTTATAGAAAAACTATTTGAATATGGTTTTGACGGTATCTACGTTGAAGATGAATTATCCAAAGATATCGAGATTGAGGACGTTATTTCCCCACAGCTTCGCGCAGAAGGAATGGACTGCATCCGGAACGCTGATATTGACCGTTGTATGGAGATTGCGCGCATGATGGTAGAAGAGATTCTGCAAAAGGGCGCCCTTCCGATTGATCTCGTCAACCTCCGGTCTTTTGATGATTACACCTACGCACACTCTGTAAATGTTGCAGTTCTGTGCGGAGTTATGGGCCTTGGTTTTGGAATGGATGAAGAGGAACTTACCTGTATGATCACGGCAGCCCTTATTCACGACCTTGGCAAATTATCCATTCCGGGCAACATACTTAACAAGCCGTCAAGACTTACCCCGGAAGAATTTCAGATAATGAAAACACATCCCCGGATCTCCTATGAACTGATCCAGGACAGATGGGACATTTCCCCATCCATCAAGACTGCTGTTTTATATCACCACGAGAATATGGACGGAAGCGGTTATCCGCAAGGAATCACCGGTGAGAACCTTACGCTTTTTACCAGGGTCTTACATGTTGCAGACGTATATGACGCGCTGGTTTCCAAGCGCCCATACAAAAAGCCTTACTCTCCATTTGACGCCGCAGAGTATCTTATGGCCAATTGCGGGACTCTTTTTGATCTGGAATCTGTCAAGATGCTTTTAACTTACGTCCCCCTTTTTCCAAAGGGGACAGAAGTTCTTCTGTCTGATGGCCAGAAGGGCATCATCTATGGGAACTCCGGCATTCACAATCTCCGTCCGATTGTCCGCACCGAAAGCGGAACACTT
Source organism: Agathobacter sp. (assembly GCA_050873865.1). Taxonomy (GTDB): domain Bacteria; phylum Bacillota; class Clostridia; order Lachnospirales; family Lachnospiraceae; genus Roseburia. The sequence goes on along the minus strand of JBNMJQ010000001.1, from coordinate 91,908 downwards.
GTCGACCTGACCAAGCCCCCTTATCTTAGCTACACCCTTTCGAGCATCAATGAAGAAACGCAGCAGGCCCGCAAGGATTCGGAGGCCGAACGCAGCAAAATGATTGGAAATTAATCTATGACTAAAAAGCAATTAACTCTTGAAGTAATCAAGCGGCTAAAAGAGGCCTACCCGGATTCCGGCTGCTCTCTTGCCTATGATGAAGCATGGAAGCTGCTTGTCTCTGTAAGACTGGCGGCGCAATGTACAGATGCCCGCGTAAATATCGTAGTGGAAGATCTGTATGCCCGTTTTCCTGACATTGCCTCACTTGCAGCAGCCGATGTCAATGAGATAGAGGCCATCGTCCATCCCTGCGGACTTGGGAAAAGCAAAGCGCGCGATATCAGTGCCTGCATGAAGGTTCTGCATGATACTTACCACGATCAGGTGCCGGATGATTTCGATGCACTGCTCTCGCTCCCCGGTGTTGGCCGTAAAAGCGCTAACCTGATCATGGGTGATGTCTTTGGAAAGCCAGCCATTGTAACAGATACCCATTGCATCCGTCTTTCCAACCGCATTGGACTTGTCGATAACCAAAAGGATCCAAAAAAGGTGGAAATGGCCTTGTGGAAGCTGGTTCCACCGGAAGAAGGGAATCAACTGTGCCACCGTTTTGTAGATCACGGACGTACCATCTGTACTGCGCGCACTGCACCATACTGTGACCGTTGTGTACTCAGTGATATCTGCAAAAAGCAAATTTAACGGTTGCAGCACCGGCATATCCGTGATACAATATTATTAACTTAAAAAGCTACCGAGAGACTATGAGCAAAGGTAATTCAGACGAAGCGATTCGTCTGGTTATGTTTGCTCTTTTTTTATTCAAAAAAGGAGAAAACAACATGTATGATGTAGCAATTATCGGTGCAGGCGTTGTGGGAAGCGCCATCGCAAGAGAGCTTTCCAGATACCGGGTGAACGCCTGCGTAATCGAACGCGAAGAAGATGTCTGCTGCGGGACCTCCAAGGCCAACAGCGCCATAATCCATGCCGGATACGATGCACAGCCCGGTACCTTAAAGGCTCGTCTGAATGTACGGGGCAATGAAATGATGGATACCATTTCCAGGGAACTTGATGTTCCATTTTCCAGAAACGGTTCCCTTGTCGTATGCACAAAAGGACAAGACCGCAAAGGACTTGAAACACTGCTCGCCAGAGGAAAGGCAAACGGGGTTCCCGGTCTTCGCATTCTCGACCGGGAAGAATTGCTCTCCATCGAGCCAAACATCGCAGATGATGTGACATGCGCCCTGTACGCTCCGACCGGTGCGATTGTCTGTCCATTCCATCTGACAATTGCATTTGCTGAAAATGCCTGTACAAACGGAGTAACCTTCTATCTGAATACCGAGGTGACAGCCATTGCAAAGAGCGGTGAAGGCTTCCGGATTTCCGTAAAGAATACCGCCAAATCTGATTTTCACGCGGCAAAGACTCCGGACTCCGGCGTAATTGAAGCCCGCACAATCGTAAATGCCGCAGGGGTCTATGCGGACGTATTCCACAATATGGTCAGCAAAAGCAAGCTCCACATTACCGCTCGAAAGGGCGAATACATGCTGCTTGACAAGTCTGCCGGAAATCACGTCAGTCACACCATCTTCCAGCTTCCCGGCAAAATGGGAAAGGGTGTACTCGTAACACCTACCGTACACGGAAACCTTCTCGTAGGTCCGACATCCATAGATACCGAGGATAAGGATGGCACCAACACGACGGCAGAAGGGCTTGATTTCCTGGCAAAAACAGCTTCTTGCAGCGTTAAGAACATTCCTTTCCGTCAGGTCATCACATCGTTTGCCGGTCTGCGCGCCCACGAGGATGGCGGCGATTTTGTAATCGGTGAGATTGAAGATGCCAAGGGCTTCTTTGATGCCGCCGGGATTGAATCTCCCGGGCTTTCCTCCGCACCTGCAATTGGTGAGATGGTCGCTAAAATGGTCGCAGAGAAATTACAGCTTGCACCAAACCCGGATTTTGTCGGAGCGCGTAAGGGCATTCTCCGTCCTGATACACTTTCCATGGAAGAACGCAATAAGCTTATCAGAGAAAATCCTGCATATGGCAATATCATCTGCCGCTGTGAAATGATTTCCGAGGGCGAAATCCTTGATGCAATTCACCGTCCACTCGGAGCCCGCTCACTAGATGCCGTCAAGCGGCGTACACGTGCCGGCATGGGGCGCTGCCAATCCGGCTTCTGTTCCCCGAGAACAATGGAAATTCTGACCAGGGAAGTTCCGATGTCCATGTTTGAAGTAACCAAATGTGGTGGCAGTTCCGCTCTCGTGGTTGGTATAAACAAAGAATTCAAAGGAGGAGAATCGGTATGTTAACTTATGACTTAGTAATCATCGGCGGTGGTCCCGCCGGTCTTGCCGCAGCGGTTAGTGCACATGACAACGGAATCTCTGACATTTTGATCATAGAGCGTGACAAGGAGCTGGGCGGTATTTTAAACCAATGCATCCACAACGGATTCGGTCTTCATACATTTAAGGAAGAGCTCACCGGTCCGGAGTATGCCGCGCGTTTTGCCCGTCAGGTGTATGACCGGAAGATCAACTATAAACTAAACACCATGGTAATGGATATCTCCCATGAAAAGATTGTCACAGCAATGAACCATGAGGATGGAATGTTCCGGATTCAGGCAAAAGCCATTATTCTCGCCATGGGCTGCCGGGAAAGAAGCCGCGGAGCACTCAATCTCCCAGGCTACCGTCCTGCCGGAATCTACTCCGCGGGAACCGCCCAGCGGCTTGTCAATATGGAAGGCTTTATGCCGGGAAAGCGCGTTGTCATCCTCGGCTCCGGCGACATCGGGCTGATCATGGCGCGCCGCATGACTCTCGAGGGTGCCAAGGTCGAAGTGGTTGCCGAGCTGATGCCATACTCCGGCGGTCTCAAGCGCAACATTGTGCAATGCCTGAATGATTTCGATATTCCGCTCATGCTCAGCCACACTGTTGTAAATATCGAAGGCAAAGAGCGTGTGGAAGCAGTTACCATTGCCGAGGTTGGTGCTGACCGCAAACCAATCCCGGGAACAGAGATCCGCTATGAGTGCGACACGCTGCTGCTCTCCTGCGGACTTCTCCCGGAGAATGAGTTAAGCCGCGGTGCCGGAATCGAGCTTTCCCCCGTCACTTCTGGTCCGGTTGTCAACGACAGCCTTGAAACCAATATTGACGGCATTTTCGCCTGCGGAAACGTCCTTCATGTGCATGACCTCGTTGATTACGTCTCACAGGAGGCCTCCGCTGCCGGAAAACATGCGGCGCATTATATCTTACAGGGTAAGAATACAGAGGCTGCTGTAGCAGAGATCGTCCCGGAGGGTGGTGTGCGCTACACGGTTCCGAAGTTCATCCGTCCTTCCGAGATGGACGATACCCTTACGGTGCGTTTCCGCGTCGGTGCCGTCTATAAGAACTGTTCCATTGCCACCTACTGTGATGATGTCCCGATCTCCCGCCGCAAGCGCCCGGTCATGGCTCCCGGCGAGATGGAGCAGGTCGTCCTGACAAAAGATGTCCTTGCAAAGTATCCGGACCTGTCAAAGATCCGCATCTGTATTGAAGAATCATGAATTGGAGGTGCCCTGATATGGAAAAAAGAGAATTAACCTGTATCGGCTGCCCGTTAGGCTGCAGCCTTTCTGTTACAATAGAAAACGGTTCTGTGACTGAGGTTACGGGAAATACCTGTCCCCGCGGAGATGCTTACGCGAGAAAAGAAGTGACAAATCCTACCCGGATCGTTACCAGCACGGTATCCGTATCCGGCGGAAAATCACCTACCGTCTCCTGCAAGACCGAGCATGATGTTCCTAAAGGTAAGATTTTTGATATAATTGATGCGTTAAAGATAATATGTGTTCCAGCTCCTGTTCGCATCGGAGATGTTCTTCTTTCCGATGCCGCAGGAACCGGGGTTGCGATTGTTGCCACCAAGGATGTCGCTGCATCCGGGGATTAAATCTGTAATGACAGGAACAGGTCGTACCAGGTCAGACAGCTATCTGTCCATACCTGCTGCGCCTGTTCCAGTGCTTCTTCTGCCTGTTCTAATTCTATTGTTGTTGTTCCTGTGCGTACTTCATCTCTCCAGCTTTCCAGCTCACGCTCGCTGTATAGTCTCTCCCAGATTTCATATGCCTGCGCATACTGCTGTTTTGCAGCCTCCACTGGCTCTGCCGCCAGCCGTAACTGCCAGTCTACATAGGCCTCCTCCGTATTAATCTCCCGGAGTCTGTGGCGTTCTGCCTTTGGCACCGCCTTAAGATCTGCTACCAGCGCCTGATTTTCCGCCAGAACCATCGCCGAAAGATCTGCACCGTCCTCCCGCTTTGCACGCTCAATATAATGTGCATATCCAAACGGATAATATAGCGCGCGCCCATTCTCAAAGACCAGCAAAGCATCTGCTACCTGCTCGATAAAATACCGGTCATGGGATACAAACAGGATTGTTCCCGTATACGCACGAAATGCAGATTCCAGCGTTTCCTTCGCCGGAATGTCCATGTGGTTTGTCGGCTCATCCAGAATCAAAAGGTTCGGTCTGCTGCACAAAAGCTCCGCCAGAATAAGCCTTGCCTTCTCACCGCCGGACAAATCACTGACCCGTTTTGCCGCGGCAGCCCCACCAAACAGATACGATCCAAGTGTCTGTCTGGCGTCCTTCTCCGTCATTGCCGGGAAAAGGTCATGAAAATGCGCGATCACCGGCTTATCTGACTCGATGGCCGCTGACTGCTGGTCAAAATATCCCATCAGAATATTATTTCCAAGCTCTGCTTTCCCCTCAATCGGGGAAATAATCCCTGCGATTGTCTTTAAAAATGTACTTTTTCCGGTTCCGTTCTCCCCGATGATACCGATCTTCTGCCCGCGGCGCACGCGAAGCGAAAGTTCCAGCAATGCCCGGTCATAACCGATCTTTAAATGTTCTGCCTCAAATACACTCTTGCTCCCCAATGTAAGCGGCGCGATCTCTCCGGTAAAGATATGTGCCTCATCCCCGCCCGTCCGCTCAATCCGTTCCATCCGCTCAAGCATCGTCTTGCGTGAGCGCGCAAAGGCGGCTTTGGTCGGCTTATTCTTAAACTTTGCGATCAGCTCATTTAAGTGCCGGATTTCTTCCTGCTGCCGCTCATACGCCTTGGTCTGCAATGCAATATTCTTTTGCTTTTGTGCACGATACGCAGTGTAATTGCCTGCATAGCGCTGCAGATGCTTATCCTGCAGCTCATACACGGTATCAACGACCTGATCCATAAAGAAACGGTCATGCGACACAAAAACAACCGCATGATCGTATGTTTTCATATACTGCTCCAGCCATTCTACCGTCGCAATATCCAAGTGGTTGGTCGGCTCGTCTAATAGCAGAATATCCGGCTTCTCCAAAAGCAGACGGATCAGGGAAATCTTCGTCTGCTCACCTCCGGAAAAAGAGGATAATTTGCAGCTCTTGCGCTCCTTTTCCAACCCAAATCCCGTAAACAGACGGTCATATTCCATCTCATATAAAAAACGCTCTTTGGAAAAGCTGTCCTTCTGCGGACAGCCCTCCAAGAGCAATTCTTCCACGGTCTTGTCCAAATCTGCCGTGCTGTTCTGCCGGAGCATGCTTACCGTCAGCCTGCGGTCCGTCACAATTCCGGCACCCTGCCGCTTATCATCCCGGTCAAGTTCCAATTCTCCTGCAATCAGCCGCAGCAGCGTTGTCTTTCCTGCGCCGTTTTTTCCTACAACGGCAATCTTCTCCGTTCCCTTGATTTCAAACCGGATATGGGATAAGATCGTCTGTCCTCCTGCGGACACTGTCCCATCTGTAATCTGGTATCGCATAGTGTCAAATCCTCTGTCAATCTATTTTCGCAGGCGGCATTTCCGTGCCGCCCATATAAATATCCAGGTACCTCATATCGCTTCGGGTCCTATGTGCCATCTCATGCCATCATAGTGAAAAATATCAGCTTCGCAATTCTTTTGCAGCCCTTTTCCCCAGAAATGGGCTTTGTCGTTGCCCTCAATGCGGCACATAAGTCCTTTGTTCAGCGCTCCGTGTGCCACGATCATAAGCCGTGTTGTATTCTTGTACTGCGGCTCGATCACTTGCTGCAAAAAATCCGAGGTGCGCGCCATAACTTCATCAATGCTCTCTCCATCCTCCGGCGGTATGTACCGTTCCGGCGCGTCAAAGAAAAAGCGATAGGGACAATCCTCTGCAAGCCATTCTTCCACACGCGCCCCTTCCATAACACCGAATGACATCTCCTTCAAACGCCCATCCCGTATAATTGGGATATTGCGGTGTCCACGGATCAGACACGCTGTCTCATACGCCCGGATCAGCGGTGATGCATAGATGCAGTCAAAAGAAACTGTCTCCAGCTTCTCGCCCAATTCCCCTGCCAGCTGCCTGCCATATGCATTCAGTTCAATATCTCTTCGCCCCTGTAATCTCTTCTCGGCGTTCCAGACGGTCTGTCCATGCCGGATGATGTATAATTCCATGCTAACGCTCGTCCTCCATCGTCTCAAAGAACTTGGTATCGATTTCCGGATAGGAGCGCTTTAAGGAGATCGGCTTGCCGCTTCTGTTTAAGAAGCAGTGGCTGCTCTTTGCCGTGCACCGGATTTCGCCGGTTTTCTTGTCGTACATATTGTACTCAATCTCCATGCGGATTCCATCATACTTTGTAAGACGTGGTTCAATGATCACAATATCATCAAAATGCACCATACTGCGATAATTGACTTCGATGGATAACACCGGACTGATGATCTCCATCTCTTCCATCTGCTTATAGCTTAACCCGATCTGATCCATCAGATTGATTCTTGCTTCTTCCATCCACTTTACATAATTGGAGTGATGGATAATGCCCATCTGGTCGGTCTCATGGTACTGCGCCCTGCGCTCATACGGGGTAATGTGTATCGGATCAGCCTGTGTATTTACCTGAATTTCATGCTTTGCCATTGTGTTATCCTCCTTTATAATTTCTGTTTCTATTATACTACGATTCTTTGCTTTCTGCTACATTGCCTCACACATGACAATGTTCTTTAGTTTTCTTGCAAGGGTTCCTGTGTCCCCGCCGATGCGCTGGATTCCCATCAGGGTCGTAATTCCACAGGATGGCTCATTAGAAAAATAAGTTCCAAGCCAGCCATTCCAGCCGTATTCTCCCTTTTGTGCAAGAACGATTGCCTTGCTCTCATCCTCGCAGACACGGACAAGATTTCCGTATGTGTAACCATAGAGATCTCCCCAGCCTGCCTGCAGATCCGCCTTCTGTGTATCGCTAAGCCCGCCGCTTACCATATACCTTACCGCTTTTTCCGGGATGATCTGCTGCCCCCTGAAATTGCCCATTCCAAGCATCATCTCCGCGAACTTCGCATAATCATCAAGCGTTGAGCAGATACCTGCCCCGCCCGACTCAAATGTAGGCGGTACATCAAGCGTATATTTGATTCCCAGATGATTTGTCCGCACTTCCGTTAAATGTCCGTCAATAAAGTCATAAACCTTTGCAATCCGGTCAGACTTTTCCGCCGGAACATAAAATGCCGTATCTTTCATTCCCAGCGGTTCAAAAAATTCCTTTTTCAGGAATTCGCTCAGCTTTATTCCCGTTGTCCGCTCAATCAATGCCCCAAGGATATCTGCCGATACTCCATACATAAAATGGTCTCCCGGTTCAAAGCACAGGTCGTTCTTTGCAATTGCCTCAGAAAACTCCCTTGTCGTCATCGGCTTATCTGTGTACAGGCGCTCATCCAGTTTTCCAAAAACCGTACCACACTGTCTTCCCCCTGCTGTATTCTCATCCGGATATGGAAGCCCGGAGGTCATGTTTAAAAGGTCCTTGACCATAATCTGCTTCTGTGCTGCCGCTCTCTTTCCGTTTATGTTGACATGCAGATCTTTAAATTCCGGAAGGTACGCAGCAATATTCTCACCAAGGTCAACGATTCCCCGTGAGACAAGCAGCATGACAGCTGCCGCGGTAACCGGTTTTGAGGAGGAATACATCCGAAAGATTGTGTCCCTTGCCATTGGCTTTTCCTTCTCGATATCCCGGTATCCATACTCACAGTAAGCAATCTCTTTTCCGTCCTTCAGCGCAAGAAAATTCACCCCGGAAACCATTTCCTCGTCTACTGACTTTTTCATGGCATTATATAGTTTGTCGTACATATTCATTCTATTCCCTCCAATCAGATTATTGTGTGTGGTCACTCAAATGTAACTTAAAAAGCCCGCTCTCACATATGTGTAAGCGGGCTGCCTTCCTTTATTCTGGTTATCTGTCTTCAATCGGCTGATACGGCACGTGATTTCCAACGTACATATATGCCGGACGGATGATCTTGCTCGCGTTAAGCAGCTCCTCCAGCCGGTGTGCACTCCAGCCCGGGATACGGGCGATCGCAAAGATCGGTGTAAAAAGCTCTTCCGGAATGCCAAGCATCGTATATACAAATCCGCTGTAAAAGTCGACATTTGCACAGACATTCTTAAATACACGCTTACGTTCCATGATCAATCGTGCTGCAATGCGTTCCACAGACTCATAAAGATGGAATTCTTCCAGCAGGTTCTTCTCCTCAGCAAGCTTTCTCGCGTATTTCTTAAGGATTACCTCTCTCGGATCAGACAATGTATAAACGGCATGTCCCATTCCATAGATCAGACCGGAATGGTCAAATGCTTCCTTATTCAGAATCTTCTTCAAATATTCTGTGATTGCAGCCTCATCTGTCCAATCCTTAACGTTCTCTTTGATGTCCTTAAACATATTCTGAACCTTTAGGTTCGCGCCACCATGTCTTGGTCCCTTAAGGGATGCGATGGACGCCGCAGTGGATGAGTAAGTGTCTGTACCGGACGATGTAACAACATGCGTGGTAAAGGTCGAGTTGTTACCACCACCATGCTCTGCGTGCAGAATCAATGCAACATCAAGTACCTTGGCTTCAAGGTCTGTGTATCTTCCATCCGGTCGGAGCATCAGAAGAATATTCTCTGCCATGGACAATCCCTTTTTCGGGTTGCGTATCATAAGCGTCTCATTTCTACGGAAATGCATGTAGGAATTGTAAGAATATACAGCAATCAACGGAAGTTTATTAATCAGCTCCAGAGACTGCCGCAGCACATTCTGCGGTGTGATGTCATCCGGGTTAGAATCATATGTATATAAAGTAAGGACACATCTCTGCAATGCATTCATGATGTTGGCATTGGAGGCCTTCATGATAACGTCCCGGACAAATCTTCCTCCAAGATCCTGCATCTCAAACATGACATGCAGAAACATATCCAGCTCCTTCTGATTTGGGAGCTTGCCGAACATCAGAAGATATATCGTCTCCTCAAATCCAAACTTACGGTCAGAAAGTCCTTCCACAAGATCAATGACATTCACGCCCTGATAGTACAGCTCTCCGTCGGAAGGAATCTTCTGTCCACCCTCCATGCGGTATGCGCACACATCAGAAATCTCGGTAAGTCCCGTTAAAACGCCTTTTCCGGAGGAATCTCTAAGTCCTCTCTTTACATCGTATTCCACATAAAGATCCTGATCGATACGGTGATTATTCATCAACCGCTCCCGCAGGATCTCAACATCCTGGCGAAGGTCTCCCATCTGATGGAGGTCGAGCATCTCTACACTCTGGTCGATCTCCTCAAGTCCCTTCTTTTCTGTCATATCGGTTACTTCGTTGATTCTATTTTCCATTGCATTCACCCCTAAGATTTGTCAAAATCATACAGCTTTTCCCATGAAAAAGCAAGACTTTTCCGTTTGCTGTGCATAAATACTCAAAAAAATGTTATTGTCCACGAGCACTCCTGCAGCCAGCGGTTTGCAAAAATAATAAAGACAAGGTATCCGAAACGTGTTATAATCGAATTTACGTATTACAATAACGAAAGGAAATTCCAATGAAACATTACATAAAATATGCACTTATTGCCACCTGTGCGTGCGCGGTTCTGTGCGCACCCCTTAAAACAAATGCACTGGCTGCAGAGGCTGCCCAGCAGGAGACCAGCTTTGCCGATGCCGGCAGCACAACAGATGTATCTGCAGAATCTGATGCCGCCGTAACCCCCGTGGATGACACCGATGCCGTTTCTGAGCAGACCATCTTTCTGTCTGATTGCACGATCTCACTTTCCAAAACGGTATATAACTACACCGGCAAAGAGAAAAAGCCTGCAATCAGCGTGTACTATGGAGATAAAAAGCTTAAAAAGAACAGGGACTACACTGTAGCCTATGCAGACAATGTCCAAATCGGAACAGCTTCTGTCACAATCAGCGGACTTGGCAATTATGAAGGAACAATCACCAAAAACTATACTATTTTCCCCAAGACACCTGCTTCTGTAACTGCCGCAGTGGATGCACGTGAAATTATCGTCACCTGGTCCAGGAAAAAGTCCGTGGATGGCTATATCCTGTACCGCCGTAGCGCCAAATCCGATAGCTGGCAGGAGTTAAAGACATTTCCACGATCTAAGAAAATGAAATATGTGGATGATGACTGTACCTATGGTATTACCTACGAATATGCAATACGGGCTTACAAGGACACGGAAAATGGCAGGCTTTTAAGTGATTACAGCGACGCAGCCAAGTGTGCCTTCAAAGCCGAGGCGCCTGTCATCACCCAGCTTATGCCTGTTTCCGACAGTTCATTTTCCATCAAATGGGATCTGGTCGAAGATGCAGACGGATACATTGTCTACCAGAAAGTCAATGATAAATGGAAGAAAGTTAAAACGGTCGCCGCATATGCCACCAATCACTGTACCATTCAGGGACTCACCTACAAGAAGACTTACAGTTTTGCCATCCGGGCTTACTGGCTGTCTGATGATGGCACCAAACAAAGGGGAACCTTAAGCGAGACTTGCAAAGAAAAGCTCTATTATGAAGCCAAATATCAGAATGGCTACAAGCTTTACTATGATGCCTCCGGGGATCTGATCACAAATGTGGAATCCATCATCGGTCCACAGAAATCCTACACGATCCAGATCAACCGCACCACAGATACTGTTACAGTATATGCAGCTGATCCAAATAAGAAAGATTGTCTCATCCCCGTAAAGGCGTTCCTGTGCTCCACCGGAAAAGCAACACCTGCCGGCACTTTCCGCACAACGGACAAATACCGCTGGCATCCACTGTACCACAATGTCTACGGGCAATGGTGTACGCGGATCACCGGAAGCATACTGTTCCACTCCGTATATTACCTTACCAACAAGGATGCAAACTCTCTGGATGTCGTTGAGTTTAACAAGCTTGGAACTCCTGCTTCCGCAGGCTGCATACGTCTTAACTGTGAAAATACCAAATGGATCTACGACAACTGTTCACGTCGCACGCAGGTTACCATCTATGATGATCCAAATCCGGGGCCGCTCGGAACCCCAGAGGAATTAATATTGGATGCAGACCATACCTGGGACCCAACAGATCCTGAAATGAAATACCTATGCAAAGAAAGAGGCTGCCATCAGGAATGATGGTAACCTCTTTTGCTTTCCCTTATTTTTCCTTTTCGACAAAATCTCCCATGCAAAACCTGCTATTTTTCTATCAGAAACAGCATATGTCAAAAAAACGGGAGATAAATAATGAATTATACACAGACACTAAATACCGAACTAAACGAAAGCATCCAGGCACTTGAGCTTCAATGCAATTACGGAAATGCTGCAAAGTATCTCGACATCATCCACGACCTGATGAACATCCATCATCTTCTGCAGTCATGGTCCTTTGACCGTGGCGCCGCAGCTGAATTGATCGGGGCTGTCTATATTAAAAATTATGACTTCTATAAAAAAATCCGGAGCATTCCCGGCGTCATTCGGCTGCCGTTCTCAAAAGCTCCGGATCATGTTCTTATCTCAAATCTGTCTTTACAATTATGTTTTCTAAAAGAAAAGCTGCGCAATATGTCCGAGAATGAATGCACCGACATCCTGATCATACATACCTGCACGCTGCTCTTAGATATGATCGAGCATGAGCGCTATGCCAGCTAGGGATTCGGACTATGCTGCATACATCTGCCCTTTTCGCATGCTCCTTAAGAAAAATCCAAAGTCAACGATAACCATCACCGCACAGATACACCAGGTGACCGGTTCAATGATGCAGACTCCCAGATAGCCGAGCCTAGCTGTCAAAAAGCCTGCTGCAACAAACTTAAGTGCCATCTCTACAATACTTCCGCATACCGGCACAATCTTGTGTCCGACACCCTGCAGACAGCTCCTTAAGATCAGGAGAAAGCACAGCACCGGGAAAAATGCGATATTGATGCGCAGGTAACGGAGTGCCGTCGCCAACAGCTGTTCGTTGTGGCTGCCTGATATAAACTGGATGATCGGAAGTCCGAGACAGAATGCACAAACAATGCAGAAAAATGCCCAGCACAATGCAATTCCGATTCCACTCTTAATTCCCTTCTGGATCCGCTCATGGTTCCCTGCACCATAATTCTGTCCGGTGAAGGTTGAGCAGGCTGTTGTCAGCGCACCAAACGGCATCATGAAGATCTCGTCAACCTTTCTGCCCGCCGTATGTGCGGCAATGATTTCCTCACCAAGCGAGTTGACTGCACTCTGGAGCGCAACAGATCCGATCTGTACAACTTCGATCATAAGCATCATGGAGAATCCCATCGACAGCAGATCCTTTGTCATCCTGCTCTCTGGTCTCATATCCTTTATAGATAAGGTAAGGATCGGGCATTTACGATAGATATAAACAATGCACAGCACCACAGATACCACCTGGGAGATCACAGTTGCGATTCCGGCTCCCCGCACACCCATGTTTAGGTATTTTACGAACCAGATATCGAGCACCACATTGATCAGGGAAGATAAAATCAAAAAGTATAGCGGCGTGCTGCTGTTCCCGATTGCACGCAGTATCGCAGAAAACATATTATAAAAGACTGTTACGATCACAAACAGTAAAATTATCCTCATATAGGCATCCGTCTGGTCAATGATCGTATCCGGCGTTTTGAGCCATACCAGCACCGGGCGCAGATATATCTGGCTGATGACCGTAAGTGCCACCGCGATCGTAAACGAAAGCATATAGATAAGTGCAACTGCCTTTTTCATCTGCCTTTCGTCCCTTGCCCCGAAGTACTTTGCAAGCACGACCGAAAAACCGTTACTGAAGCCATTCGCAAAGCCAATTACGAGTCCATACAATGAAGACGATGCTCCGACCGCCGCAAGGGAGGTATCTCCGAGCACGTTTCCGATAATCGCAGTATCTACCACGTTATACAACTGCTGAAAAATGTTTCCTATAAAAATAGGCAGTGCAAAGAATAAAATAGACTTTGTGATATTGCCCTCTGTCATATCGCGTGTCGCCGCCATAACTTCCGCTCCTCTCGTTTTCTTGCATTATAGCGCATACTCCATAATTGCAAAATACTTTTATTTCATTTTGTACAAAATATTATCACGTTTTTGCGCGCTCCCCTTTTGCTAAAAGCGATTCCACAAAAATTGCAGAAATTCTTTCAACCGATCCTGCGGTGATAGGGTTGTGTCTTTTGTTGGCTTTGACACTCTCCGCCCGACTGTCCGTGGCAGAAAGATTGCACTCAAACTTTTTAGTTCTTCTAGGCGGGCGTTTTTGTGAAGTTGATATTAGAGCATGCCCTTCAAAACTCGCTTTCTACGTTTCCTATATAGCAACACGGTTAGCTCAAACAGATGAAGGGCATGCTCACATTTCCCAAAATCCGCCCGCAAGAAGAACACAAAAGTTCTCGAATTGCAAGTCTTTCTGCCGCGAACCGCCGGGCTGGAGTGCTCAAACCTATAAAAGACATAACATATAAATAAACCGCAGGACGGTTGTATTAGAATTTCACAATTTGCAGTGGTGCTTTTTAACAAAGGGGAGCACGCAAAAACGTTATAGATTTTATAATAGGGAAATAAGAGTATTTTGTATTTATAGATAGTAAAAAAGACAGCTGCGAACGCTGTCTTTTTAGGAGAAGGTATTTTTACTATGGGGTATAGCAAAAACTATATAATGTATTGGGGGGTTTTTACGTGAATTATAGTATCATGATTCCACAAAGAAGCGTGCACAAACTTCACAAAATTTGAAGTTATTTTTTGTGCATAATTACAATAAACTTTTTCTTGATTTTCTGTAATCCGTATGGTATCCTAATAAACGGTTCGTTGGTCAAGCGGTTAAGACGCCGCCCTCTCACGGCGGAAACACGGGTTCGATTCCCGTACGGACTGCTTAAAGGTTACAGCATTGTGCTGTAACCTTTTTTCGATATAAAAAGGTCTATGGAGGTGTCTAATGAAAAGAGCAGTATACTGCCTGCTGGCGCTGTTTACCGTATCGGCAGTTTCCGGATGTTCTGTAAATCAACCGGATGATATGGATAATGCCCCGACAGAGAGCGCATCCGAGTCTCTCTCACGCTATGATGAAGTCTTAAGTGAGGCAGAGGCTTCCGCCGATGGCTGGAGCGATTCCTATGCGCTGGGCGAGGATAACTGGCTCATCTATTATGCCAAGGACGGCGAGACACTTCGCATCGTACAGACAGAGGGAACCGATGTCGTGGAAGAGCATGCACTTGCATTCCGGGAATACTGTGATGTCAACTGCGCATTCATCAGCATGATTGATGCGGATACGGGCTATATTCTGTGTTGTAGCAGTCCCGGTCTCTCACAGATGTCAAAATACCTCTTTAAGACAACCGATGGATGGAACAGCTACGAGCTTGCCTCAGAGCCTGATACCCACAACTATCCTACGGATATGGCTTTTTCCGATGAAAATACCGGGATTATAACCACAGATTATCATGGTTACGACCAATATGCCTATCAGACGGTAGACGGCGGGAATAGCTGGAACGGTCTTACAGTGGATGATTTTAGTGAGGAAGCAATCTCCTATGTCGAGGGAGAGCACATTGAGTGGGAAAACGGGCAATGGACACTCACCGTCTCCAAGGTACTGCCTGACGGCAGAGAGTCTTTGGTGTATCGGTCAGAAAATGGAGCGGATTGGAACTTAGACACCACAAATAAATAGAAGTATTTAAGAAAGAAAAACGCCAAGTCGAAAGACTTGGCGTTTTGTTAGTTCAACTTATTATCTTGTTCTTAGCACTCCGGCTCGATCAGACCGAAGGTGTTACCCTTTCTCTTATATACCACATTGACCTCATCGGTCTCCGCATTGCGAAATACGAAGAAATCATGTCCTGACAATTCCATCTGGATGCATGCATCCTCCGGGTACATCGGCTTCATACCGAACTTCTTGGTACGGACGATCTTGATCGCCTCATCGGTATCATCCTCAGCCTCAATAAACTCCGGCTGGAAATATGCTTCTGCCGTCTGCTTCTTGGCAACTAACTTCGTGCGGTATTTTCTAAGCTGACGCTCAATAACTTCTTCGACCAGATCAATAGATACATACATATCATTGCTTACCTGCTCGGAACGGATAATGTGTCCCTTCACAGGAATGGTTACCTCAATCTTCTGACGTTCCTTCTCTACACTAAGTGTAACATAGACATCTGTGTCGGGAGTAAAGTATTTCTCCAGCTTGGAAAGCTTCTCCTCAACAGCCCCCTTGAGTCCATCGGTAAGTTCAATGTTTCTTCCAGTAATTGTAATTCTCATGATGTCCACAACCCCTTTACTATGAATTCAAGCGTCTCACATGTTGTGATGTATGTAAGTTGCTTATGAGAAGATTATATCACAACTGCACAAAAATGCAATCTGTTTTTGCTCAATTTTATACATTTTTAAAAATTGTCAAACTATTTTTCGAATTACGGCTGCTGTTGCAGTGCTTCCAACTGGGATGACAGTTCTTCCCACGTCTCCATATCCTGAGCGATCGCCTCCTCCATCGCATCGATTTCCTTCTGGATCTCGGTCAGCTTGGAATAGCTGGATTGATACTCCGGACGTAATAATTCTGCCTTAAGTTCATCCAGGCGGCTTTCCTTTTCTGCCAGTTCCTCCTCTGCGCGCTGCACTTTTTTCTCCAATTTGGAGCGCTCCTTGCCCGGATTGTAGTAACCCTTTGCGGTTGTCTCCGCTGAGCCTCCTGCAGCCGGCGTCTTCTCCGTAGTCCCACCGGCTGCGCCATTCTGGCTGATTGCGCCACCCAGCACAGGATTGCTCTTGTATCCGTTTAAGGACTCTGCCATCTCACGGTCAAGCTTCTCCTGGTACTCCGCGTAGCCAAATTGATACATATGCGTTGTACCGTCCTCAAATACCAGCAGCTTATCCGCAACCTTCTTCACAAAATATCGATCGTGGGAAACAAAGATCAGTGTTCCCTTAAAATCCTTCAACATGGATTCCAATGTCTCTTTTCCGACAATATCCATGTGGTTGGTCGGCTCATCGAGGATCAGGACATTCGGCCGCCGCTTTAAGATCTTACAGAGTGCCAGACGCACCTTCTCCCCACCGGAAAGCATATCAATATTCTTAAATACATCCTCCCCACTGAACAAAAAAGCGCCGAGTGCATTGCGCACCTCCGTCTCCGTCAGATTCGGAAATTCATCCCAGTAGTCCGCAAGAACCGTCTTGTTGCTGGAATACATCGCCATCTGCTGGTCAAAATACCCGATGCGGACGTTCGTTCCGTAATGATACTCCCCTCCCAGAGCCGGTATCTTATCAACAATCGTCTTTAGGAAAGTTGATTTTCCGAGTCCGTTTCCACCAAGGATTCCAAGCTTTTCCCCCTTCTTTAAGTCAAGAGAGACGGTTGAGAGTACATGGTCATACCCGATCGCAAGATTGCTTACGGAAAGCACATCATTGCCGGTCTCAATCTCCGGCTGGAAATTGGCGTGGAATGTCTTATTGTCATACTTATCCGGAGCCTCGATAATCACCATGTGCTCAATCGCTTTCTGCTTGGATCTTGCCATGGAAACCTTCGTCGGCTTGTTCTTGAAGCGGTCCACCATGCGCTGCAAACGTTCGATCTCCTTCTGCTGCGCAATGTGATCCTTCATCTGCTTCTCATAATTTTCCTTCTTGCGCGCCACGAAAGCGGTATAGTTACCCGGATAGCGCTTCGCGGTTCCATACTCGATCTCATAGACCACATCAACCACATTATCGAGAAACATACGGTCATGGGATACGACAACGACAGCCTTCGGGTATGATTTCAAATACCCTTCAAGCCATTCGATGGTCGTGACATCCAGGTGGTTGGTCGGCTCGTCAAGAAGCAGAATATCCGGCTTGGACAAAAGCAGTTTGATAAATGCGATCTTTGTCTGCTGTCCACCGGAAAAGTCGCGCAGCGGCTTCTTTCGCTCCTCCTCGGAGAAACCGAACTTGCGGATCAGCACTTCATACTCCTTCTCGAAGTAATACCCACCATCCTCTTTAAAGGACTCTTCCATTGCAGTGTAGCGAGCTACCTTTTCATCGGAATAGTCATGCTCGAGTTCCGCTGCCGCGCGCTCAAGCTCCTCCTTGCGGCGGATCATCGGCGCAAACACCTTACGGATTTCCTCCTCTAAAGTAATGTCCGGATCTTCAAATGCGATCTGTTTTAAATATCCAATCTCCGGGTTGCCGGCCTTAGCGATGGATGATTCCTCCCCATCCCACTTTTCCAGCTCCACTTCCCCGGAAATCAATTTGAGCAGCGTTGTCTTTCCGCAGCCGTTGCGTCCGACAACTGCAATCTTCTCATTATTTCTTATCTCAAAGTAAATGTCATGCAAAATGACGTCATCGGCAAATGCGACTGCGCCATTGCTGATTTGGTATAACATAAATATTCCTCTTGTCTTTCTGGCAGTATCTCTTCATGTGAAAGAGCAGCGGACTATATCTCATCTGCTCCCAGAAGATAATTGATATACTGTTGTGCTGTTCGCCCGGAAATTCCTCCGTGGCTTAATTCCCACCGGTTTGCTCCAGCGCAAAGTTCCTCGTCGGGCATCGTAATACCGGCGCGATGTGCCAGATTGGTCACAATCGCAAAGTATTCCTTCTGTGTCGGCTTGGAGTAGCTGATCGTCACACCGAAGCGGTTGACTAAAGAAAGTTTCTCCTCAATGGTATCAGAATGATGCTTATCGTTGGCATTGTCCTGATCGTTGCGGTCATTCCAGCTTTCCTTGATCAGATGTCTGCGGTTTGAAGTTGCATAAATCAAAATATTATCCGGTCTGGTCTCAACACCACCCTCAATGACCGCCTTTAAAAACTTGTATTCAATCTCATGTTCCTCAAAAGACAGATCATCCATATAAATGATAAAACGGTAATTGCGGTTCTTGATCTCCGAAATAATGGAGGACAGATGCTTAAACTGATGCTTATAAATTTCGATCATCCGCAGTCCATCATCATAGTACTGATTAACAATCGCCTTGATGCTTGTTGACTTTCCGGTTCCGCTGTCGCCAAACAAAAGCACGTTGTTCGCCTTTTTGCCCTGCACAAACGCCTCTGTATTCTCAATCAGCTTCTGTTTCTGGATCTCATATCCGATCAGATCATCCAGCAGTACCGCATCCATATTGTTGATAGCCCTAAACCGGATGCCGCCATCTGCCTTCTCATCAATACGGAATGCCTTGTTCAGACCGAACATGCCAACGCCGTATGCCTTATAAAAGTCTGTTACCGCATCAAAGAACTCTTTTTCATCCTTTGCGGCTTCCAGCTTTTTGCTTAAGGCGCGCACCTTTTCGCTGACGTTTTTATTATACATCAGCTCCTTCTTGTGAATTGCATGATAGTCGGACAATCTGCTAAAGCAGCTGATTCCAAGATCGTGCTCAATCGGCCCGAAATCATAGTCAAAAAGCGCCTTTACGATCCGGAAATCATTCTGTACAAGCTCATTGACCGTCCCGTCACTCGCCCCCACCTTCTCGCAGGTCAGCGAGAAGGGATTCTCGCTCATCATAAGAAAGAATGTAAGGTAGTTGTGCCACAGATTATCATCAAATCCGTAATCGGTCGCCACCTTCAATAAATGCTTTACCTGTGTATTGATATCACGCACCAATTCTGTCCTGTTGTATGTACCACTTTCGTATTTTCCAAAAAGTTCACCAAGCTGATAAAGAATGCTATCCTTCTCAAGATCTCCATACATCAAAAGCTGTGCAATTTCCTGATACATAAATCATTTTCACAGCAGATATTTCCATATGTCTGCCGTGCTCTCCTTTCTGTAATCTTTCCTTCATAAATGGAGGATTGAAATTTCCGTGCCATTTTGTGTGTATCCGCCCTTTTTATTTCTGGCTTGCCGCAAGATTCTTAAGTTCTTGTACAAGCTCTATGTCGGATTTTTGTACCCGCATATTCGCGGTCGTCGGTGTTCCGTCCGGTTTTGTGACCGTGATCTCGATCACGCTGCCCTCCTCAACTCCCTGTGTAAAAACTGTCTGAAAAAATGCCGCAAATTTGGGGTGTGTCTTTTCAAACTGGTTCTTTGCTCCCATCAGTTTCATGATTGCTGCCGGATTTACCATGTCATTTCTCCTTTGTATCCTTCTTTTCTATGATTGTCTGCCAGATGGTCGGATCAGCCGTGCGATTTCCAATGCCGTATCCGAGATCCGTGGATCAGGTTCCCTTGCGCAGTCACCCGCTGCAATGTGATTGATCCTTGTAAACAATTGCATCAACGCTCTAAAATCGTGTTCCTTCTGTAAAATGTTGCATTCGCCACGCCGTTTTTCCTCGTCTGCCGTGGCAATCACCTGCATTGCAAGCCGAAGCTCCCCGGTTATGTCCGAAGCCTCCATCAGCACATCCGGACGCTCGGCATGTTTTTCCATAAAATATTTCTTTGCCCCGGCGATGTCCTCCGCCGCAAAATACTCTGCGAGGCGCTCCTTTATCTCGCGCGTCTCCACTTTCTCGCCGAGCATCCCGACCTTGCATTCGCATACGGACAGATTGTTAACCGTAACCCATACCAGCAGCAGAAATTCCGATATAAATCCGAATACCCGCTTGTGATAGGCATCCTCATCCGTATTAAGATCAATGCGCCCGCCAACCTCAGCAAATATGGAAAACAGCCACCTGCAATACGCATCATAGTTTTTCTTTGAAGTCACAAACATATTGCCAAAATAGGTGTCCGGGCCATTGACCAGCCGCACAAACGTCTCATAATATTCCGGGTACAGTTCCCGTATGACCTCCCCGGTCATATCAAGTGCCTTTATATTATGGTTCGCTGCAAACCCAAAATGATAGGAATTGTTCAGATGCACCTTGCGTGTCGTGATCAGATCATATTCCCGCAAGAGTTCACGGTACTGCTGCTCCGTAAAAATCTGCTCCTGCCCG
The DNA here is from genome assembly GCA_050873865.1 of Agathobacter sp. Lineage (GTDB taxonomy): Bacteria > Bacillota > Clostridia > Lachnospirales > Lachnospiraceae > Roseburia. The sequence continues at coordinate 71,403 of JBNMJQ010000001.1, read as the reverse complement.
TCGATGAGATACCTCCTATAATGGCAGGTACCTACATACTCCACATCTGTGACATTCTTCCACACCCAATACAGCCCTGTCAGCTCACTGTAATAGCAGTTTTGATCCGAGATATTGTCTCCGGTATCATCCCGCAGATACCCAAGCGGCGGATGCACCGCACTTCCCACCTGAAGCGGAACATACATCGTATCCGGTGGAACCGGAAATGCCTTGTGCGTCATCGCATAGATTCTTAAAAAAGTTGCTGCGCTCTTTTCCATAGCCCTCCCACCGAAACCTGCAATTACAAAATATGCTCCATTGTCGTTTTAAGTGGTTTAAGTCCCATCGCCTCATAGAACTTCTTCGCAGATGGATTGAGTTCCCATACGTTAAGGGTGATGTGGTAGCAGCCTAATCTTTTTGCCTCATCACATACATAGTGGTACAAAGCGGAACCGATATGCTCTCCCCTGCTCTTTTCATCCACGCACAGATCATCTATATAAAGTGTTTTCATATCCTGGCAGCTTTTATCATCCTTGACCTCCTGAAGCAGACAGAACGCATAACCGTTTACAATACCGTTTGCATTCTCCGCCACATATACCGGTCTTGTATCATCCTGAATGATTTCTAAGAGTTCCCCTTCTGTATACTTCTTTGCGCCCGGGCGGAAAATATCCGGTCTCCCCTCTGAATGCACCTTGTGTACCTGATATAAAAGCTCTGTAATACGCCCGATGTCGCTGATCTCTGCTCTTCTAAGTTTCACGTATAATGTCCTCCTGCTACCCTCTTTTACCGATTGATTGGCATACTTTTTTTATTATAGCTCGGATTGTCCGGAAGTTCAAATATTTACCGCATTTTTCCGGTGAACAGGCAGGTTTGGTGCCACTTTGCAGGTCATTGCCCACACGGGCCGCATCCCTGCGGAGCAAAAAAGACGACAGTGCCCCGCGAAAAGCACTGTCGTCCACACGACCACTTCTTTATAGAATTAAAATTCAACGCGGATCGTTGTTCCCTTTCCAACCTCGCTGTCAAGATAAAGCTTCGCATCATGCAGCTCTACAATATGCTTTACGATTGCAAGTCCAAGTCCTGTTCCCCCGGTCTCCCTTGAGCGGCTCTTGTCTACACGATAGAAACGCTCGAAGACGCGCTCCTGCTGGTTCTTCGGGATACCGATTCCATTGTCCTGTACGATCAGCATTGGCTTATCGTTTTCCTTTGTGATCGTCACGTGAACATAACCGCCCTCATTATTATAGCGGATTGCGTTCTGGCAAAGGTTGTCCATAAGCTCCCGCATCATTTCCCGGTTTGCGCGCACCATACAGGATGTTCCGGTAAGGGTAAGGCTGATATTGCGCTTCTGGGCATTCATCGCAAGTGCTTCCGTACACTCTGATGCAACCTCATACAGATCCAGCAGCTCAAAGCCCTGTTGGTCCTGACTGTGGTCAAGCTCCGATAGACGTATGATATCGTTAATAAGAGTGACAAGACGATCTGCATTTCTGCGGATTTCCTTGGCGATATGCTCTTCCTGAGAGACATCCACCATATGATTCTCGATCAACTCTGCATACCCTGAAATAGCCGTAAGCGGAGTCTTTAACTCGTGGGATACATTCGCCGTAAAATCCTGGCGGCTTTTCGCTGCTGCAAGGATGTTCTCATGCTGCATCCGTATGGTATTCATAAACGGAACCAGCTCCTTGTATTCTGTTCCGGCAGATGTATCTTCCAGATTCTGTGCCATCTTCTCAATTGGCTGTAAAAGCTGTCTGGTCAGTATGTGTGCCAGAAATACACATACAACAATAATTACCACAATAATGCAGAGGATTGCCGGTGCTACCATCACAAATACATTTATGATGCTTCTCGCCTCCGTTGACACACGAAGGACCGTTCCATCCTCCAGCCGGATTGCATAATAGAAGGTGCTCATATTCATTGTGTTGGATTCTCTCACACTGGAGCCTATGCCGTTTGCAAAGGCATCATGGATCTCCGGACGGTCGGAATGGTTCTCCATCTTCGCCGCATTTGTATCCTTGTCGTAGATAACCGTGCCATCCGTATCAATCCATGTGATTCGCAGATCCGGCTGGCTCTCCTTCTGCGACAGCGTAGCCGCATAATTGGCAAGGATCGTCTGCTGGTTGTCCTTTTGGAATATCCCGGTATCCCGGAGAGCTTCCGCACACATTTGCAGATCCGACTGCACCTGTCTCTGAAAAAGATTATAATAAAGCAATGTTATCCCAAGCGCAGTTGCAATTACAGCAAGCATGGCAATTGCAATCAGCCTTGAATTAATTTTTTTCTTCATAGCCTTCGTTTTCCTGTCTGCTTTGAACTATTCAATCACATATCCGACATTGCGGACGGTCCGGATATGATTACCACCTTCCCCAAGCTTCTGCCGCAGGGTTTTGATATGTACATCTACGGTTCTTGACTCACCCTCAAAATCCGTGCCCCAGACATGGCGCATGATCGTCTCCCGTGACAATACCACATTCTGGTTCGTCATCAAAAAACGCAGAAGTTCATACTCTTTAAAGGTAAGCTCCACCGGTTTTTCCGATACATATACCATGTGACGCTCATGATCCATCATGATGTTGTCAAGCACATGAAACTTGACCTCTTCCCCTTCTGTTCTCCGAAGCAGTGCCTTTACCCTAGTGATCAGCTCCATAACGGAAAACGGCTTCTTGATATAATCATCCGCACCATCATCTAAGCCCTTGATCATATCCATCTCGGTTGATTTCGCCGTTACCATGATGATCGGCAGCCGTTTGGTTGCCGGATTCTTACGAAGCTTCTTCACTATATCATATCCATTTTCGTCCGGAAGCATGATGTCAAGCAGGACAAGGTCCGGTACGATCTCATCCAGCTTGCGGTAAAAATCCTTAGCCTTCTCAAATGCATATACCATGTAATTACTGTTCTTTAATGCGATTGTCTCAATCTCGCGGATGCTCTCGTCATCCTCAACGATATATATCAGTGCCATCTTCTACCTACTCTTTTCCTTTTTTATTTTCTCCGGAAGCAGGTACTTCTCTCTGAGTACTCCTACTTCCTGATGAAATGCATAATTTTCTTCTGTTGTCAGTTCTTCAAGATATTCATGGGTATCAAACTCATCCACACTGACCTCGATCATACATACCGCAACATTGGAGCAATGATCTGCGACGCGCTCCATATTTCTTATGATGTCTTCAAGGATCAATCCAAGTTCAATCGTACATTTACCCTTGCGCAGCCGCTTGATATGGCGCTGGCGAAGTTGCAGATTCAATTCGTCAATAACCTGCTCCAGCGGCTCAATGTGCCTTGCATCGTCCAGATCCCACCGTTTAAACACATCCACCGTCCGGTCAACAATATCATTAACTGCGCGCATATAGACACCAAGTTCTTCCTCTGCCCGATCCGAGAATTTCAGATCGCGCTCCTTCATCTCATCAACGGAATCCGTGATGTTGATCGCGTGGTCCGAGATCCGTTCATAATCGCTGATACAATGTAAAAGAACCGAGAGTGTCCGGCTGTCCCTCTGGGACAGATCCTTGCTGCTTAACTTGACAAGATAACTTCCGAGCACATCCTCGTAATGGTCAATCTCCTGTTCCAGCTCGATCACCCGATCCCGCTTTTCTTTAGAATAATCCTGTATGCAGGTAAGCGCAAGCGAAATCGCATCTTTTGCCTTGTAGCCCATGTCTATGGTTGCATTCTTGCACAGCTCGATTGCAAAGCCCGGCTGCTCTAAGAAACGCTCATCGAGGATCGGAGCACCTTCCCTTTTCTCCTCGGTGTGGTTTCCGATATGCTCCGGGATAGCAAACGTTGCAAGCTTTTCCAGCTGCTTTGCAAACGGAAAGAGCACGATCGTACAGCCGATATTGAACAGACTGTGGATCACGGCGATTCCCGCAGCGTTTGCCGATTCTCCCAAAAATGCAAAGTGTACAAAGCTGTTGAGCGTATAGAATACGACCATGAACAGGATCGTTCCGATCAGGTTGAAAAACAGATGCACCATGGATGCACGTTTTGCATTCTTGCTCGCTCCGATCGAGGAAATAATTGCTGTCACACACGTTCCGATATTCTGTCCCATGATGATCGGGAGTGCCGTTGCATAGCTTACCGCACCGGTGACACACAGTGCCTGCAGGATTCCAACTGATGCGGACGAACTCTGGATTACCGCCGTAAGGACTGTTCCTGCGAGCATTCCGAGGACTGGATTTGAAAATGCGGTAAGGATACCGGTAAAGCCCTTATCGTCCGCAAGCGGTGCAACCGCATCGCTCATCGTCTCCATTCCAAACATAAGCACTGCAAACCCAAGCAGAATACTTCCGATCTCACGCTTTTTGGTATTTTCCTTCTCGGTCATCGTAAAAATGATACCGATTGCTGCAAGAACCGGCGCAAAGGATGACGGTTTTAAGAGCCGCACCCATACATTGGCGCTCTCGATTCCAGTCAAAGAAAGCAGCCAGGAGGTTACGGTCGTTCCGATATTCGCGCCCATAATAATCCCGACTGCCTGTGAAAGCTGCATGATGCCGGAATTTACAAAACCTACTACCATAACGGTCGTTGCGGAAGATGATTGGATCACCGCTGTAACTGCTGCACCGAGCAATACTGCCATGATACGCTTCTGTGTCAGCTTTTCTAAGATCTGTTCCATTTTGCCACCGGATAGCTTCGCAAGCCCATCTCCCATGACATTCATTCCAAACAGGAACATTGCAAGACCGCCGATTAACGTAAGTACACCAAATATGTCCATATAGTCTCCTTCTTTTTACATACTCTTCTTTTATTTTTCACATTTCCCATATTACAAACCGTATGTAAAATCTACATGGACATTTATGTAAAATCTATGTAAAATCAGCACCATTTACCTATTTAATTCTCTGTCTGAGCGCTAAATGCAAAGATAACCCACTCGGAAATGTTCGTTGCATGATCGCCGATACGCTCAAAATACTTCGCGATCATCAGGAAATCCGTCGCCTGCTCTCCGTTGTCCGGAGCTTCATGGATCAGGGTTATCAGCTTCTGCTTTACCTCGTCAAACAGCGCATCGATGATATCATCATGCTTTATTACTGACTGTGCCTTCTCGATATCTTTCTCCACGTATGCCTCGATGCTTCGGATCAGCATGATCATGGTTTCCGTCGCCATCTTCTTGATCAGATCAAGTGTAAACGGATACGGCTGATTTCCCAGCATGACAGTGATTTCTGAAATATCTGCGGCATGATCTCCGATTCGCTCCATATCCGTAACCATCTTCATTGCCGCTGAGATGGTGCGCAGATCGCGTGCTACCGGCTGTTGCTGCATCAGAAGATTAAAACAGATGCTCTCGATCTTCTTCTGCTGGCGGTCGATCTCCTCATCTCTTGCCATGATCTCTTCCGCAAGTGTTACATTCTGGTTGACTAACGCATCAATCGCTTTCTCGATGGAATCCTCGATCATGGTTCCCATCCGCATCATTTCTTCATTGAGCTGATTAAGCTGCTCGTCGAATTTGGATCTCATTAACCAAACCTCCCTGTGATATAATCTTCTGTCCGCTTATCCCTCGGATACGCGAATACATTCTTTGTCTCGCCGAATTCTACCATCTCGCCTACCAGGAAGAAGGCTGTATCATCGGAAACACGGACTGCCTGCTGCATATTATGTGTAACAACGACTACCGTATATTTTTTCTTGAGTTCTTCCATCAGATCCTCGATCTTGGAGGTAGATATCGGGTCAAGTGCCGAAGTCGGCTCATCCATCAAAAGCACCTCCGGCTGAACCGCAAGCGCACGCGCGATACAGATTCTCTGCTGCTGTCCACCAGACAGACCAAGCGCTGATTTTTTCAGGCGGTCCTTGACCTCGTCAAAGATTGCTGCTCCGCGCAGGCTTTCTTCCACGATCTCGTCAAGCTTACGCTTATCCTTGATTCCGTGTACTCTCGGTCCATACGCAATATTGTCATAGATGCTCATCGGAAACGGATTCGGCTGCTGGAATACCATTCCGACTTTCTTTCTAAGAATTGTTGTATCAACGCCCTCAGCGTAGATATCTTCGCCGTCTAGAAGAACGGTTCCCTCAATGCGCACATTGTCTACCAGATCGTTCATACGGTTGAGCGTCTTTAAAAAAGTAGACTTTCCGCATCCGGACGGTCCGATGAACGCTGTGACGGCGTTTTTCTTGATCTGCATGTTCACGCCCTTGAGCGCGTGGTTATCACCGTAGTACAAATGCAGATCTTTCACTGTAAATGCAATTTCACTCATATATCTTTCCCTGCTTTCTGTTGCTTAATCGATGCGGTGTACGTCAAATTTTGCTGCGAGACGCTTGGTTGCCAAATTGATGAGAAGCACAATGACCAGAAGAACTACTGCAATACCGAAGGCTGTGGTAAAGTCACCCTCGCTCGTCGCGCTCAAGTACAACTGGATCGTGAGCGTTCCGCCGGACTGCATCGGCTTTTTCAGATATCCGTCAAGTGCCTTCGGCAAAAGCTTTGCGCTTCCTGCCGTAAACAAAAGCGCTGCCGACTCACCTACGATACGTCCGATCGCAAGGATCGCTCCCGTTATGATTCCCGGCATTGCAGACGGCAGAAGAATGGTCCGTATCATATACCATTTTCCTGTGCCAAGTCCAATCGCGCCGTTCCGGTAGCTGTCCGGAACTGTCTTTAATGCTTCCTGTGTATTTCTTGTTATCAGAGGCAGTACCATCAGGATCAGAGTAAACGAGCCGGTCAGTAGTGAGTAGCCCATGTTAAGCGTCACGCCGAAGAACAGGCTTCCGAACAAACCGAAGATAATGGACGGAATTCCGGCAAGCGTCTCCGTTGCAAATTCGATGACTGTGACCAGCTTGCCCGGCTTTGCGTATTCATTTAAGTATACGGCTGCGCCGACTCCGATCGGTGTTGCGATCACCATCGTGATAACAATGATATACAGCGTATTTACGATATTTCCGGCGATTCCCACTGTGCCGCGGAGCACCGATGTTACCGAGGTAAGAAAGCTCCAGTTGACCGCTCTTATTCCCTTTGCGCAGACATACAGGATAATGGTTGCCAATAGGACAACGGAAAATGCTGCGCAGATATAGATCAGTGTGTACCATGCTATATCGCCCGGGTGCCGTTTGCTTTTCTGGAGGGATGTTCCTGTATTTGTATCTGTATTATGCAAGGTCCTTCTCTCCTTTCTTCTTCATCTTCAGCAATATGAGATTGACAATCATAATAAATATGTAGAGGACAAGTCCGACGGTAAAAAGTACCTGTCTGTGGACTCCTCCGGCGTATCCCATCTCACTGACGATCTGTGTGGTAAGGAAACGGACGGAATTGAATGGAAGCGGGAAGTTGACTGCTCCACCGGCTACCATATTGATTGCCATTGCCTCTCCAAGCGCCCTGCCGATACCAAGCACCACGCCTGTCATGATTCCGGATTTTGCCGCCGGGATCGTAACCTTAAAGATGGTCTGGATCTTGGTTGCTCCGAGTGCGAGTGATGCGGATCTCAGATAATCCGGCACCGCGCGGATGGAGGAGGCGCTGATGTTGATCACGGTCGGAAGGATCATGATAGCAAGAACGATCACCGCTGCGAGCAGATCCGCGCCTCCGGTAAACTGGTGTGTTGCCGAGCCCTTGAATATCAATTTCTCCAGCTTATATAAAAACGGATTCAAAAGCATAAGTCCGAGCAATCCGTAGATTACAGAAGGGATTGCTGCCAGAAGCTCGACCGCCGGCTGCACGATTGCTGCCAGCTTCTTGTTCGATACTTCTGTTAAAAATACAGCGGTGAGAAGTCCGATCGGAACACCGATCGCAACTGCTGCTGCAGTTCCTATGATAGAGGATAAGATAATATATAAAATTCCGTAAGACGGTTCACTTGCGGTTGGTTTCCATTCAGTTTTGAAAAACAAGTCAGTAACCCCGACGCTTTTCAATGCCGGGGTTCCCTTCATAAACATATAGACTGTGATGGAGCAAACCGCAAAGATAGCGATGATGGCGCAGATCAGGAAAATAATCTTGGCAATCAGTTCGACGACCGACTTGGAAACGCCTTTGCTATGTATGGATGCGTATTCGTTCATCTTTTGCTCCTTTTACTGTGGAAGAATCAGTCCGACGTTAGAGATTACAGTCTGTCCTGCGTCAGATGCGATAAAGTCAAACCAGGTCTTTACAAGCTCGTTCTGGTCAGCGATCTCGCCCTTTGTTGCCATTACAAATGGACGGGAGAGAAGGTATCCGCCTGCTAAGATGTTCTCTTCGGTTGCTGCTACACCGTCAAGAGCAAGAGCATTTACGCTGTCGTCTACTACATCAAGAGATACATATCCGATTGCTCCCGGTGTGGATGCTACCTTTGCAAGAACTGCACCTGTGGTATCAAGCTCCTGTGCGTATGCGCATGCATCCTCAACTTTTAACAGTTCCTCGAATGCTCCTCTTGTACCGGAACCGGCTTCACGTCCGATTACAACGATTGCTTCATCTGCTCCGCCAAGCTCACTCCAGTTTGTATACTCTCCTGTATAGATCTTTGTAAGATCATCAGAAGTGATATCAAGTACCGTGTTCGCCGGATCCGTAATTACTGCAATTCCGTCAATTGCCACTATGTTTTCTACTGCGCCTGCCGCAATCTCTTCATCCTTTAACGCTCTTGAAGAATCACCGATATCTACACTTCCTGCTGTAAGAGCCTCAAGTCCTGCACCGGATCCTGTATACTCTACGGTTACGGTGATGTTCGGATACTCCTCCATGAAGGCCTCAGAAAGTGCCTCACAAACCTTTTCCATTGAAGTGCTTCCTGCAAGTGTAATGGTTCCGCTCAGTTCTGCTGGATCTGTGGTTGCTGCATCTGTGGCTCCGTTATCTGCGTTGTTATCTGCTGTGCTGTTATCTGCAGTTCCATTTGCTGTGTTGTCATTTGCATTGTCATTTGCATTGTCATTTGTTCCATTGCTCTGGCATCCTGCCATGCTTGCTGCAACCATTCCACATACGGCTGCTGTTGCTACCATTTTCACAAACTTGTTTTTCATTCTTTTTTCCTCTCCTGCAACTACCTTTTTATAAGTAGCTGCTTTCTTTCTGTTTTCTTTTTTGTTTACATCGCATATCCTATCAACCGAATGTAAAGTGCAAAATCATTTGTCTGTAAAAACTATGTGAAAACAGAATGAAGAAAATCCGGTTGTTCTTCCCCGCCTCTTTGCCCCCAAAAGCGAAAACGACTTCGGCTAATTGCCAAAGTCGTTCTCCTGCGAAAGCTCCATAATATTACGTACCATTTTATCCAGCCGCCGGCTCCATTTTGCATATTTGCGGATCTGAAGCTCCATCTCATCCGGCAGAGGTTCATTCTTTTTATATCTTAGTTTTGTATCAAGGGATGCCCATGCGTCCATGAGGATCGTCCGTATCTGGATTTCAACCTCCATGAAGTACGTTTTGTTCTCAACGGTCACCGGCACACTACAGACAACATGATAACTCTCGTAACCATTCTTTTTCGGTTTGCGGACGTAATCCTTCACCTTTACGATCTCATAGCGTCCATCATCCGCAATCTTACGGGCAATCCAATAAATCTGTTTGATATCAAAGCAGATTACCCGAACCCCGGAAATATCATGCAGGCTGCCCAACATATTCTCCGTATTTACATCAAGTTTTTTGCGTTCGAGCTTGCGTTCAATGCTTTCAATAGATTTCATTCTCGACTCGATCAGACGGACAAACGAATTTCCCGTCTTAGCCTGATAGCGCAAATCCAATTCCATCAGATATTCCTGAACTTTGCATCTTGCCTGGCTTCCCGCCTTCTGGAATTCCGGGAGATTCCATAATTCTTCCGGAGAAAGACTCATATCCCACTCTGCTATATCGCTGCTTCTTTCTTCATACTTCTCTTCTTTTTGTTCTTTATTATTATTTTTCATCCCACAAACTCTTTCTTGTTGTATGCTCCCATACGAACCAGATTCCTCCCAGAAATCCGAAGAAAAAGGCTCCATATCCTGCAAAGCAGAGCATCCATACTACACTCTTTAATGCAAAGAGGCTTATTACGCTCCATATACACAAGCCATACAGCATTCCTGCTAATATATTCCAGAAAAGAAAGACATTTGTCTTGTGCTCACACATGTTCCACAATCTGCTCATAATCTCTTCCTCCTTTGTTCCTTTTTCTATAATGTACAAGGAAAATGTAAAAGAAAAAGGCCTGCATATGTAAAGAACATGTAAAATATAAAAGAAGACCAAACCGCATGCATATGCAGTCTGATCTTCTTTTATATGAATGATCTCACTTTATTCTCTTTTCAGTTCATGGATCAGCTTAGGCAGCTCTGCCATCCCATCGCAGATAGCGATAGCACCGTTTTGCAGCATTTCCTTTGCATCTCCGAAGCCATAAGAAACTGCAATGCAGTCAATTCCAATCTTCTTTGCACCCTCGAGGTCAAACATCGTATCGCCGACAAGGTACATCTGGTCTTTGGGGATATCCTTCCATCTGCGGAGCACTTCATTCAACACCTCTTCCTTTGTGTCAATTCTTCTGTCAAAAGTTGCTCCGACAACATCATCAAACAGCTCCAATAATCCGAAATGATCCAATATCTTGCGGCAGAACTCTTCCGGCTTTGAGGATGCCATTCCGATCAGATAACCGTCTGCTCTGAGTATCTTTATACATTCTTCTACCCCCGGATACAGACTGCATTCCAAAATACCGATTGGTCTGTAGCGCTCCCGGTAAATCTCTGTTGCTTCTACCGCCTGCTCCTTGGATAATCCGTACAGTTTTTGAAATGACTCTACAAGCGGCGGTCCGACAAACGGGCGAAGTTTCTGTAAATCTTCTTCGTTAATTCCGAATCTGCGCAGTGCATACTGTGCAGATTTTGCAATTCCCTCAAAGGAATCAATAAGTGTTCCGTCTAAATCAAATAATATTGCTTTCATATTTCCTCTTTTACTATGCTGTTGCGTTTTCCGGCCTCCGCCTGCTTTATTCTTCTCCAATGCAAAGAGTTCCGGTTTCATCAAACGTTATTCCCTCATATGACTGCGAATAACGGTTCATCTTATCAATGATCGACTGTTTTCCGTCACCCTCCAACACTGTTGGCTGATAATCGTTGTACGCGGTTACTGTGCTAATCCTGCAAGGAATAATACTTGCCGTAATGTCCGGCATCAGCACTCCGTCCATAAAAGTAAAGGTCTGCTGGTAGATCAGCGTGTCCTTGTCGGATGGGTTGCTGTTTGCTCCAAAACAAAAATTTCCAAGACTGTAACAGATCACTTTGCCATTATATATTTCTATTCCCTGCAGTACATGCGGGTGATTACCAATGACGAGATCCGCGCCCCAGTCGATGATCCTGTGTGCCGCCTCTTCCTGATAAGAGGTTGCATCATGTTTCGTTTCGATTCCCCAATGGCAGCAGGCCACCACAAGATCCACGCCTGCCTCTTTCAATTGCTCTATTCCATCTTTTATATACGCTTCTGCCTGTGCATGGCTATCCAGCGTATTTGCGGAAACGAAGCCGATCGTAATACCGTTTTCCGTGGTATAGACTGCCGTTTTCTCATTAAAGGCGAACAAAATTCCGGCATCTGTCAATGCATTCTCTGTATCGGTATGGCTCTTTTCTCCATAATCAAATGTATGGTTATTGCCAAGGCTGCATCCCTCAACACTGCCATCCAATAAAATATCTGTGTATTCCGGATAACCTTTGATGTTCCACTGCTTCTCAACACGTTCCGTCTCGTTGGTAAGGACGCACTCCAGATTTACCAGGGTAAAGTCATCTGCTTCAAATATATCCCTTACACCGGAGAAAAAATAATCTGCACCATACAGATCGTAATATTCATAAAAGGAGCCATCGTATCCTTTGGTCTGAACCGGGCCAAGTGCACAGTCCCCGACTGCCGAGATTGTGACGGTCCTCACATCCGGCAAAGCCTCCGTCCCGCTATCCGCTTCAGGATCCCCGGTTATCGCGGTATCCCCATTTACTTCGTTATCCCCAATAACCCCGGTTTCCTCGTTTACCTCCGAATTCCATATCTGCCCGCCGTCCGTCAGAAAATCCTCCTGGCTTCCCGGCTCTGTATCTGCCATCGCCGCAATGCAGACAAGTACGCCGACCGCATACCTTATCATTTTTTTCATGTGCTACCTCATCCATACATGGCAGAACTATTTTTTGTTTTCCCGATCACCTGCTATGCATCTGCGTCCCCTTTTGGGTCGGTTATGCGATCTGTAGCAAATGAATCAAAAACAGCCATGCAAGTCCGTAATAAGTGACAACCGCAATCATATCATTGATTGTTGTAATAAGCGGACCGGATGCGACCGCCGGATCAACGCCAAGCTTGTGGAAGAACATCGGCACGATGGTTCCTACAAGACTTGCGATCAGCATCGCGATCATAAGGGAAAATCCAACGCATCCGGAAATCACAAACGCCGTTCCCGCCGGATAGCCTTTCAGAAGGAAAATGTATAATCCAACAAACACAAAGGATAAGACACCCAGCAGCGCGCCATTGCACAAACCGACACGCATTTCCTTCAGCGCGAGCTTTATCTTCTGTCCTGCTTTAAGCTGCTCATCCATAAGCACACGGATTGTCACAGCCAGAGACTGTGTTCCGACATTTCCCGCCATATCCAGAATCAGTGATTGGAAACAGACGATGATTGCTACCTGGGAGACAACTCCCTCAAAAATTCCGACGATACTTGATACGACCAGCCCTAAAAGCAGTAGCGCGATCAGCCATGGAAGTCTCTTCTTGATGCTCTCCCGAAGCGGCTCCTTGATATCCTCCTCCGCAATCAAACCAGCCAGCTTTGCGTAGTCATCGCCCATCTCATCATCGACAACCTCTACAATGTCCTGCGCGGTGATTACACCGAGGATCTGGTTGTTATCGTCCAATACAGGGATGGAATCCTCCGCATAGTCCTTGATTCGCTCAATACAATCGCTGATCAGCTCATGGTCACGTACGTACGGGAAGGAGGTACTGATCAGATCCTCCAGATCCACATTGTTGCGCGCAACGATCAGGTCTTTTAAGTCCAACGCTCCGTAAAATGATCCGTCCTCGTTGGTAACATACAGGATTGAGATATTGTCATTGTCCTCCGCCTGTGCCACCAGCTCTCTCATCGCCTGCTTTACAGTAAGTGTCCGCTTGATCTCGATAAAATTAGTAGTCATGCGGCTACCGATCTGGTCCTCATCGTAGGACTGGATCAAACGGATATCTGCGCTGTGTTCCTCATCGAGCAAGCTGACAAGCTTTTTCTTCTGAGCCTCATCGTCCATATCCTCAAGGACTTCAACCGCCTCGTCAGAGTCCATGTTACCGATGACTTCCGCAGCCATCTCGGCAGGCATCTCAGCAATATGCTCACCGGCATCTTCAATGTAGGCAAAAATCTCAGACAACTGTTCCGGCGTTAATATCCGGTACATTTTCTTACGTTCGCTCTCGTTCAACTGCTCGAAAGCGCCCGCTATATCATTCTCATGGTATTCATCCAGAGTCTCTCGAATCTGCTCATCTGTCGCATCACTCCGGATCAATGCCAGCAATTCTTCTACATAGTTCTGTTCGGTTAAGATTTCGTTTTCCACTTCTTCCTCTCCTTTCTTTTTGTACGGTGTCGTAATATTACGCCTGGGGCTTACCTTATGGCATAAAAAAACACCGCGAAAGATCCCCGCGGTGGAAAACATATCCTCTATGAAGTAACGCGCACACTAACAAACAATACGGTTGCGTCCAGTCATATTTCCATATCCTCCATCGCGGTATCTACTTCGCCCATGACTATCGCAACTGTCCATATTGTCACCTCTGCTACGTTAAATTTATTATGCGCACGCTTCTTTATTTCCATGCGCCTCGTTCATTTTAAATCCAAAAGAAATAACTGTCAACCGTCCGGCCTGTCTTTCTTTGCATTTTTACCGCCTTCATGCTAGATTTATATATAGATTTTACATGCTTTTTTAAAGTATATTTAAGGTATTTCCGCTAACATTTCTATCGTATAATAAGCATAACAGAGGAAAAGAGGTACGATCATGCGTTTATTACTTGCAGAAGATGAGAAAGAGCTTTCCCACGCACTTGTCACCGTACTGCTCCACAACAATTATTCCGTGGATGCGGTATACAATGGGCAGGATGCACTCGACTATATCAATATGGGCAATTATGACGGTGCGATCTTAGATATCATGATGCCGAAAATGGATGGAATCACCGTATTAAAGAAGGTGCGCGCAAGCGGCAACCAGATCCCGATCCTGATGCTGACTGCCAAGGCGGAGATCGATGACCGTGTGCTCGGACTAGACTGCGGTGCCGATGACTATCTGACCAAGCGTTTCTCCATGAAGGAGCTGCTTGCCCGTCTCCGCGCCATGACAAGACGTCAGACGACCGCAGCGGATACGACACTTTCCTACGGCAACATCACTCTTGACCGCGGCACCTATATGCTCTCCTCCAAGACCGAGAGCCTGCGGCTTGCCAGCAAAGAATTTCAGATGCTTGAGATGCTTCTTGCCAATCCCGGACAGGTTATTTCCACAGAACAGTTTATGGACAAGATCTGGGGCTATGACAGTGATGCCGAACAGAATATCGTATGGGTATACATCTCTTATCTTAGGAAAAAGCTGACTGCGCTGCAGGCGAACATCGGAATCAAGGCAGTGCGCGGACTCGGCTATACATTGGAGGAACTTCATGATTAAAAAATTACAGCATCGCTTCATTGCGATTGCAATGCTCTCTATCTTTATGGTTCTGCTTCTGATCATCGGAAGCGTAAACATCATCAACTACAACAATATCAAGCGTTCACTCGATATGCGGCTTATGATCCTCGTCGACAACGATGGCGTATTTCCGCAGGATTTTATGGGACCTGCCAATTCTCCCTCCGCGGATGATGTTCCACCTGATAAACCAGCAATGGAGGATGCGCCCACCCCGAAGGAGCTGACACTCCACGGCATATCGGAGGAGAGTGCTTTCGACACACGGTATTTTACAGTAACGCTGGATACCTCCGGTACGGTCGTTGATTCCTCGACCGACAATATTGCAGCAATCAGCTCCGATGATGCCATCTCCTATGCCGTGACTTTGTTTGAAAAGGGCAAAACCTCCGGCTACATCAGCAACTATCGTTACACTTCAACCACAACAGACACCGATGGAGAGACCATGTACATATTTCTCGACTGCCGCAGAGAGACCGATACATTCCGATCTTTTCTGACTGCCAGCGTGTCAATCAGTCTGATTGGACTTCTGCTGGTCTTTCTCCTGGTCGTATTTTTCTCCAAGCTGATCGTCCGCCCGATCGCAGAAAGCTATGAGAAGCAGAAGCACTTCATCACGGACGCAAGCCATGAGATCAAGACTCCACTTACCATCATCGATGCCAACACGGAAGTTCTTGAGATGGAAAACGGCGAGAGCGAGTGGACAACCAGTATCCGCAATCAGATCAAGCGTCTTACCGATCTGACCAACAAGCTGGTCTTTCTGTCGCGCATGGATGAGGAAGCTACCAAGCTCATCATGCTTGATTTCTCCCTGTCCGATGCAATCTCGGAGGCAGCACAGCCATTTGAAGCAGTCGCTGCTGCATCCGGTCGTACCTTCGTGTGTGATATTGAGCCGAACATCAGCTATACCGGCGATGAGTCTACGATTCGTCAGCTTGTCTCACTCCTTCTTGACAATGCTATGAAATATGCTTCAGAAAATGGGACAATCCGTCTTTCCTTCGCCGTCTCCGGCAAGAATAAGGTGCTCACCGTCTGGAATACGGTCGATGGCATTGAGCCGGGCCGGCACGATGAACTGTTTGAACGCTTTTACCGTCCGGATGCTTCCAGAAGCAGTGCAACCGGCGGCCACGGGATCGGGCTTTCCGTTGTAAAGGCGATCGTCCTTGCGCACAAGGGCAGGATCACCGCCAAAAGCGAGGATGGTCAGTCCATTCTCTTTACTGTTACATTGTAAAAAATAAATGAATTTCTTTTAAAGTTGGTTTAAGGTTGACTTGTTATAGTTACTTCAAGAAGTGATTACAAGACCTTGTAATTGCATTTTGAAGAAAGGAGTACACACATTATGGGCAACCAAATGGTCTTTAAGCGATACGAACTCAAATATATGCTTACCAAAGAGCAGCGGCTTATGATGCAGCAGGAAATTGATGCACACATGGTTGCAGATGTTCACGGCAAAAGCACGATTCTAAGTCTCTATCTCGACACACCGGACTACCTTCTGGTAAGAAGATCTTCCGAGAAACCTCTATATAAAGAGAAGCTGCGCCTCAGAAGCTACGGCGTTGCCGGAAGGGACACGGAGGTGTTCATCGAGCTCAAGAAAAAATACGATTCTGTGGTCTACAAGCGCAGGGAGAGCATGAGCGAATCCGCTCTGGAGGGCTATCTTTCTTCCGGTATTCCATGTAAGGACACACAGATCATGCGCGAGATCGCCTTCGCCATGAAGCGCTATCCGGACATTGCGCCCGCAGTCCTGCTCTCCTATGACCGGGAGGCATACTATGACAAAAACGACTGCGATTTCCGGATGACCTTTGACGAAAACATCCTTTGGCGCACAGAGGATCTGTCCCTGTGCAGCGGCATCTACGGAGCCCCGCTGCTTGCTGCGGATCAGACGCTTCTCGAAGTCAAGACAGGGACAGCAATTCCACTTTGGCTGGTACATACGCTCAGCGGGCTTGGCATTCAGAGAACTTCTTTTTCGAAATATGGCACCGCATACCAGACCATGTTTGAGAACAACCACCAGACACTGCCAAGACGCCAGAACGTCCCGGCAGACTTTAACCCAGAATCTATCTCAATCGTAAACGGAGGAAATTATAAATATGCTTAATACAATTTTTCAAGGAATTTTTGATACAACCGCTGCTACCATTACCATTTCACAGTTTATCCTGTGCATTGCAGTCTCACTTTTAATTGGCGTCTTTTTCGCCTTCCTGTTCTCCTACAAGAGCCGCAGTTCCCAGAGTTTCGTGATCACGCTTGCTCTTCTTCCGGCGATCGTCTGTGTCGTTATCATGATGGTCAACGGAAATGTCGGTGCCGGAGTTGCCGTTGCAGGTGCTTTCAGTCTTGTCCGCTTCCGCTCCGTGCCGGGAACCGCCAAGGAGATTGGTATGCTGTTTCTCGCGATGGGTGCAGGACTCGTCACCGGTATGGGCTATCTCGGCTACGCAGTTTTGTTCTCTGTGATCCTCGGATTTGCCATGTTCGTATTTACCCGCACCGGGCTCGGCTTCCGCAAGCAGCCGGAATCTGAAAAGACGCTGCGCATCACCATCCCGGAGGATCTGAATTATACCGAGCTGTTTGACGATCTTTTTAACGAATATACCTCAAGCTATGAGGTCGTATCCGTAAAAACTGCCAACATGGGCAGCCTCTTTAAGCTCACCTACCACATCTGCCTAAAAGATGCCGCAAAAGAGAAAGAATTTATTGATGCGCTCCGCTGCCGCAACGGCAATCTTGAGATCGCGATTTCCCGTCAGGAGGTAAACTATAATGAATTATAAAAAAGTGACCGCTGTGCTGTGCGCGTCGCTTCTGGCTATCAGTCTGCCCTCCTGCGGACAAAATGACAGCACAGCTACCGATAATACAACATCTTCCGACAGTATTGCCTCTTCTACCGGTATCACGGCAGAAGCAACTGATCTGGTCGATACCTCCGATATGTTTACCGACCGCGATCTTTCCGGTGACTATGATGCGTCAGAAGCCGCAGCCATTACCCTGTGCGATAACGAAAGCAGCTCCGATTCCGATCAGGTGTCCATATCCGGCAATACCATTACCATCTCCGGTGAGGGCGTATACATACTATCCGGAACGCTCTCCGATGGTCAGATCATTATTGATGCCGATGGCAAGAAAGTACAGCTTGTGCTTGATAATGCATCCATCACCAATACCTCAAGTGCTGCAATCTATGTCAAAGCTGCAGACAAGGTTTTTGTCACACTCGCAGACCAGAGCAGCAATGCAGTTGCAACTACCGGAGAATTTGTTGCGATCGATGACAACAACATTGACGCAGCGATTTTTTCCAAGTCCGACCTCACACTCAACGGAAACGGTCAGCTTACCGTAAGCTGTGCCTGCGGGCACGGGATCGTCTCCAAGGATGACCTCAGGGTCACCGGAGGAACCTACGACATTACCGCTGCCTCCCACGCCCTAAGCGGCAAGGATTCCGTCCGGATCGCGGACGGTACACTCACACTTACCTCCGGCAAGGACGGCATTCACAGTGAAAATACCGACAACAGTGGCAAGGGCTTTATCTATATTGCAGATGGCACGATTACCATCACAAGTGACGGCGATGGCATGGATGCATCCTCCGTTGTACAGATCGACAACGGAACCATCGCTATCACCTCCGGCGGTGGAAGCAGCAATGCTCCGGACAAGCGGCGCTCTCAGTCGTCCGACAACACCGCAAGCGCCAAGGGCATCAAATCCGATTCTGCCCTCACCATCTTTGGCGGCTCGATCACGATTGATTCTGCTGATGATTCCCTGCATACCGGCGGTGACATCAACCTCGCCGATGGCAGCTATGCCCTGTCTTCCGGTGATGACGGCGTTCATTCGGATACCGACCTGATCATAAACGGTGGAACAATTTCGATTGCAGAGAGTTACGAAGGACTTGAAGGCGTGACCATTACAATAAATGATGGCGATATTTCGCTCTATGCAAGCGATGATGGGCTGAATGCTGCCGGGGATTATGAGGATGAAACAACCGACAGCGAGACGGATTCTGACAGTTCCGATGACACGGCAGAGGCAGTATCTGATTCCGCAGTTGCAACAAGCTCTGACACATCCGATGCACCAAAGGCAGATTCAGATGCTGCAACAAGTGCAGAGTCATCCCTGACAAATTCTGAGACTGGCACTAACGCTGACTCGGGCTCAAACAATGGCAAGTCTGGAGGCTTTGGTGGTCCCGGAGGATTTGGAGGTTTTGGTGACCTCGGCGGTGGAATGGATGAATACTGTGAGCAGAACCAGATCGTAATCAACGGCGGAACCTTATATGTAAATGCAAGTGGCGACGGCATTGACTCCAACGGTGACCTGATCATAAACGACGGACAGATCTCTGTGGATGGTCCTGTTTCCGACGGCGATGCGCCGCTCGACTGTGGTGGAAACATCTACGTCAACGGCGGTACACTTATCGCGGTAGGCTCCAGCTCTATGGCAGAAGCATTCAGTGATGAATGTACACAGGGTGCCATGCTTGTCACACTCGACTCCATGATAAGCGGCGATGTAGTCCTTCTGGATGCCGATGGCAGCACTTTATTTACCTACACGCCATCCAAGACATACAGTTGTGTTATGCTAAGCACCGCCGACATCACCGAGGGGCAGACCTATACATTAAACTGTGCAGACGAGACAACCACAGTAGAGATGACCAGCCTCGTATACGGCACCGGCAGCCAGATGGGCGGCTTCGGAGGCAGTCCGGGCGACCACCAGAAGCCGGATGATATGACACCTCCGTCTGACGGGCAGGCTCCAAGCAACATGACACCTCCGTCCGATGGGCAGGCTCCGAGCGACATGACACCTCCATCTGACGGGCAGGCTCCGAGCGACATGGAACCTCCGTCCGACGGACAGACTCCGAGCGATGCGGCAACCTCATCCGACGACAGTTCGACCACATAAGAGTTGTTACTTTTGGTCTAACCAAAATATAGAACATACGAAAAAGTAATTGAATTTTATGCATTCTTATGCTATATTGAGCATAAAGAAAGGCATCCGCGTCAACAGATGCCTTTGCGGAACCCACTCCAAGCGTGGAGCTTCCCAAGTAAGTTTTAATGTCCTAACAGACACCGCCTAACCTGGTTGCGACAGGTTAGGCATTTTTTATTTTCGCCTGTTTCTCTTATCGAGAAAGGTAAGCAATGCTATGAGCAAACTGCAAGCAGATATTGGTAAGCCAATAATTCCGATGATAACCATTACGATTTCATAAGCTGTCATAAGCACACCTCCCTTCCTATGTATTCCGGCAAGCCGGTTCATTGGTTCGGGAGGCTACTACCCCTGTCGTGGATTCCATGTGATAAATTCTAACATATACTTGTAGTAGATTCAATTCAAATATGTTCTGTGCCACTTCCCAATAAAGGCATACTTTTCTTAATTATACTTACTCCTTTAGCAGTGAGTGCCACAAGCTGTATTGAGGTTGCTATTTTCTTAATATTGTGCTATTTATTAAAGGGACGAGTTTTACCAGCGTACAGCGATTGCGCAGGCGGTTTGCTCGTTTCTTTTTTTTTAGTAGTAACGGAGGATATGATTATGAAAAAGAAAAGAATACTTTGGAGACTGCTGATCTTGTGCTGTATATTGTTCGTCCGACCAACGGAAAGTAAGGCAGCTGATGATGTATATACCATCAATATCAATAAGACCAGCCCTGCGGCAGCGGAGAAAAAACTCCGTAAGATGAAGGCATCCAGCACGCAAAAGCTTCAACT
The DNA here is from genome assembly GCA_050873865.1 of Agathobacter sp. Lineage (GTDB taxonomy): Bacteria > Bacillota > Clostridia > Lachnospirales > Lachnospiraceae > Roseburia. The sequence goes on along the minus strand of JBNMJQ010000001.1, from coordinate 50,611 downwards.
GACTATCGATATTACCGGTGAAAAAGGGTACAAAAACGATGTTAAGAAATATAAAGTTGACGGCAACCGGTATGTAAATGTAATACAAATAGATATAGACGAAGCCAATGAAGAAATCGCAAAAGAGAAATTAGCACAATGGTTAAAAAAATTTCAAAAAATAAAAGCCAATACATACGGTGGAGACCGTTTTAAATAAATAATGTCACAATCTCTCCAGCATGAAATTCTGCATCACAAGCTGTGCAGATATATATTTCTCCTTTGCCAGATTTTTTATAATCGCTTTTAGTTGCATTGCATTTTTCATAACAATACCTCCAGATAGGCTCTGATTTTTTTGTCCACCTTCAAGAGTTTTGCATACTCCGACAAGAGTGGAATATTTTTATCCATTCTGGCTGCATACCTTTTAAACGCCTCCGTCACTATCTGGATATCTACGCTGCTGTGTGACCGTAAAATATCACAAAGAGTGCGCTCTGCACTATAAGCCCTTACTGTATTTCCTCCCGGTGTAAGTGCCTCTGCCACTCCCAAATCATACAATGCTGCATTGCATTGCACACAGGCAATCCCCTCTTCTTTGGGCTTTGTCAAATTATAATTCACCGGAAATGTCATGTGATATCTATTCGGTGTCCGATCCGTTAAATCCCATAGAAACAATGCTGTTTCACGCGAATAGATTCCTCGTTTAAAGCGACTCTGTAAATTAAAAATTTCATCATCCCAGACTTCCGGCAAAATATAAACGCCTCTCGCAGACTTTTCAATCATTCCCTTGTCCGCAAGATATTTGATATTTCCCCGTGAAATTCCTGCTGCAACCACCATTGCAGTCGTAACCATGCCATTATTCTTTTTTGCCATCTTGATAATTTCTTCAGTTGCTCCCACAATAGTTTCCTTTCTTTTTATTGACTTTTGTGCCTATAATTATATTTTTATATGGCATAAAAGTCAATATACTACATAACAAATACCTCATTTCCACTTGCTTCACGGTCATTTTTGAAACAATTCTCACATTTTATCGTTGACTTTTTAAAAGTCCTATGATACACTAGTGTTCGTTGAAAAACGGCGTGTGGCTCAGTTTGGTAGAGCGCTACGTTCGGGACGTAGAGGCCGCAAGTTCGAATCTTGTCACGCCGATTATTCAAAGGATTCCGGTACATAGGTGAGAGAATCCTTGGCAGGGGCAGAGTAATTGATACTTTTGCAGAAAGAGATGGCTTTAAGCCATCTTTTTTTACTTTTACCAAAAGACTTTTATCTGCTCAAATATCACATTTTAACTTTACACATTCATGTGGAGGGCTTATGAAACCAGTTGTACTTATCACAGGTGCTTCTTACGGAATCGGGGAGGCAATCGCATATACTTTTGCCGCTGCGGGCTATCGCCTTAGCATCTGCTGCAACAGATCCGGGGAACGTCTGGCTGACGTTGCCGCACAGATCAAGTCACAATATCAGACCGATGTGCTGACGTATGTTGGGGATGTTGGGGATTTTTCCTTCGTTCAGGAAATGGCAAAGGATACTCTCGCACGCTTCGGGCAGATTGATGTCCTTATCAACAATGCGGGCATCGCACACATCGGACTTCTTACCGATATGAGCGTGGAGGAATGGAACCATCTGGTTGCAGTCAACTTAAGCTCTGTTTTCCACACCTGCAAATGCATTGTCCCTTCCATGGTGCAGCGGCAGCAGGGTAAGATCATCAATATCTCCTCCGTGTGGGGAAACGTCGGTGCATCCTGTGAGGTTGCCTATTCTGCCTGCAAGGGCGGAATCAATTCCTTTACGAAGGCGCTTGGCAAAGAGCTTGCCCCAAGCAATATACAGGTGAACGCCATCGCCTGCGGCTGCATTGATACACGGATGAACGCCTGCCTGGAGGATGAAGATATTGCGCAGCTATGCGAGGAGATTCCTGCCGGGCGCTTTGGCAGACCGAATGAGGTTGCAGCACTTGCGCTTTCTCTTGCAACCGGCAATGACTATTTAAACGGACAGGTCATCACGCTTGATGGCGGCTGGATTTAGATTTCCGTTCTCGTTTTCCGAGTTCCACTTTTTACCATTTTCTTTAATAATAAGAACAAATGCGCGTATCGCGCTACCCTATTTTCTCGATTTCAGAGTTCGGTAATATTAGGGTATGAAAACAAATGATAATGTAGAAACCTCAACTAATCTTACTAATTTCAAAAGCAAAGCGGATTCAAAGGGAAGCTATAAATTTGGATTCTTTGGCGAGCGCATGGTTCATGCAATGACGATCAGAGGTGTCAGCTGCAAGGAATTATCCGAACAGCTCTTTATTTCGCCTTCCGCTATTACCGGTTACCGGGTTGGACGCCGAAGCCCCAATGTTGCCGATCTTGTTGCGATTGCGACCGCACTGAATGTCTCCTTAGACTATCTGCTGGGATTAAAGGCAACCCCGGATAAACTTTATTCCGATGAAATTGTCTCCTAATCAGGCTTTTGGAAAAAGGCATTCCGCAATCTGATTTTTGATATTCCAACATAAAAAGCGTATGTCCTGCCCCCGGGTTCTCCCGAGGTACAGAGCATACGCTTTTTTTACTTCTCTTATACCATTTCCTCTATTTTGCGACCAGGATAATTGTCGTTCTCGCAGGAACGCGGATAGTATTCGGTCCAAATATTTCTGTCATGGAAGCAAAATCTCTTCCATCTTCATATTCGCAGTTTGTATTTACCTCCACGTGCCATGCCATTCCGTTCGTCAGAACCGGAAGCTGCATCGTCAGCGGCTCCCAGTAGGAGTTCATCGCATAGAAGACAATGTCATCTCCCGTATCGCTCATATTACGTCCGGCATACATGATACCGATGAGATGTGTGTCATAATCAGTCCTGCTGTTAAACGGATATCCGTTGTGAATACTGATTTCCGGAAGCTGGCAGGCTGCCGGTGCAGTACGATTCCGAAGAATCGGATGTGCCGCACGAAAATGAATCATAAAACGCGCGAAATCATGGATTTCCTTGAATTCCTCCAACCGGTTCCAATCCAGCCATGAAATAATATTATCCTGACAGTATGCATTGTTATTACCGAACTGCGTATTACAGAATTCATCGCCCGCGAAAAACATTGCCGGTCCTCTGCTGCACAATAGCGCGGCAAATGCATTTTTGACCAGCCTGCGGCGCAGTCCGTTAATCTGCGGATCATCCGTTTCTCCTTCCGCACCGCAGTTCCAGCTGTTTCCGTTATTATCACCGTCTGTGTTGTTCCAGCCGTTCTTCTCATTGTGTTTCTCGTTATATGAATACAGATCATACAATGTAAATCCGTCATGGCAGGTCAGGAAATTGACAGATGCACTATGTCCACGTCCATCCGGATGATACAGGTCCTTTGATCCGGTAATACGCTCAATCGCACCTCCGGCAGTTCCTGCATCTCCCTTTAAGAACCTGCGCATATCATCACGGTAACGTCCATTCCACTCGGCCCAGCGGTTCCATGATGGGAAGCTTCCGACCTGGTACAATCCGCCCGCATCCCATGCCTCTGCGATCAGCTTTACTTTTCCGAGCACGGAATCAAATGCCAATCCTTCAAGAATAGGAGGATTTGCCATCGGTGCGCCATTCTGATCCCTGCCAAGAATCGAGGCAAGATCAAAACGGAATCCATCCACACGATACTCGATCACCCAATTGCGCAAGCAATCAATAATAAAGTGCCGGACAACCGGATGGTTACAGTTCATGACATTTCCGCAGCCACTGAAATTATAATAGTGGGCATCCGGTGTCAGCATATAATATATATTGTTATCGATTCCTTTAAATGAGAAGCTTGGTCCCATCTCATTTCCCTCTGCCGTATGATTGAATACGACATCAAGAATGACCTCGATCCCATTCTGCTTTAAGTCATAAATCAGACGCTTTAATTCATCACCCTCATGATTATGCTCAACCGCATAATTGTATCCTGTGTTCGGCGCACAAAAGCAGACCGTATTATATCCCCAATAGTTGAATAGCTGCACCCCATCCACTACACGGGCACTTTCCATCTCGTCAAATTCAAAGATCGGCATCAGTTCTACCGCATTGATTCCAAGGTCCTTAAGATACGGGATCTTCTTGCGGAGTCCCTCATACGTTCCGGCCTCCTTAACGCCGGATGACTTATCCTTTGTAAACCCACGCACATGGGTCTCATAAATAACAAGATCCTCATACGGATATTCCAGCTGTTTTAAATCTCCCCAGTCAAAGTCATTGCGCACAACCCTTGCCTTATAAACAAAATCCTTGCCGCCCTCCGGCTTCTCTCCCCAGTTTCTCTGGCCGGTAACAGCCTTGGCATATGGATCAAGAAGGATATTTTCTTTGTTAAACAGCAGCCCCTTCTCCGGGATGTAAGGGCCATCCAGACGAAATGCATACTCAAACTCTTCAATCTTAAGTCCAAACACCAGAATTGCATAGGTATCACCGATGTGGTATGCCTCCGGATACGGAAGTTCTACAAACGGTTCGGACTGCTGCGGATGAAACAACAACAGGGTACACTTGGTTGCCCCATGTGAACTGATCGTAAAGCTCACGCCATTCGGGGTCACATGTGCTCCCTCCATTCGGTAATATCCCGGTCTGACCTTATAACCATTGATCTCATCCAGTGGTTTCAGCAGATGATCAGCCTCTGCATCCTGAATTACAGCGGGTCCCGGTTCATTCACTCCCGAATCCGGAATATAAATGTGCTCCTTGCGATCCCAAAATTGTCTCATATTATTTATACCTCTTTTACCTGTTTTCTTATGTATGGCATTATAAAAATACATCTGCCCTATCTCATCAAGATATCAACTGTATGTGCGCTGGCTCCCAGCAGATCTCCCCGTTCGCAGGTTGCCATATGATACTCTATAAAATACGCAAATTCTTCTTCGGTCAAAGCATTCAGAAAAGGGCGCATATAATTTGCGGCTCCATCCGCTGCAATGATCTTTTTGCGCTCCAGACCTACTTCTTCATTCAGCCTTGCAATGTCCTCCAGACGGACAAAGCTGTACAGTTCATTTGCGTTTGCCTGACAATGGAAGCTCTCATCGAGCATCTTCTGCTCCATCGCTTCTAAGATATGCCGCTCCTTGAATGCATAAGTCAAAACACTGTACTCATTCATAATATATGCTACAAAAATCAGTCCGCCCTTTTTTACTACACGCTTTGCTTCCGAGAGAGCCTGTATCTTATCCTCCCATGCGTGCAGATGGTACATCGGGCCAAACAGAAGTACCACATCAAAGCTCTCATCCGCAAAACGCCTGAGCCTTCTGGCATCTCCCTCGTATGCCTTAACCTTGTCTGTCTTCTGCTTTAATCTTCCAAGATTATGCCGGACAAATTCTACTGCGGTGACATCAAAGCCTTCCTCCGCAAGAGGAACACTATATCTTCCGGTTCCAGCCCCGACATCCAACAGACGGATTTCCTCGTTACTACGTCCCGGATAGTGTGTCTTAATCCCGTCATGAATATACTTCATGGAGGTTAAAAACTCGACCTGCCCATGTCTGCTGTCAAGACGTTTTTCTTCATTAAACTTGTTGTAGTATTCTACCAGATTGCTCAACTTACTACGCCTCCGCGTCCTGCGTCTTCCATTCCTGTATACTGTTCTCGATCCATTGCAGCCACGGCTCCATCCCCTCATTTCTTTTCGCAGAAAGGAAAAATACCTGTGCCTTTGGATTCAACTTATGAATGCGTTCCACAACCGCCGCATCATCAAATGCAAAAAACTCTTTTGTATCTATCTTGCTGATAAGGATCACATCGCACACGGTAAACATAAGCGGATACTTAAGCGGCTTGTCGTCTCCTTCCGGAACCGACAAAATTGCTACATTCCTGGAAGCTCCTGTATCCGTCTCCGCAGGACAGACAAGATTTCCCACATTTTCCAAAAAGACAAGGTCAAGGTTCTTCGTATCAAATTCTTCCATGGCCTGCAGGGTCATCTCTGCATCCATGGCGCACTCCCCACCGGTATGTACCTGAATGGAGCTCACCCCTGCAGCCTCAATCTTTTCGGCATCAACTGTTGCCTCGATATCCGCCTCCATAACACCAATTGCATATCTTTCTTTCAAAGCCTCAATCGTCCGGAGCAAAAGAGTTGTCTTTCCAGCTCCCGGTGAAGCCATCAGATTGACCATAAAGGTTTCGTCCTTTTTCAGCTTTGCACGTATCTCTCCCGCGATCGCATCATTTGCTGCAAAAACATTATGATTTACTGTAATCACCTTTGCCATCTCTTATGCCTCCTTCACACCAAATGCTGCAATCTGCTGTGACAGCCATTCGCACCATGCATCAATGCCTTCCCCTGTTTTTGCAGAAACCGGGAAAATCGCCGCCTTCGGATTTCTCTGTAAGATCACGCGCTTTGCCTCTTCCATATCAAAGTCAAATACCGGCATCGCATCAATCTTGTTGATAATCACGGCATCACAAAGCTCAAACATTAATGGGTATTTTAAAGGCTTGTCATGTCCCTCCGGGACCGAAAGAATTGCGACATTTATAACGGCTCCTGTATCAAACTCCGCCGGGCAGACAAGATTTCCGACGTTCTCAAGAATAACCAGATTCAGATCCTCTGTTCCGAGTGCAAACATTCCCTGTCTGGACATTTCCGCATCCAGATGACACATGCCTCCCGTGTGAAGCTGTATTGCTTTTACTCCGGCATTTGCAATGGTAAGTGCATCCACATCAGAATCAATATCAGCCTCCATGACCCCGATAGAATACCTGTCCTTCAGTCTCCTGATCGTTGCCAGAAGCGTTGTTGTCTTGCCTGCTCCCGGTGAGGACATCACATTCACATAAAAAAGCCCGTCCTCCTTCAATTGTTCACGGAGTAAATCAGCATCCGCATTATTATCTTCAAGGATTGTTTTCTTTACATCTAATATCTCTACACGATTCATCATGTTATCCCTCCCATATTTTCCCAAGAGGTAAATGCTCTCTCCCCTTTTGAGCACTCAACCCCTTTATTTATCGGAAAAACCTGCTATGTATTTTAGCATGTTTTGTGCGGTCTGTAACCATGTGTATCTCATTTGATACAGTTCATATGCACGTTTTATGTATTTTTTGCTTGTTTCCGCATCCCACAGCGCCCGCTCCGCCATATCAGTCAATTCTTCATATTTCCCATTCAAAGTATAGCGGTACATGCAGTCCTCGCCATCAAACTGTGCTCTCAGGTACGGATTATCATCGGTCAGAAGCAGCGTTTTGTTTGCCATTGCTGCCGGAATTCGATCATGCATGCCGCCATAAAAAAACGGGGATGAATCAAGCAGCACACGATTCTGGGCAATGCATCGGTATGACTTTGAGAAAGCAACGCCCTCTTCCATCCGCAGATTTGCCACCGGAAGCCTGTCCCACCAGTCCCCGATCGTCTTAACCGGGATATCGGCTTTTAGTAAGGTCTCCACAGCCTGCTTTCTTGCAACATTCCGCAGATAGATTTCCGCAAGATAGCAACGGTTTAACCACATACGAAACTGCTTTTTATGCTCATCCGGATCAATCCCGTAACTCTCTGTAAACAGCTTTGCAAGTGCTGCTTCCACTGTAACCGAAGAATCTGCCTCCATATACTCGATCATCCGAAGCACATCCTCTTTTGCCGGAAGTCCCTCTTCCTTTGGCAGTTGCAGAATCTTCTCATAATAGGTCTGCGGGTTGTGATAAGTTCCCATAAAAAGCACATATGGCTCCTTATCCTCCCATTCCGGCACGTTTCGTACCTCGGATGCTCCAAGCGGTAACATCTTCACGGACCTGATATGCGGATAATACTCCCTCACATAAGCTGCATGGTTTTCGTCCGGGGTAATAACATGGTAATCTTTTAAAGGACTTGCCAGCATAGAGTGATGATACAGCGGATGATCCAGAATATAATTGATAAATGGAGCATCAATATTATCCAGGAACAAAGAGCCATCCTCCATGGCAATGCGCGGAAGTTTGGAATTGAAATCGATTACTGCCAGATATTTTTTCCCGACATAGCGCGATAGCATTTCCTCCGCATGCGGCTGTATCTGTAATCCGTCAGATGCAGATACCGGCTGGGCAAACAGGGTCGGGCGGCTTCCGATCTCCTCCTCCGCGAACATACACATCTCGCATTCCACGCCAAGTTCTTCCAGATTAACTGCTAGTTTTTTCGCAAAGAACCCGGCACTGTCGTAGCACATCTGCCGGGTTGTAAAAATAAGTATTTTGTCCATTTACTTTTCTTCTGCCAGCTCCTGCATTTTCTGGATATCTGCATATGCAGAAAGCATTGGCTCCTCCGTACTTCCATGGAAGGTACGGTTAATATAGTTATGTGTGATCTTGACAACGGTACCGGAAAGTGCAAGCACTCCGATCAGGTTCGGGATCATCATAAGTCCATTGAATGTATCTGATAAATCCCACGCCAGTGTCAGATCCATTGTCGCACTAAAGAAACTCATACATACAAAGATCAGGCGATACGGAACAACGATTTTTTCACCGAACAGGTACTCAATGCTCTTTGTTCCATAATGACTCCACCCAAGAACTGTTGAGAATGCGAATAACAGGATTGCAACAGCAATAAACATCGGGCCGACATTGCCAAATACAGCCCCGAATGCCTGACCGACAAGCGCAGAGCCCGGCACATCAGAGGCCATGGCTCCGGTGTCGAGATTGACCATTCCGCTTGTCAGGACAACAAGTGCCGTCAGAGTACATACAATAATGGTATCCATGAACACTTCAAAGATTCCCCACATTCCCTGCTGCACCGGCTCTTTGACGTTTGAGCTGGAATGAACCATGACAGAAGATCCCAATCCCGCTTCATTTGAAAATGCACCACGCTTAAAGCCCCAAGTGATTGCGGATTTGATTCCATATCCAACGATACCTCCGCCGACTGCCTTTGCGGCAAATGCACCACGGAAGATTGAGGCAAACGCTGCCGGGATTGCGGAGCCATGTGCAAATACCACCACCAAAGCTCCAACTATGTATATTACCGCCATAAACGGTACCAGCTTTTCCGTCACAGAAGCGATACGCTTGATTCCGCCAACGATAACAAGTCCCCCAATAATGACAAGAGCGATTCCTGTCACCCAGGTTGGAATTGAGAACGCGCTCTGCATATTGCCGGCGATTGAATTGACCTGAGCGATGTTTCCAATGCCAAAACTTGCAAGTACACAAAACAGGCTGAATAGAATTGCAAGTACCTTTCCGATGATCTTGCAGTTCTTCTTCGCGCCAAGTCCCTCGGACAGATAATACATTGCTCCGCCGCTCCATTCACCTTTGTTATTCTTGCGGCGATAATAAATGCCAAGAACATTTTCCGAATAATTTGTCATCATTCCAAGAAGAGCCATGATCCACATCCAGAAGATAGCGCCCGGCCCACCGCTGATGATCGCAGTTGATACACCGACGATATTACCGGTTCCGATCGTCGCCGCAAGTGCGGTGCAAAGACTCTGGAATTGGCTGATTGCCCGGTCTTCTTTGTGGGTGTGTTTTGTAACATGCTTGTTCGTAAAAATGGCTCCGATCGTGCGTTTCATCCAATGATGAAAGTGTGTGATCTGGAATGCGTTGGTCCGTATGGTCATCCACAAGCCTGCAAAGAACAGCAAGGCCAGACCGACCGGTCCCCATACGATTCCATTCAAAAAGTTGTTGACATTTGTGATTACCGACAATGCTTTGTCCTCCCTTTTAAAGTATGTCTTTTACATCCATTTTTGCGCTGTTTACAATACCGCCGAGAAACAATACATACATGCAGCCGTACACCCAGAGCAGCAAAAACGCAATCGTTGTCATCGTTCCGTAGAAGGAAGTGTAATTGCTATGCCGGTTGACATACAGCGAGAAGAATACCGATAACGCAACCCAGCCTACCGCAGAAAATACAGCCCCCGGGATCTGGTCACGCCATCTTTGTTTCTGATTCGGAAGAAAGTAATATAGTACCCAGAACATCAAAAACAGTACCGGGATACAAATAAGGAGGCGGAACTTAAGAATAATCTCAAAGCCTCCTTCCAGCCATGGAATACGAAGGGCAAAAAATTCGCCAATTTTGTGACCAAACACCATGATTGCAAGCATCAGCAGCATGACCACTGCCAGCACAATACTGTATAGTACAGAATACAGGCGGATTATGATCACATTTCTTGATTCTTTTACCTGGTACATGGAGTTCAGCCCCTGTTGAAATGCCAGAAAAGAGCGCGAGCTCAGATAGATTGCTGTAAGCATGGTAATAGAGATTCTTCCACCGGAACTTCCGGAATAGATTTCATTTGAAAATCCCATCAGAAGATCATGGAAGGCATCCGGCACAAACGTCGATGCCCACATAAGAAAATCTGCCTCAGAAAGGGGCGTCAGATCTAAAAGGGCAAAGAAAAACATCAAAAACGGAAAGAACGACAGAATCAGGAAAAAGGATGCCTGCCCTGCATAGGCCGACACCGCGCTTTTCTGAAACTTTTTGATTCCGCTTATCAGATACAATACATATTTCATAACTAACCTCACAATAATGGTGCGATAAATCGCAGAATACACTGCCCGGTCCGAAGGGCCGGTGACTTCACCTTACATTGGTCGGTAATCTCCTCACACTGTGGGAAAGTCTCCTCAAAGTCGCTTCGTACATCCAATACTGCAGATGCCTTATAGAACAGGCAGGCGTCCTCAAAATGATGGAACAGGCTCCGGTAATCAAAGTTAATCGTTCCGACAATCGCTGTCTTGTCATCCACAACACACAACTTTGAGTGGCAGAATCCCGGTGTATATTTGTATAGCCGCACTCCGGCGCGTGCCAGGGCTGTAAGGTACGAACAGGTTACCTGATAGACGATCTTCTTATCCGGGATCGCCGGTATGACTATGCGCACATCCACGCCTCTTTTGGCAGCAAGGCAGATCGCCCTGTTCATATCGGAGGAAATGATCAGGTACGGTGTCATAATGTAGACATAGCGCTTGGCATTCTCGATCATGTCAAGATAAGCATTCTCTCCGACGCGCTCTTCGTCAAGCGGGCTGTCCGCATACGGCTGCACATAGCAATGCTCCTTCGCCTGATACTGCCGCGTCTTAAAATATGGTGCATAGTCGGTATCGTCCGCCTTGATTCCGTTCCACATTTCAAGGAACATCACAGTAAAGTTTCTTACCGCCTCACCCTCTACACGGACTCCGGCATCCTTCCAATGGCCATATGGCTGGATAATGTTAAAATATTCATTTGCAAGATTATAGCCGCCGGTAAAGCCCACAATGCCATCCACGATCGTGATCTTGCGGTGATCCCTGTGGTTCATAAACATACGAAGGAACGGCACCATCGGATTGAACACCCGGCACTCGATTCCCGCTTCACGCATCTGCTTGATAAATGCCGGGTTTATAAATCCAACACTTCCGACGTCGTCATAAAGAATGCGCACTTTGACCCCCTGCGCTACCTTTTGCAAAAGGATCTCCAAAATGCCATCAAACGCCTCCGCCTTTTCGATTGCGAAATATTCCAGAAATATAAAATGCTCTGCACTCTGCAAAGCCTCCTTCTGTGCCTGCAATGCTTTATCCGTATCACTATAATATGCAATATCCGTATTGGAATAGACAGGATAATGTGCGTAGTTCTGCAGATAGCGGAACTGGTTCGCAACACGCCTGTTGTCTGTGTCAAGCTCCGCTAAGGCATCTGCATCCTTCGGAACCGCTGCACGGATCTTTCGTCCACACAAATCAAACACAACCTTATTATGCTTGCTCGTTCCCGGTCTTCCGAAAAGCAGATACAGGTTAACTCCAAGTACCGGAAACGCAAGAATGATCACGATCCATGATATCTTAATCTCGGCATTGATATGCCTGCCAAACATCCAGAGTGTGATAAAAAGTGCCGCAACACTTGAAATAAGTGAAATAATGGCTGAATATTGGCTGAGTCTGAAAACAAGCAGCAAAAACCATAGCACTTGCAAAAGAACAGACACCCCGACAAAGATCATTCGGCTGATGCTGTTTTTCATATTGGACTTTTGTTCCACTCGTAATTTACTCATCGAAGACCTCCATCAAAAGTATTTCCTAACAAACTATACCATACTCTTCTTTTTTCGTAAAACACCACTTGCATTTTTTGTATTTTATTCCATAATAGATATGCTGCCATACGGTCTTTTTGTTACATTTTGGCATAAATTATCACTTTTCATTATAATTCGAGGAGTTTCTGAATATGACCCCATCAAAAAAAGGATACCTTTTTATCGTATTATCTGCAATCTGTTTCGCTACGGGCGGCATACTGATCAAAATTAACAGCTGGTCCCCCATGACCATCAGTGGAGTGCGTTCTCTTTTTGCAATTCCTGTTCTTTATATATTTTACCGGAAAATCGGTCACAAATTCCGCTTTAATAAGTCAGTATTCTTCTGTGCGCTTGCGAACACCGGAATGTGCACTACGTTTGTTATTGCCAACAAACTGACAACTGCTGCAAATGCGATCGTCCTGCAATTTACGCTCCCAATCTACATTCTGCTTCTGACGTGGATATTTTTTAAGAAGAAACCGGATAAAATATCTGTCATCTCCGCTCTTTTGTCCTTTGCGGGGATCTGTTTCTTCTTCTTTGACAGCATATCCACTACCGGAATGATTGGAAACATCGTTGCACTTGTCTCCGGGTTCTTGTATGCGATCGTTTTTATGACCAAGAAAATCCCCGGCTCCGACTTCGCATCCTCGGCGCTGCTTTCCTTCGCGCTCAACTTCGTTATCGGAATCCCGTTCATGCTGCAGGAGACCGCGATCAGCCAGACCAACATCATCAGCGTTGTGCTGCTCGGCGTGATCCAGATTGGCTTTGCATACATCTTTTTGGAACAGGGACTTACCGTTGTCTCCCCGATCGGGGCAGCGCTTGCATCCATGATCGAACCGATCTTAAATCCAATCCTGGTTGCAATGTTTTATGGTGAAACCATCAGCGCAATGAGCTTTGTCGGTGCCGTCATCGTTTTCATCTCTTCGATTGTATACAACGTATATGAAGGAATGAAAAAAACTGATTAAAATGTTCTATTGTAATTATGTTCCATTCATTTTATACTAGAAAAAAATAAACACGAAAGAGGTTATCCAATGGGCTCAATTATTATTCCAGAAAACTACAAATCAGAGCTTAGTCTTCACGATACCCAGACCGGAATCAAGCAGGTTAAGGATTTCTTCCAGCAGCTTTTAGCGCAGCGCCTGAACTTAAGCCGCGTCTCCGCTCCGCTCTTTGTCGACCCACACACCGGACTCAACGACAACTTAAATGGTTATGAGCGTCCGGTCAATTTTGACATTTTAGAGCAGAACCACAGGGAAGCCGAAGTTGTCCACTCTCTTGCAAAATGGAAGCGCTATGCACTCGGCAAATACGGTTTTTCCTATGGCGAAGGCATCTACACCGATATGAATGCCATCCGCCGCGATGAGACAACTGACAATATCCACTCCATCTTCGTAGATCAGTGGGATTGGGAGAAGATCATGAAGCGTGAGGAGCGCAACATGGATTATCTTATGGATACTGTCCGTACCGTATACAAATGCCTGCGCAAAACGGAACAGTACATGGCGATCCAATACGACTATATTGACCTGATTCTTCCAAAGGATATCTTCTTTATTACAACACAGGAATTGGAAGACTTGTATCCGGATAACACTCCAAAGGAGCGCGAGTACTTTATCACCAGGGAGAAGGGTGCCGTATGTCTCATGCAGATCGGGGATAAGCTTGCTTCCGGCGAGCCACATGACGGCCGTGCCCCGGACTACGATGATTGGAGCTTAAACGCTGATATCATTGTCTACTACCCGGTTCTTGATATTGCGCTTGAGCTTTCTTCCATGGGTATCCGCGTAGACAAGGATGCACTTCTCTCCCAGCTTAAGAAAGCAGGATGTCCGGAGCGTGCCGAGCTTGATTTCCAGAAAGGCATCATCGAGGATACACTTCCGCTTACCATCGGTGGTGGAATCGGGCAGTCCCGCATCTGTATGTTCTTCCTCCGCAAAGCACATATCGGGGAAGTACAATGTTCCATCTGGCCGGATGAGACAGTACGTGCCTGTGAGGCAGCCGGTATCCAATTGCTGTAAGCTTTAACTACATAATTGTCAAACAAAAAGGCAGCCGCTGTATCAAACAGCAGCTGCCTTACTTTTTTTGCGAAGCACATACCAATACGATCCCATCAAAAACAGCCATGCGCCTACCCACGCGGCAACCTCAGACAGTGCAATTCCGCGGTAGCTTAACACACCTACCGTCACACCGAAGATCAGCCTCATCAGGACCTCTATCAAGCCGGAAAACATCGGAAGTACGGTATTTCCAAGCCCCTGAAGGGAACAGCGGTACACATACAGGTATCCGAGTGCAAACAGCCCGACTCCTGTAATCGGCAGGAACTGCGCGCTGTACGCGATTGGATCTGCGCCATTTAACATGATGCTTACAAGCAGTCCAGGAATAAAAATTTCTGCGAGAGCCAGCGGTATATTGACGATTGTTGCCATGAGAACACCTTTTCTTACTCCCACGCGGATACGTTCGATCTTTCCCGCACCGAGATTCTGCCCAACGTATGTCAGCATCGTCATTCCAACTGCGATACTGCTCTGCTCAAAAAGTGTAAGTATCTTCATGCAGGCAGCATATGCTGCAACATAATCGCTTCCCATACGGTTGACAATGGTCTGCAGGATCAGACATCCCCCCGCCGTGATCGCATTCATGACCGCTACCGGAAATCCGGTTCCAAGCAAAGCTCCGGCAACCTTCCATGAGAAGCAGAAGTCTTCCTTCTTCAGCCGCAGTTCATCTATCTTAAGTATCGTCCGCAGGCAGATCAGCCCCGCAATGAGCTGTGAGACTACTGTTGCAATGGCTGCACCTTCCACTCCCATGCGAAGCGGAATGACCAGAACATAGTCCAGGACAATGTTGATCACGGAAGATACAACCGTAGCGATCAAAGGTGTCCGGCTGTTACCAACAGCGCGAAGGATCGTATATGCAAGATTACACAAAAGTGAAATCAGTATTCCATATAATATGATACGGAAATATGCCAACGCATCTTCCAAAATGTCAAGCGGTGTATCCACCAGCAGAAATACCGGGCGGATCACACACAGACATGCTATCGTTGATACCGCTCCGATTACAATACTTAATATAAGCGCAACACTGATCTGCCCCCTCAGGCGCCTGTAATCACCCGCCCCGAAGCTCTGGCTCATATGTATTCCAAAACCGCCTGTCAGTCCGAATATAAATCCCAACAGCAAAAAATTGATCAGACCGGTTGCCCCGACTGCCGCAAGTGCATCATCCCCGATTCCCTTTCCGACAATGACACTATCCACCATGCTATATGCCTGTTGGAACAGATTGCCGAGAAAAATCGGCATAAAAAAGAGTAGGAGAAGACGAAAAATGTTCCCCTCCGTCATATTACTTGTCTTATTATTCAAATTCATTTACCTGCTTCCTATTATTACAGAAGATGCTTTATCTCTCCCGGTTTGATTTCTACCGGCTCTCCGTTTACGTCAAGCCATACCGGCAACGCCGATGGATTTTTTACAGTTGTATGCTGTGCATTATAAATCAGCCGGCGGACGGCATTCTCATATTCACAGATTTCCCCGTTTGTCGCATACCAGGTATCCTCCCGCCCGGAGAGCATCTTTAGGGTTTCTTCCATCTTATTCCAGGTCTCATTGCCATCTAGTTCATAGGAATGTCCCCAGATATAAAAGAGCTGACGCGTCTGATACGGCTGTCTCTCATCATTGTCGCTTAAGAACCGGCCGATCAGTTCCGTCATAACTTCATCCCCGAAATGACAGCTTGGATGCCACATCAGAAAATCGCGTGGAATTGCAAACGAGTTCGTTGACTGTACCGTGCGGCTATATGAAATACCACATTCTCTCATAACCTCCAGCACCGTATCATCATATGGTCCATACGGATATGCCATTCCTGTTACCGGATAGTCCACCAGCTTCTCAAGGTTCTTACGGTCCTGTCCTATCTCATAGCGGATTGCTTCCCGATCCAGAAATACAAGATTCGGATGTGACACCGTATGCACTGCAATCTCATGTCCCGCGTACAGCTTTGCCACTTCCCCAGCTTCGATCTTATTGTGTGTCGCTTCCCGGATAAATGACGGATCACTGACCATCCCAGTTCTTCCGAAACAGCCTGAGTTTAAGTTAAAGGTTGCACGCACTCCATACTTATTGAATAGTTCAACCAGCCGGCGGTCCTGCGTTACCCCATCATCATAACTGAATGTCACACATTTTGTTTTTCCCCCAAAGAATAATGCTTCCATCTCACATGCCCCCCTGTGTTTCCTTCGGGCGCCCGCCACTGCCAGGCGCCCTTCCATATGCTATAATCCGTAATTTACCACCTGCCATCTACCATGTCAAGCATCCACTTTTTCCTGCTGTACACCGCTTTCTTCTGCCCGTGCTTTGATGCGGTCGTAGCGCCGGTCAATCTCTGCCTGTATGGTATTTACAAGGGTTGCATACTGTGGTTGTGTTAGGTGGGAGGTTCTGCCCATCATGGAGAAAAATTCAAGAATTGGAATCTTCTTATTGATTTTGTCCGGTAGCACTGAGAGTGTGGTCTTCCCCCGCTCAATTTCATATAGAGGGAAATAGCAGGAATTGACTGCTGCCTCTATGACCTTTGCCTCATGTTCGGGATTGTCATTCCAATTCAGCGGGCATGCGGAGAGCGCTTTGATATATGCAGTACCCTCGTTTTTTGCATACCAGGCTGCTTTTGCCGCTTTCCTTATAAAATCTGCCGGGTGGGATTCCGCCGCAGTTGCGACATAAGGAATTCCCGTAGCTGCCATGATCTGTGCCATATCCTTCTGAAAGAAACTCTTTCCGTACTGTTCCTTTCCCACATGTGAAGTTGCGCTTTTTGCACCTTTGGGCGTCGCATAAGACAATTGGTATCCGGTATTCATATATCCGCCATTGTCATATTCGAAGATCAAAAGGCGGTGTCCGCGAATCGCAGTTGCGAGCGCACATCCCATTCCGATATCCATACCGCCATCACCTGTCACCATCACAAACACAATGTCCCCCGATGGCAGTTCTCCCTTTTTCTGTTTCCGGTAACACATTTCTGCCAGCCCGCTTAATGTTGCCGCACCATTCTGGAAGAGATTGTGGATATACGGCACTTTAAAGCATGTCTTGGGATATGGGGTAGTTACAATCATTGCACACCCGGTCTGGAAAAGAAGCACCACAGGGTCTTCGATTGCCCTCAGCAGCAGATTTAAGTTTACCACGATCCCGCATCCCGGGCAGGCTCCATGTCCCGGTGCAAGTCGCTTTGGCATTCTCACGGAATCATTCAGGCTGGCACTATTTACTATCAGTCTTCCATTTTCTTCCTGCACCCGGGTCACTCCGATTCTTGTTGTTTCCGGCAGCAGTGGTGCAAAATAGGGTTTAAGGATATCCTCCTTCTGCTCTGCTCCCTCACAGATGCCATAATAACCAAGATCGCCTGCAGGCGCGTCTCCATGATGCTGCCCCTTCCTTAACAATACGCTGTCCAAAGATTGGCGTTGTTCTTCCCGCAGTACCCGCTCAAACAATTTCTGAATATCATCCGGGAACAGATCCTGGCCTCCGAGACCATAAACAATATTATATACACTTGCCGATACCCCATATCGCTGCAGCGCAGCCCGAACCTCAATGGAGAATGCCCCTCCTCCTGCGCCATAACTGTCCTGGCGATCAGCAACCAATATCGTAACAGCATCCTGACAGGCCGCCGCCAGTTCTTCCGCAGGAAACGGCCGCAGGCAGTGAACGGTTAATATTCTGCAAAGCGTACCTTCCCTGTTCTGTACATCGGCTGCCTCTTTCGCGGTCTCATATGACGAACCTAAAAAGAGCAGCAGCACCTTAGCATCCTTTGGTCCATATGTTTCCACAGCCGGGCATCCTCTTCCCGACAGTTCTTCATATGAAGCACTTATCTCCGGCAATTCCCTGCGCACCTGTTCCATCGCACGGTGCAGTTCATACCGGTTTTGCATGATATCTGTACCATCCATATAAGCCCCGATACTGATCGGGTTGGCAAAGTCAAACAGGGAACGGCTCCACTGCTTGTTCCCAACAAATTGCCGTACTGTCGCCTCGGATTCAAACCTGTAGCAGCGCTTTTTCTGGTGGCTGGTAAAAAAACCGTCATATGCCACAACAACCGGCAGCTGCACCCGTTCTGCCAGCTTCAATGCAATAATATTAAAGTCATACACCTGCTGTGCCGTATTGGCAAAAAGAATCGGCCAGCCTGCGCTAAGCAGGTACATCAGGTCACTGTGATCGCCCTTAATGGAAAGCGGGCCGGAAACCGTTCTGCACACCACATTCATAACCATCGGAATCCGTGTTCCGGACTGTACCGGCAGCTGTTCCATCGCATATAACAGTCCATTGGCACTTGTTGCATTAAACACCCTTCCGCCTCCCGCTGCGGCACCATAGCAGATTCCGGCCGCAGAGTGCTCTCCCTCTGCCGGAATCATGCAAATATCTGTCTCTCCCTCTGCCCTCAGCGCATCAAGACCTTCCGCTATCTGTGTGGATGGGGTAATCGGATAGTATCCCATCAGGTCATAGCCGATCTGCTTTACTGCAAGTACTGCCATCTCATTTCCGGACGCATATTCAATTATCTGCTTTTCCATTTTATAATTCCCCTCCATCTACACGTTTTTCCGTCAAAAAGGACTCTGACGTTATATATCCGTCCATTCCGCAAGCCTCATAGTATGCCGGTCTATGCAGCATTTCCTGATTGGGTATGAAATACGGTTTATCCGGATATTCGCTTTCCTTCGCCGCCACCAATGCGTTTACCGGACATATCGTTACGCATCTCATACATCCCTTGCAGTGATAATAGTCCAGCCCCTTGTTGATCATCATGGTTTTTCCCTTATAAGTTCCTTCCTGAAACTGAAACACCATATCCGGGCAGGTGGCGTCGCACCTTGCACACTGAATACACCTTTCCGGCAGAAACAGTGGAAAATATCCCTGTCTGGATGGCGACAGATCATTGACCACACTGTTTCCAGACCATGGAATCACGCCTCCCGGCAGTCCCTTTGCTGCCCGGGCATTTCCGCTGGTACTTATTGGCTCTTTTTCTATACCGGGAATATCGCTGTCCTTCTGCACCATCCCTTCCATCTGTGCCTGTACTTCATCAAAGCCTCTGTGTATTCCCTCAAGATTTTTCTTCAGGGCGTTTGCATACTTTTTTCCAAGTGCATCCTGACATACTGCATCGGCCTTTTGACAGTCTTTCAATCCCACCAGGCGGCAGATTCCGCCAAACATGATCATGTTGATCCTTGCCCCGCATTCCATTGCTATCTGCTGGGCCGGCACACAATACACCTGCTTTGGACACAGGGCATAATGTCTCCTAAGCTCATCTGACTTTTTCTCACTGTTTACCAGGACAACCGTATCCCCGGAAATTCCCTCAAGTGTATTTCCCTTTTCCAATAATGCTTCGTGGAATACCGCCAGCAAATGGGGATGTATCACAGGGGAGTGCACATATATCTCCTTTTCCCAGCTGCAGAGCCGGATGTACGCTTTCACCGGTGTTCCGCTTTTCTCTGACCCATAGCTGGAAAAGCCTGCACTGTTATGCCCCATATACCGCAGCCCCAGCTCTCCGATCATCTTGCCACACAGATTTGCCCCCAATCCTCCTATACTCTCCAGGCGTATCTCGTAATATCCATTCTCATTTGTTGCCGGCAGACGTTCTTCCTTCATCTTTTACGCTCCTTATCCACGCCCGGCTCAAAAGCGGGCTGTAATAGAGAGTATCTCCGATTATGGCGCAGATATGCTTATAGATAAAAGAAGACCAACTGCCGTCATGGTAGTTGGTCTGTGTATTACCGGTCTTCGGAAAGTTTTTTAAGAACTTCATTCTTGCCAAGAAGAACTAGAGCATCTCCGTCGCGAAGAATCTCTTCGGCGGAGGGATTGATCTCAAGATCATGGTTTCGCTTTACGGCGATCACATTGATGTGGTACTTGTCGCGGAGTCTGAGTTCCCTTAGATTCCTGCCAACCCATTCGGGCAGCATGGTAACCTCCGCAATCGAATAATCTGCGGTCAGCTCTACAGCATCCAGAAAATTTCCGAAGGCAAGTGCCTTGGCGAGGTGGTCTCCCATCTCCCGCTCCGGATATACAATTTCATCCGCGCCGACTTTGGTAAGAATCTTTCCCTGTGTATCATCGTATGCTTTCGCGATCACCTTCGGTACCCCTTGTTCCTTCGCCCACATAACACCAAGTACCGCTGCATCCAGGCTTTGCCCGATAGCCACGATCGCTCCATCAAAATTGCCAAGTCCAAGCTCCTGAACCGCATCCTCATCGGTTATATCAAGACAAACCGCGCGTGTTACAAACTCAGCAACCAGATTAACATTCTTTTCCTCCCGGTCAACCGCTAAGACCATACAACCGTTTGCCTCCAGATTGCGCGCAACGCTTCTCCCGAATCTCCCGAGTCCGATTACGATATATTGTTTTCTCTCCATTTTCATAATGAATGTATTTCCTTCCTGTTCTATCCAATAATTACTTTGCCTTCCGGGTATGATACTGCACTTGTTCCCTTGTTAGAATTAAATGCAAGTGCCAGTGTGATCGGCCCGATTCGTCCCAAATACATAGCAAGCGCTACGATCAGCTTTCCTGCTGTTCCAAGTGTTGCTGTCATTCCCCGGGACAATCCAACGGTTGCAATCGCGGATGTCATCTCATATAGAGTATCCAAAAAGTCATATGGTTCTATCGCAAGCAATACGCCTGTCAAAATAAACAGTACCGTCAGGCTGAAAATGATAATTGCCACACATCGCCGGATAATCGTATCCGTGATCTTTCTATGCATAATAGAAACTTCCTTTTCGCCTCTGATGTTTGCAAGGACAGATGCCAGCAGCAATGTAACCGTCACGGTCTTAACTCCGCCCGCAGTTCCTGCAGGAGATCCGCCGATAAACATCAGTATCAGATACAGCAGGCAGCTTGCGCTGGTAAATCCGCTCTGGTCAATCGTTGCAAATCCTGCCGTCCGAAGTGTGACAGATTGGAACATGGATGCCATCAGTTTTTGCGGTAAGGACAGGTTGCCCAATGTTGCCGGATTGTTATATTCCAGAATCATGGTAAATACCGTACCTGCCACAAGCAGAACAATCGTCACCGTAATCACCAGACGTGCCTGAAAGCTCATCCTGCTCTCGCCCATTTTCTTTTTGCGCCGCACCTGAAGACGGCGTGCCAATTCCCAATACACAGGGAAACCGAGTCCACCCGCAATGATCAGAAACATTGTCGTAAGGTTTATCCATACATTGTCCCGATATGCGCAAAGGCTGTTTCCCCCCAGCAGGTCTATCCCTGCGTTGCAAAATGCGGACACTGCATGAAATACCGCATACCAGATTCCCACCGGACCATATTGCGGCACAAATACAATCGCATACAAAATCGCACCAATCAGTTCAAGTGCTATTGTTGCGCGAACGATGCGGAGTGTCATTTTTACCAGTCCGGACAGTGTATCCAGATTATAAGCACTTTGCATCAGCATCCGATCCGCAAGCGTTATCTTCTTTTGAAAAGTGACAAATACAAGAGTCGTAAATGTGACGATTCCAAGTCCTCCCATCTGGATCAAAAGCAGGAGAACAACCTGCCCGAACCCGGAGAATGTTGCTCCGATATTAACCGTGGACAGCCCGGTTACGCACATGCTTGAGACTGCCACAAATAATGAATCAATATAGTCAATCCGTACTCCCTGCCGTAAGCTGACCGGCAGATACAGGAGTAACGAACCTAGCATTGCTCCCAAAAAGAAACCCAGCATAATCACGCGGGTGGTCGTCATTAATTTTCTTTTCATTGATTGTCCTTTCGGGCGTCATCTATACTTCTTGGGGAAATAGCGGCCCTCTTCATTCGAAAACGTTTTTTCTATTCCCTCGGTGCCCATCTATAGACAATATTAAGATTTCCAACACTTAATGTCAACAAAAGAGCACCGGAATATCCGATGCTCTTTGCACTGCGGCTACCGGTCTTATATAGCCGGTAAGCGCGAAGTTTATTCTAATTCTTATGTGAATCCAAAGTCTCCTTTAATGCGGCAAGAGTCTCTCTTACATCCGCTTCATTTGCATTCTCTCCCATATGTCCGATCCGGAGGAGCTTGCCTGCGAATACATCAAAGCTGCCTGCGATCATAATATGGTACTTCTCTCGGAATGCATGAAGGATCTCATCTGCGGTAAATCCTTCCGGCACACAAAATACCGTCACGGTGTTGGAATAGCCGTTCTTACCGTACAGCTTAAGTCCGTATCCCGTCACAGTGTCCCGGACGAGCTTTGCAAGTCTTGCGTGCCTCTCATATATATCCTTATCAGCCTCCACGTTGTCAAGTGCCTGCTTAAGTCCATATATATCGCTGATCGGCATTGTATACGGAAACCACTTCTGCTCATAGTAATCTTTAAAGGCAAGAATGTTTGCATAGAAAGAGGCAATTGGTGTCTTACGGTTCTCCATGGACTCCATCGCCTTTTTGCTTACCGTCACGAAGGTGAGTCCCGGAGGTGCGGATAAGGCTTTCTGCGATCCGCCGCAGACAATATCAATCTGTCCTCTGTCCACATCAAGCGGCTCTCCAAACATCGCAGATACCGAATCAACTACTGTCATGATTCCATACTCATGAAGCAGGCAGCTAAGCTCCTCGACCGGATTCAGCATGCCGCTCGGCGTATCACAGTGAACCAATGTCGCATATTTGAAGTTATGATGCTCCTTTAGGTACTCCCGGAGATCATCTGCGGAAAGTGCCTCATCATACGGTGATTCATAGTACGTCACCCTGCCGCCATACATGGTCACGAAATCACCGAATCCCTTGCCATATATTCCATTGTCGAGAACAAGTACTTCATCCCCCGGCTCTGTCAGAGAGGCACACGCCGCCTCAAGTCCGAGAATCCCCTCGCCATCTAAGATATATGCCTCATTTTTTGTGTGAAGCAAACGGCTTATCTGCCCGCAGGTCTCTTTGTAGAACTCTACAAATTCCTCGTCCAGATCCGGATTTGTGCATTCTAAGCTTCTTGCCATGCGGACGTTCTCGCGGACCTGTGTCGGTCCCGGTGTCATCAGCTTGTACTTCATAAGTTCACCTTCCTTAACTACCCGATTTCTTATTGATTTCTAAGAATTTTCTTTAATGCCAGAATCAGAGGAAGTGCGATCACACCCCCGACAACAACCTGAATAATGTTACCCGGGATAGAAGTAACAGGAGCAAGCCAGTTACCATAGAGGATAACCTCTGCAATATAATAACCTGCGACCTTGACCACAAGAGCAACTGCCATGCTAAGAACGATCCAGCCGACCTTTTTGTGCTTCTCTGTGATAAGTCCTACCAGAAATCCCATCAGTCCTACAATTACGAATGTAAATGGTGCCCATGCTGTCCAGCCGCTTGTAAGATCAAACAATGCCATACCAACTCCGCCCGCAATGGCTCCGGTCTTTTTGCCAAATAATACTGCTGCAATGAAAAGTGCGGTGTTGCCAAGATGGATCAGTCCACCATTCGCCTGAATCGGAAGTCTTACGTTAATAAATGCGGTTGCGACATATGTAAGTGCGATGCACATTGCCGCGATCGTCATTGACTTAATCTGTTCTCCTGAGATAGCTGCTGTTTCCTTTTTTGTGTTCTCCATATCCTTGTTCTCCTAACCTTATTGTATGTGTTCCTGATCAGTTAGTCGTATCTTAATACTGATCTGATATTATTTATATAACCAATTTGTTTTGTTTTGATAATACCAGTTTAAAGAACAAGTCTATGAAATTTGCACATCATATTTCAAAATTGCGGATATTTTTCTCCAATATATCTGCCGTGCCGCGAAGATTTGCTGCAGATTGCTCCACCTCGCGGAAACGTGCTGATACATCTGTTATGACACTGCTGGTCTCCTGTGTATTTGTCACATTACTCTGTGCAATGCCGGACAGTCCCTCGATCATACCGATGATCTCATTTCTTGCAATCTCAAGTTCTTTGGTCTTGCCCTCGATACTGCGGATATTCTCAATTGAGGTATGGATTTCCTCGACTACCTCACTGACCGAAGTCTCTGTACTTACAATATACTGGTTCTGTTTGCCGATAACTTCCTGCATCTGCTGCATTGCAGCTACCACATTCTCTGAGCTTCCGATTAATGTATTGACAATCTGATCAATCCGGCCGCTTGCTTCGTTGGACTGCTCCGCAAGCTTCTGGATCTCATCTGCGACAACTGCAAAGCCTCTTCCGGCCTCCCCTGCCCTCGCTGCTTCTATGCTTGCATTCAAGGAGAGCAGGTTCGTCTGACCTGCAATATCAGAGATCAGTCCGGCCGCCTTGCGGATCGTCTGGGCGGATTCATTCGTCTGTTCCGTCAGTTCAGCGATCATGTTAACCGCTTTGCCAACCTCCTCGTTGATTGTCTTTAGCTCTACAATCGTGGTACTGGTCTTGTCGCTGGAAACAAGCATATGGTCAGCACTGCTGTTAAGTGCTGCTGCCTCACTGCCTGTCTCAGTGATCAGCTCTCCCATTTTGGAGATGTTATCTGATGCGTTTTTGATATTTTCTGCCTGACTTGCCGCTCCTGTTGTGATCGTATCCACCGACTGCATCACATGATCCATGTCGCTATAAGTCTGATGTGAAGTCTGCTCAAGTGCATCCGATGCGTCAATCAGGCGGTTCGTGCTATCGCTGATTCCCCCGATAATGCTCTGAAGATCCGACTTTAGTTTTCCGATTGCACGGGTCAGGTCTCCGACCTCATCCCGGCGTTTCATATGCTTGCGGTTTAGCGTGACATTAAGCTTTCCGGTAGCGAGGTCTTCCACGCACGCAATCTCCGCGTTGAGTGCTCTTGAGACGGAACTTGCCACAAGTCCTGCACTTACGATGCCGATGACTGCAACGGCTATGACAATAATTATCATAAAAAATACAATGCTTAGAACACTGCTTAAGGTCTGGTTCTTATTTACCCCGGCAAAAACCATTCCGACCGGTGTTGTATTGTCCCCATTCTGAAATACCGGAACATAATAACCAAAATACATCTCGCCATCCACAGAGACATTTTTGCTGAAATATTCCCTTCCTCCAATAAGTACTTCCTGCTCAATGCGTGATCCTGCCGGGCTTCCGAGGATACGGTCGCCATTGGCATCCACAAGTGATGTCATAATACGCTTTGTCCCGTAGAAAAAGGTAACGTCCATCCCGGACTTTTCCTTGATTGCGTCTAACATTTTCTCCGATCTTGAAATATTATAACCGCCCTTCCAGATATCTCCGTTTGCAGCAACAAGATACGATCCGGAATTCTGATCATATGCGGCGAGCGTTGCAGCCGCAGTTCCCCGCAGAGAGCTTTCCACCTGGCGGATGATCGAGTTTTTTAAAGAGGTGGCAGACATAAAAATAATGATACTGCCTAAAATGCCAATCGGCAGAAATACACATAAGAGCATTTTGTTACGAATGGTTATTTTCATTGCACTTTCCTCCTGTTACTCGACAACAACGACATTCTCATAGTACCAGTCGATATTACCTTTGATAGTTGCATCATCTAACGTCTGTCCGGCTGTTCCGACCGTTGTTCCGGCATTGGTCTGCAGCACACCATCAAATACATTGCAGCTTCCGTTTAAGAGATTTGCGGTTGCCTCGGATACTTTATCCTGCGTTCCATCCGCACAAAATGATGCAAGCTCCGTAATGTCCACCAATCCCTCACTCATGCCGCCGTAGTAATTGTCACCCGTCCAGGTTCCCTGAATAACAGAGTCCACAGCAACGGTATAATATGCGCTCCAATTCCAGATGACGCTGCAAAGGCAGGCCTGTGGAACTTCCTTGCTCATGTCCGAATTGTAACCGATACCATACACACCATATTCCTGCGCAAGCAGCATCGGGTAGGCGGTGTCACAGTGCTGTGTCATCACATCACACCCCATATCCAGAAGCTTTCGGGAAGCCGCTTCTTCTTTTTCCGGGTCATACCAGCTGTTTGTGACCGCAACATAGATTTTTGCGTCCGGGTTGACCGATGCAACGCCGATTGCAAATGCGTCGATGCCACCTGTAACCTCCGAGTTGGAGCTGTCCTGCGCCGCAACATAGCCGATCTTATTGCTGGTCGTATTCATCCCCGCCACAATTCCGCTCAGATATCTTGCCTGATAGATACGTCCGAAATAGTTATTGAAATTGGTCCCATTGGACATATATCCGGTTCCGTGTGAAAAATAGACATCCGGATATTCTTCCGCCATCTCGGCAGTTACCTCCATATATCCCCAGCTTGTGGTAAAAATAATATTGCAGCCATCATCAATACATTCTGTGATTGCCTCTCTTGTTGCATCTGCATCAGAATCATCCACAATCTTGCGCTCAATCTGGTCATCGGAAAGCCCAAGATTACTCTGCATTCCAAGAATTCCAAGGTCATGCGTATACGAATATCCGCCGCCCTCTGCCGGGTCCGAGATATACAGTACCCCCACCTTGACATCTTCCTTTGCAATCGCATCTGAGGTATCTGCTGCCACAGAATCACCACTTGCCGCTACGGTTGTCTCATACCCCGCATTCGTTGCGTAGTCATCCGGTTCCAATGGACTCTCCCCACATCCGGACAATCCTCCTACACACAATAACCCTGCAAGAACAAATCCAAGTATTCTCTTTTTCATCCTCTCCCGTTCCTTTCTCCTATATCTGTTAAAGCGTACCTCTATTCCTTATTATTTTTCTACTCCCCAGTAGAATATTTCCGTGTCTCGATTACTACAATTATAGCATTAGATTGTCGAATATGGAAGAAAAAAGGCGAAAAAAACCTCCATGCCGTATCAGCACAGAGGTTTTTCCCTTCTATATACTTAATTACATCACACGCTCAAATACCGGAATGTATTCAAGTGGTGCCTCCGCGGTGATCCAGCGGCCGCCTGCAAGCTCCTGCTCCCGGTTGTGGGTATCGATCCATCTGCCCTGTGGCAGGTATACCCGACGCTCCCGCTGCCCTGCTTCAAGGATCGGGGCAACCAGATATTTTGCTCCGAACATATACTGATCCTCCAGCTTCCAGCACTCTGCCTCCTGCGGGAACTCATAGAACATGGTTCTCAAAAGTGGTGCGCCCGTCTCGGAAGCCTCCCGCATCAGAGATTCCAGATACGGCTTTAATTCCCATCTGCGCTCCAGATTCTCTTTGAGGATTGCAAATACCTCTTCGCCGTAACTCCACAGCTCATTGGAATGCCCGGTATACAGGTATCCACCGCCCCACTCAAGATCAGACAGCGGCTCGATGTTGTGCGGTCCACGGTCTCCGTGCATACGCAGGATCGGTGTAAATACCGCATACTCAAACCAGCGGATCAACAGTTCATGGAATGCCGGATCATCGACATCATCAGTCATAAATCCACCGATATCCGTATTCCACCACGGGATTCCCGCAAGTCCCATGTTAAGTCCGGCAGCCACCTGATCGCGCAGAGATTCAAAGGTGCTGTTGATGTCGCCTGACCACAGCAGCGTGCCGTATTTCTGGCTGCCGACCCATCCACAGCGGATCAGATGGCAGATGTCTTTTCCCTTTCCATCTGCTTTCAGCCCGTCATAGAAGGTCTTTGCCAGCATCTTCGGATACAGGTTGCTGACCTCGAGTCCGGTGCCAAGGTAGTAGCGGTAATTGCTATAATCATACACGCCAAAATCCGGTTCAGAATTATCCAGCCAGAACATATCGATTCCAAGGTCAGCATAATTTTTCTTGCAGGTTTTCCATAAGTATTCCTGCGCTTTCGGATTGGTCACATCAATGGAGATGCAATCGCCCTGATAGTCATATGTCTGCATGCTGCCGTGCTCTGTGCGGATCAAAAGCCCGAGGTCAAGCAGTTCCTGGAAATGCTCGCTCTTTCTATCCACGTTCGGCCACACAGATACCACGACCTTCGTTCCCATCGCGTGAAGCTCATCACACATTGCCTTCGGATCCGGCCAATATACCGGGTCAAAATGCCAGTCTCCCTGTCTCGTCCAATGGAAAAAGTCGATGATGATCACATCCAGCTTGATTCCAAGCCTCTTATACTCTCTTGCGACACCAAGCACTTCCTCCTGTGTTCGATATCTGAGCTTGCACTGCCACAATCCGAGCAGTCCGTCCGGGAGCATCGGGGCACGTCCTACAACCTCTGTGTAGTTCTGTACAATCTCCGCCGGCTGGTCTGCCACCGTGATCCAATAGTCCATCTCCTTTGTCGCCTCTGCCTTCCACTCAGTATAATTCTTTCCGAATGCGGCAGTGCCAACGCCCGGATGATTCCATAAGAATCCATATCCGAGACTTGATACCGCAAATGGAATTGATACCTGCGAATTGCGCTGTGCAAGCTCTAAGGTGCAGCCCTTCAGATCCAGATACGGCTGCTGATACTGTCCCATTCCAAAGAACTGCTCGCCGTCATTGCTCTCAAATCTCACCGTCAGTCCGTAGTGTCCTCCGATGATTGGCTGGTAATGCCGCCCCACAAATTTAAGGCAGATGCTCTCCTTCGATACTGTACCGTCATAGTTGTGGTGATATTCCTGCAAAAATTGTTTTCCATCTTTAAAGAACCGCAGCACTCCGTTGGGGTTTACCGTTATCATCAAGCGTCCGTTGGTGATCTGCGCGGTATGTTCTGTTTCATTGATCTCTACCTCCGCCTGCCTGCCGCTCTGTGGCACTTCCTCGTCCAATGCCCAATTTTCCCCGGTAAACTGTGGATAGCGTGTTGCGCGCACGCGAAACGCATTTTTTCCCCACGGTTCGATCAGTAAAGTCTCTCCCTGATGGTTCATCTGTAATCCGTTGTCTGTTGTCGTGAATTGCATATAGTAACCCTCCTTAATATTTGTTTTGATGTTTTGTATCTGGCTTTTCTCCGTTTGAGGACGCTTCACCAGACGCATCCTTTTGTCATTAAAGTGCTTGATGTGCCGATGCCCTTTGGCACATCTTGCATCTATCTTTTTATGGTATTATAATGCCTATATCAGTTGATTTCTTGAACAGTTTTAGCACATACTAACACAATATTCACATATAGGAGCTTCTATGGAACAATACCCGATTCTCTTGGAAGAACAGATAGCACATGGAAATGCCATTTTTCCCTGTGCCGTGTATCAGGTTGACGCAGCTATTGATACAGCCGAAAAAATATACTGCCATTGGCATCACGAACTTGAATTGCTATTTATCTTAGAGGGAGATGCTGTGCTCCACATTGGTGATCAGTCCCATCCGGTCCATTCCGGAGACTTTGCGTGGATTCCATCCAATGCGGTACATATGGTACTTGGCGAGACAGGCGCACCGTTTCGTTTTATTGCGGTCGTTTTTCACCCTGAGCTGATCCAGAGCTTTGGTAATGATGCCGTTCAGGATAAATATCTGACGCCGCTATTCAAATGGCAGTTTAATCATCCATGCGTCCTGTCTGCCGCCAGCGTGTACCAGCCGCATGTTCTTAACATTGTTGCCGCTTATCAGGAAAAATCTGCCGGGTACGAGCTTTTTATCAAGACGCGCCTGTTAGAGATCTGCAGCCTTGTGTACGGTCAGGTATGCGAATTTCAGGTCTCAAAGTCCACGTCCAAGGATTACCGGACATCCCTCATCAAGGATATGATGCTCTATCTGCAGGCACAGTACAACGAGGCAGTCACCCTGTCGCAGATGGCAGAGCATTTTCATATCAGCAAGGGGCACCTATGCCGTTTTTTCAAGGAAATGACGAATATGTCCCCCTTTGACTACCTCAACTATTTCCGCGTCAGCAAAAGCGCGCGCCTGCTGCGTGAGACAGATCTTTCCGTCAGCACGATTGCCGGGCAGACCGGTTTTAACAACATCAGTTATTACAACCGGACCTTTCGCAAATATATGCACATGACACCGGGTGAATACCGCCGCAGTGTGGGATAACAACATAAAGGACCGGACGGTTACCCCATGAAATAATTCTTTATAATTGCTTCTATTTCCATTGTCCCCAATGTAGTTGTTGAGGTTTCTTCCGTAATGATCAAGTTGCTCCCCAGCCAGATATTACTTTTCTCATAGTCCTTTATCCTCTGGACTGCATGCTTTGCATAAGCCCTGTCGTCCATCATTCCTCGATGTTCCCAATACACGTCATTTCTGGTCGCCTTATTTAAAATCGTAAAATCTGGATAAATAGTCTCACCATTTTTCAATTTCAATGGACATTCGTACCGATACGGAATTCCATACTTGTGCAGTGCATTTGCGATATTCAATTCTGATTTTGAGCGGACGATTTCCCCCATATCCGTATGGTACTGCTGTGTGTCTGCCCGTATTTCCTTCCCCACATACTCGAAGCTACACCATTGCTTTACATAATCCTCCGTTGAGCAGTCAACCGGCTCTATGCACTTTTTGATTGATTCTGGATTTGAAGAATATAACTGCTGTATCTGAGAAACAGTATCCTGGGATTTACTTAGAAAGGACTCCAGATTTTTAATTTCTTTGCTGATTACCTTGATAACTTTTTCACTGTAAGCCTTTTGAACATATTTTTTGATCTTACCGCAGTCTGACTTTTTAAGATATGTTCCGCTTTTGTCGCCCGTGTTCTCACGTAAGTAAAACTGAACACGATTTTTCGACTGCACAATGTGTATCTTTCCTGCGGGCATCCGTCTTAGCTCCTGCTCCTTCTCTGCATATATCTGTTGCAGCTCCGCAAGGCGTTTTTGAGCATCCTTGTATAAATTGGTTGGATTCAACTTCATCTAATAGGCTCTCCTTTGTAATTATTTTATATGTTGGGTTTTGGGATTGGAAGAATTGCATCGGAATTTATTTATTTTCATTGCTTTGATGCAGAGTATGAATTGTTTTTATGGGTTGGGCATCGAGATTGCATTTATTTAGCGCTTTCGATGCTGGATATGCGCTGTTTTTGTGAACTCGGCATCGGAATCGGATTTATTTAATGCTTTCGATGCCGAAAATGAGCTATTTACGCGAGCGAAACATCGGAATGAACTTTTTTTAAACTTTCCGATGCTAAAAATTGTCTAAATAGGGAAAAATCGCATCGGAATAGATTATAAGAGCTCTTTCCGATGCATAGGCACAATTATAAGAGCTGAGAAAGCATCGGATATCATTGCAGATGAGAAATTCGATGCAGCCATTCATAAATCACGCTGGGGGAATTGTAACAGATTGAATTTCACTTTCAAGCTGAGGCTTTCGATGCACTATGTATGGGGTACTATTGGAGATAGCGTGTTTTTATTATATATGAAGCAGACTACTTTTAGCAACGTATTTGTATAGTATCTTTAAAAATGCCTATAAAACGCACTCTTAAACACCATCTACAAAACACACAGCGGAAAGCTTCAACAAGCTCACAACAAAAGGCTTCAGCAAGTACGATCCGCAAATCATGCTACACAAGAAACCAGCAGGCACAATTTGCTAAACTCCCCAGCAAAAAAGACCCGCACCACACAAATGTGATGCGGGTCTTTCTTAAACTTAACACCTTTGAGACAACAGCAAAGTTGAAATCCACTTCCGGCAATTAAGCTGCCTTTTCGGAGTTGGACTTACTGTTGACAAGGCTCTTGGTAGAGTTGACCACGATAACAAGTCCGAGTGCGATCAGAAGCACTGCGATGATGAGCTGGAGTCCGTTTGCAATAAATACTGCGCCCCAGGTTGTTTCGCCTGCCGGGATTGTAACTGCTGCTGCATTCTGGATTGCCTTTACCATCGCCATAAAACGCTGTACCAATGCGGTGAAGGTTACGCAGAACATGATGATAAGTGGTGGGAACAGCATCTTGTTGCTGCGTCCGGTAACCTTTAAGAATACACAAAGTGTAAGAAGTACCAATGCGCTGAGCAGCTGGTTTGCTGATCCAAACAGTGGCCAGATATTAGCATATCCGATCTTAGTCAATACATAGCCGCAAAGCAATGTAACGATCGTTGAGAAGTATGTATTGCAGAACAGCTTTCTCCAAGGAGCGGCATGTTCCATATCATCTACACTGAAGAGTTCCTGGAAGCTCATACGTCCGATACGTGCTACTGCATCAAGGCTTGTAAGTGCAAGTGCAGATACGCACATAGTCATAAATGCGGTTGCCACATATACCGGGACACCGAACATCTCAAAGAATCCTGCAACACCACGGCTGAAAATCTGGAACGGAGTTCCGACTGCTGCGGTGCCATCGGATGCTGCTGCAGCACCGGCAACACAAAGTGCGATAACTGCCAGAAGGCTCTCAAGAACCATGGCGCCATAGCCGACCTTCAACATATCCTTCTCATTCTCAACGGTCTTAGATGATGTCTCGGAGGAAACCAGACTGTGGAATCCGGATACTGCACCACAGGCAACTGTTACAAAAAGGATTGGGAAAAGATTTCCAAGCTTATCGTTTGTAAATCCGGTAAATACCGGAAGGTTCATTGTCGGATGTGCAACAAACAATCCAATTACCGCACCGGCGATCATACCACCAAACATAAATGTTGTCATGTAGTCACGCGGCTGCTTTAAGAGCCACATCGGAAGAACCGCTGCAAAGAAAATGTATACGAATGTGATGTAGCTCCAGGTCTCTTTTGTGAAAGTCAGTGGGAAGTTCATACCAACTACAAAAGAAACAACGATACATGCAAGACCAAATACAACTTCTTTCCATCCGGAAATATTAAATTTCTTCTTTGCAAGACCAAATACAACTGCACAGACCATAAACATGATGGAGATCATTCCGGCTGCACCGTTGGTGGTTGCGGATTCGGATAATTGGGTAACACCGTCAACAACCTCGTATGCATTGAACGTGCCTGCAACCATATCTGCAAATGCTGCGATAACCAGCAGGGTAAATAGCCAGCAGAACAATAAGAAAATCTTCCGTCCAAACTTACCAATATATTTTTCGATAAGCATTCCGATAGATTTTCCGTCATTCTTTACGGAAGCATACAGCGCGCCAAAGTCTGTAACTGCGCCAAAGAATACACCACCGATTAAGATCCAAAGAAGTACAGGAAGCCATCCAAAAGCTGCTGCCTGAATTGCTCCGGTGACAGGTCCCGCTCCTGCGATGGAGGAAAACTGGTGACAGAAAACTGTCCATCCGTTTGTCGGCACGTAATCCTTTCCATCTTCAAGTCTTACTGCAGGGGTCTTTGCCGTCGGGTCAATTCCCCATTTCTTTGCCAGCCAGCGTCCGTAAAACGCATACGCTGCGATCAGTACAACTGCTGCGATCAGTACAATAACTAGTGTGTTCATAAGATATCTCCTCTTTTCTTTTTTTCAGTCAAATCCTACTTATCTCTTCCTGTGAGGTGTTCCTTAATGTACCGGGAAATAGCTTGGCGGTCTGAATCCAAGTTCCTTATGGAGTCTTGGGTAATAAAAAAGGCTTTCGTCCCTGCACATTTCTGTGCAAAGACGAAAGCCATTTGCTTCCGCGTTACCACTTTGCTTGCCAAAAATAAATTTGACCTCTCTCCCACCACCTGTTTCATACGCTCCAGAGGGTGTGCCCTTTTAACGGTGGGAACCGGTTCCGACTACTAGGCAGAACATTCAAAACTGTCTTTCATCTGAACAGCTCGCAGGTGAGGGCTTATCCATTCCTTGTTGCCGGTTCTCATCATTCCGGCTCTCTGTAAACGGTGCTACGGGAAGTCATTTCCTGTTCTTCGCATTTGACTGTTGAATTGAATATACAATAGTCTTTTGATTTTGATTTGTCAACGTCATTTTTTAATCAATTTTATTGATATTTTTTAATATTTAATGATGTATTGGAAAAAACTGCATCGCGTATCCTCCAGTAAATGTCTCACCTGCCGGCAGTACATTTGTGTATTTCCGCATGGAAATATCACCTGTAAAATCAGCAGCATCACATCTGCCATACCAAGGTTCAATGCAGAGGAACGGTGCATTTTTCTTTTCCGGGGACCAGATTGCAAACAGCGGTGTATCAAACATGACACGGACGACCGGGTTACCCGCTTCGTCTTCAAGACCGACGCACCTGGTCTGGTTGCCCTCGATCATGTATGTGCAGCGGTCGAAAAAGTCCTCCGTGATCGTCGCGCGGTGATCCTGTAACGGCAGCACAAGATCCTCGTCGAGAGACATTCCGGTTGCAACATCGTTTCCGTGATGATGGATTTCATCTACGCCCTCAAAGTAGAGCTTATATCCCGCTTTAGATCCTTGCAGTGATGTGCCGTCCGCGGTCTTTTCTCTGTGCGCCGGGCATAAAAACGCCGGATGTGCACCGATAGAAAAATACATCGTCTCGTCCGCCGGGTTCTCGACCTTCCACGTCACACGGACAGTATCCTGCGCAAGCGTGTACCCAACCATAAGCCGGAATGTAAATGGATAGACCTTCATTGTCTCATCGTTTGAAGAGAATGAAAACCAGATGGAATCCTCCGTCTGCTCCACAAGCTCAAACTCGTTATCTCTTGCAAATCCATGCTGCCCCATCGGGTACTTCTTGCCCTTCCAGGTGTACTTCTTATCCTTTAAGCTTCCAACAAACGGAAACAGCACCGGGGAGGTTCTTCCCCAGAACTTCGGATTGCCGTACCACATATACTCGCGGTTATCTTCCTTGGACATGACTGATTTGATCTCGGCACCAAACGTATCAATTTCAACCTTAAGAAATGCATTTTCCAGAAATTTTCTCATAGCTTACCCCTCCACACTTATGCGCTGCACACTGCAACGCTTCAATTTTTCCGGTGTCATCAAAGACACCTCATCGATAAAGAGCTCACGGAATGTCATCGTTCCACCACCGCGCTCATCTGTTTTTGCAGCGGCGAGCTCGCCTGCGATCCCCATAAAAGCGCTGCACGCCGCCGCACTGTGCACGGAGGCTTCCATTCCAAGGAATGCCCCCAGCATAACGGAGGACATACAGCCGCTTCCGGTTATCTTTGCCATCTTCGGATCACCGTTGTGGCAGAGGTAAGTATCTCTGCCATCTGTAATGATATCCGTCTCCCCGGAGGCTGCAAGAATCACATGGTACTGCCTGCAATACTGTTTCATGGCAGCTATATCCAGGATCTTATCCCCGGAATCCACACCCGTGACCGTGCTATGATGCATCATCAGTGCACGGATCTCGGAATAATTGCCCCGGATGCAGGCCGGATGAATCCTTTCGATCAGCTCCTGACACTTTTCGCGCCGATAGGTAGAGCCCGACACTCCCACCGGATCGATCACGATGGCATGTCCCAGCTCATCTGCCACTTTTCCTGCCTTTTCCATCGCCTCATAATCCGCGATCGCACCGAAATTGCAGACAAGTGCTCTCGTCCCTGCCGTGATCTCCTCCACCTCCAGTGGGTGATGTGCCATCGTCGGGGATGCCCCGGCGGCAAGCAGAATATTTGCGCAGTCATTCACCGTCACCGCATTCGTGATACAGTGGATGATTGGGCGCTGCGCCTGTATTTGGTTGTAGATTTCTGTGATCCTGCCGGCTGTAACTTCCATTCCCTGTGTCTTACTCCTCCAGACTTTCTTTCATTCTACCAAGTAAGCCGGATTTTTTCAAAGGTAAAGTGATAATAATCGCAATGATCGTTCCGCCGCAGGTGCTGATTAAAAATGGAACAACAAAGGTAAACAGCGCTGCCGCCTCATTTCCCATGATAAAATACGCCACCGGGTAGGAGAGCATTCCACCGAGGATACCAGTTCCCACAACCTCTCCGATATAGGCAAACGGCAGCTTCCTGCCATACTTATAGAGCAGGCCGCCAAGCAGCGCGCCGCACATACTTCCCGGAAATGCAAGCGGGCTTCCAAGTCCCAAGACATTACGGATCAGTGATGCCACAAATGCCTGTGCAAGTCCCCACCATGGGCCTACCGTCACAGCGCACAGTACATTTACAAGGTGCTGTACCGGCGCACACTTTGATCCGAATACCGGGAAGGAAAACAGACTTCCGACTACTGCTACTGCTGCCATGATGGCGGTGACTGTCAATTTCTTTACATACGTTTTTTTCAATTTTTTATCCTCTTTTTCCGGAGTCTGCTGCCCCGAAAAAGGTGGATAACAACAGCTCCTATTTTTGTTTTACTGCTCCTGCAACTTTTTCTACAATCAGGCAGAGGATGACTGTAATCACCATATCCGGCAGGGTATTTCCGACCGGAGTATCCACATGCATCAGCACGCGGTAGATTGCAAAGCCGGCGAGCCAGACGAGCAGATTGCGCCACTGAAACGCCTTTTCTGCAGAATCTGCCTTCTTAAGGATGAAGTAATCTGCAATCTGCACCGCAATCATCGGTGCAAATACAGAGCCGATTAGATACAGGAAATCCGTGATGTTGTCCATCGGATAGACGATCGCTGCGATGGTTCCGATTACCGTGACAACGATCGCCGCCCACTTCTCCTTGAGCTTTGCGGAGATGGAAACACTCGAAACTCCTGCGGAATAGGCATCCAGAAACGTGGTCGTAACCGTGGAAAATACGATGATAAGAAGTCCCACCACACCAAGTCCTGTCTTTAACATGATCTGCGCAATGTCATACTCTCCGGTAAAAATAGCTGCGCCCATGCCGATCATGTACATAAAAATGCTGACAAGGCCGTAAACCACAACACTGGCAAGTGTTGCCGCAAACGGCTTCTCTGCTTCTCTGGTGTAGTCGCTGATGAGCGGCAGCCAGGAAAGCGGCATTGCGACCGCAAGCTCCACGGCAGCGCCGAAGGTCAGGCTTGTATCATCCACGATCGGAGCAGCACTTCCTGTTCCAAAGAAAATAACCTTGAAAAGAATGAGTGACAATAGAAAGAGTGCGGTCATTGCGATGGTGTTGAGCTTGCCGAGGTTCGTCAGCCCGACAAAGATCCATACAATGATCAGTGCTCCGATGATCAGCGCCCATACCCAGATTCCGGTATGCAGGATTCCGTCCGCTGCGAGCGCGCCATCATAGATCATGATCGCTGTCCAGCCTACAAGCTGTAAGACATTCAGCACGGCAAAGAGAAGGCTTCCCTTCTCGCCAAAGCTCATTTTTACCGTCTCCATTGCGCTTTTGCGCTCCTTTGCCCCGATCATTCCGGCAGCAAACATCATAAGTCCGCCGATCAAGTGCCCCAATAGGATCGCTGCCATTGCCTTTGTAAAGCCAAGCGGTGCAAAATATGTACCTGTCAATATCTCGGCGAGGGATACGCCCGCGCCGAACCAGATCAGTCCGTTTGAAAAAACGGAGGTTCTTTTCTCATTCATCCTTTGTATTCTCCTTCGATTGCAAATGCGTGGTTCATAGGTCCGCTTCCTTTGCCGAGATCAAGCATATCGGCGAGTGCTCCGGAAATGTAGTTCTTCGCGTAGCGGACAGAAGTTTCCAGATCACGTCCCTTCGCGAGGTTCGATGCGATTGCGGAGGAAAGTGTACAGCCGGTCCCATGGGTATTCGGGTTGTCGATCCGCTTGCCGTAAAACCATACAGGTTCCTTTCCCTTTTGGAACAAAAGGTCATTGGCATCATTTAGCTGATGTCCACCCTTTAGCAGAACCGCACAGCCTAAGGAATTACAAATGATTTCTGCTGCTTCTTCCATATCTGCTTCTGTTTTTATCTCCATCCCAGAAAGCACTTCCGCTTCCGGGATATTGGGGGTGATAACAGTTGCAAGAGGCAATAATTTTGTTTTCAATGTACCGATGGCATCCTCGCTTATGAGCCTTGCCCCGCTGGTTGCCACCATGACAGGATCTACCACGATATTCTTTGCGTGATACTCCGTCAGTTTGTCCGCAATTGTCTCGATCAGTTCACTAGATGAGACCATTCCGGTCTTGATTGCATCCGGATGGATATCCGTAAAAATACTATCCAGCTCCTCTGCCAAAAATTTTGGAGTTACCTCCATAATGTCTGTTACGCCGGTCGTATTTTGGGCAGTCAAAGCCGTGATCGCACTCATCGCGTATACGCGGTTTGCGGTCATCGTCTTAATATCTGCCTGAATGCCGGCGCCTCCGCTGGAATCACTTCCAGCGATTGTTAATGCTGTGTACATAGTGTTCTCCTTTGCATTAATTTTGTATAGCGACCTAAGGTGGTGCCCCCGATTTGCCGCTGTGTATATAAAAGCTGCTTTGCAGTTTTATATCGGTTATAAAATTGTCTCTACCCTGGCAAGGAGTTCTCTTGTTCCCGCCTCAATATCCCTGCATGCGAAAATACCGCTGACAACCGCAACGCCTGCCAGCCTGCTTCCTTTAAGTTCAAGCACGTTATCCGCATTGATGCCGCCGATCGCGACAACCGGGATCTGCACACTCTCACAGATCTCCCGGAACAGTGACAGCTCCATCGGCTTTGCATCTGTCTTGGTGCTGCTTCCAAAAACCGCTCCGCTTCCCAGATAATCTGCGCCTGCCGCCGCTGCCTTTTTTGCCTGCTCAATGGTCTTTGCAGTCACACCGATGATCTTGTCTGCTCCAAGCACTTTTCTTGCGTTTTCCAGTTCCATATCGAACTGTCCGATATGAACGCCGTCTGCATTTATTCTGGCAGCTAGTGCCACATTGTCGTTTATGATAAGCGGTACATGATAGCGATGGCAGAGTTCTAACAGCTCCCTGCCCTCTTTTTCAAATTCATCCTCCACCAGTTGCTTCTCTCGAAGCTGCACAAGTGTCACACCGCCCTTTAGTGCTTCTTCAACCTGCTCGTACAGGGTCTTATGCCCCAGCCAGCTTCTATCCGTGACAGCATACAGTTTTAATTGTTCCCGGTCTATGTTCATTTCGTCTCCTATTTTGCGTATAAAATAATATAGTGGGTTCAAAAGGCCCCAGCCACAAGCTAGTCTGGTATGAGCATAAAAAATGCAGGAACCCAACAAAAGATTCCTGCACACAAAACACACTTGCGATCCATTATCTCCCTACGTTGGCATTATCCAAATCAGGTTCCGGGTTAAAGCATCCGCTTACTCTCAGCCCGCCTGTGCGAGCACCCCATTTTATGATTGCATCACTTGCGTGATGGCTATTGTTCTAACAACAGTTCCATTATACACTTCGCCCCAGAAAAGACAAGGGAAATATTATCCCCTTCACTTTCTATAGAACCATGATAAGTGTTCCGGCACCGATCAGGATACATCCGATCAGGGATTTTGCCGTAAATTGCTCATGCAGGAATACAAATGCGAGTATCAGTGTGATAACTACGCTTAATTTATCGATTGGAACAACCTTTGATGCTTCTCCGACCTGCAGTGCACGATAGTAGCACAGCCAGGATGCTCCGGTTGCAAGTCCGGATAATATCAGGAACAGCCAGCTTTTTTTGCTGATCTCTGAAATACCGCTCTGTGCATGGGTAAGAAATACCATTCCCCACGCCATCACAACTACGACCATGGTACGGATAGCCGTTGCCAGATTAGAATTAACTCCATCGATTCCGACCTTCGCCAGAATCGAAGTAAGTGCTGCAAATACAGCAGACAATAGTGCAAATACGAACCACATAACGTGACACCTCCGATTTTCATTCGTATATAAAAATTCACATATAAAAAGTTCTATAAAAATTTGTCCAATTCTGCTTCCACGATCGGATTTATCTTTACCTTAGGATGGGCGATCATCTGACCGCGGGCAACCACCATGTCCACATGCCGGAGAGCTCTCAGATCTTCGAGCGGATTTTCCGTTGTGACGATCATATCCGCACATTTTCCGCGTTCGATTGTTCCGGTAATGTTACCGATTCCTGCCATCTGTGCAGCTTTCGAGGTTGCGGTATACAATGCAAACGCGTTCGATACCCCGACATATTTGTGGAAGTAGTAAAGCTCTCTCCAGAAATCATACTGCGTGATCCATGGGCATCCCACATCGTTGCCAAGCACGACCGGGATCCCGTTGGCAAGCGCCTGTTTTGCGCACTCAACGATTCCCTCAAATACTACATTGCCATTAAACTGTTCCACTTCCGTTGCGTTCGTAATAGATCTGTCAAACAGTGCGTATGGTAATGCAGGGGAAATCGTTGTGCACAAAAATGCACCATGTTCCTTAAACAGCCGGATCATTTCATCGTCCATTCTGGCTCCATGCTCGATGGAATCCACTCCGTTTTGCAATGCTACTCGTACGCCCTCTGGGGACTCCACATGCGCCGCGACCTTATAGCCGAGCTCATGCGCTTTTTCACAGACTGCCTTTACCATCTCCGGCGGCATTTTAAGCTCGCCCGGAACACCTTTCTCCTTTGCGTCCATCACACCGCCTGTGATCATCAGCTTAATGATGTCTACATTTTCCCTCTGTGACTCTTCAACATGCTGGACAGCTTCCGCTATACTTCCCGCTGCGATTGCGACAGAGCCTGCCATATGTCCTCCCGGCACAGAAATTCCTTCATTTGCAGCAAGAATTCTCGGTCCGTCCTTCTTTCCTTCCCTGATCTCATCGCGCAGCTTCGTGTCAAACGTTCCAAGTCCACCGACCGTCCGGATTGTGGTCACGCCGCTTAACAGCTCTGTCCTGGCAAAATCCGCTACCACCTTATACGCAACCGCTCTTGAAAGTGCCGTTCCCATCAATGTCTTTACGAGTTTTTCATTGTCGCGCTGCTTCTTCTGCGGTTTGCCATTTCCGGCAAGGTGAACATGCATGTTGATCAACCCCGGCATAATATATCTGTCTTGAAGATCAATCACCTGATATCCTTCTGCCCCGGTCTGATCCGGCACAATATCTGTGATCTTATCGCCATCTGTCAGAATGATATATCCTTCCAGCACCTACATGTCCCTTGTCCCGTTCAGGATCTTTCCATTTTTGTAGGCATACTTCATAAAATCTCCCCTTCCGTGTCCCAGTCGTGAAAACATGATGCAATCAGGCAGACTTGCATACGTTCCTCAGGCTGTGCTTACTTGTATTCATTATACATCTTTTTTAGCAAAAAGAAAGCAGGCAATCTGATCGACTGCCTGCCTAAAGTTGTCCGCCATATGTTGTGCCCGGCACATGCGTGCCATTGGGCGGTGCGTGTGTCATTGGGCGGTGCGTGTGTCAATGAGCGGTGCATGTGCCAATGGGCGATGCGTGTGCCAATGGGCGATGCATGTGCCAAAAGGAACGTCCCTACTGAATACCGGTTACGGTGTAATCCTGGTCGGTGACTGCCTTTGTGAGGACATCATCAGCGACATCTTCACTTAATGTTACGACTGCGGTGTTGGTGGTGTGATCCGGAACTGCCTCCACAACACCCGGGATTGCTTCGAGGGCCTTCTTTACTCTTGCCTCGCAGTGTCCACACATCATGCCTTCAATATTCATTGTCTTTACCATTTCTTTGTTCTCCTTCTGCTTAATTTTAATTTTTTTATCTTTTCTCGTGTCATACATTGCAAACAGGTTCAGTCTGAGTGCATTGGTGACTACGCAAAAGCTCGATAAACTCATTGCTGCCGCTGCAAACATCGGATTTAGCTTCCAATGGAAGATCGGGTAGTACAGCCCTGCTGCCAGCGGAATTCCGATTACATTGTAGAAAAATGCCCAGAACAGGTTCTCATGGATGTTGCGGAGCGTCGCACGGCTCAAACGTACTGCTGCTGCCACATCGGACAGTCTGCTCTTCATAAGGACGACGTCCGCTGCGTCAATTGCGACATCAGTTCCTGCACCGATCGCGATACCGATATCGGCTCTGGTCAGTGCCGGGGCATCATTGATGCCGTCGCCGACCATTGCCACTCTTTCGTATTTCTTCTTAAGGCTTCTTATCACGCTCTCCTTACCGTCCGGAAGCACGCCGGCGATAACCTCATCCACTCCTGCTTCCCGTCCGATTGCTTTGGCAGTGCGCTCATTGTCTCCGGTCAGCATAACCACATGGATTCCCATGTTCTGAAGCTCTTTGACCGCCTGCGCGCTGTCCTCCTTCATTACATCGGCAACTGCGATAATTCCGGCAAGGACGCCATCCTCCGCGAAGAAAAGTGGTGTCTTTCCTGCCTCTGCAAGCTGCTCAGACTGCTGCTGCAAATCCAAATTGCCCCCGGTCTGTGTGAGGATAAATTTCAGATTACCGCCGGCAAGCCGCCTGCCATTCCATACAGCGGTCAGCCCATTGCCCGGAAGTGCCTCAAATTCGGATACCTCGTCCACCTTCAGTCCATCTTCCTTCGCCTTGCTAAGGATTGCCTTGGCAAGTGGATGCTCACTCTTCTGCTCTAATGCATACGCAAGTTCCATCAAACGCTGTTCGTTCCATCCTTCTGCCGGAAGGATATCGGTCACTCTCGGCTCTCCGGATGTGATCGTACCTGTCTTATCTAATGCAACCGCCTGCACCTTGCCTGTCTGTTCCAGGGAAACAGCGGTCTTGAACAGGATACCATTCTTGGCACCCTTGCCGTTGCCGACCATGATTGCAACCGGAGTTGCAAGTCCGAGCGCGCAAGGACAGCTGATAACCAATACTGAGATTCCTCTCGCAAGTGCAAATCCAAAGGTCTGTCCTGCGAGCAGCCAGCCAATGATCGTCACAACCGCAATCGTGATTACCGCAGGCACAAATACTCCGGAAACGGTATCCGCGATCTTTGCGATCGGTGCCTTGGTTGCCGCCGCATCGCTTACCATCCTGATGATCTGGGATAAGGTAGTGTCTTCCCCGACTCTTGTTGCCTCACAGCGGATAAAGCCGGACTGGTTTATCGTTGCGGCGGAGACAAGGTCTCCGGCATCTTTGTCCACCGGAAGGCTCTCTCCTGTTAAAGCAGCCTCGTTGACCGCGCTGTGACCATCTACGATGATACCGTCTACGGGTATATTCTCTCCCGGACGTACCACGAAAATGTCACCCTTTTTTACCTGTGCGATCGGAACGACCACCTCCGCGCCATCCTTTATCACGGTCGCATTTTTCGGTGCCAGCTTCATAAGCCCCTTCAATGCATCCGTGGTCTTGCCCTTGGAATGCGCCTCAAGCATCTTGCCGACCGTGATCAGAGTAAGGATCATAGCC
This sequence comes from Agathobacter sp., assembly GCA_050873865.1. GTDB lineage: Bacteria > Bacillota > Clostridia > Lachnospirales > Lachnospiraceae > Roseburia. Next base: position 7,008 of record JBNMJQ010000001.1, on the reverse strand, counting down.
GCAGATTCAAAGTAGAATTCATGCATGTATTCCATGACCAATTCGTCATTACCGGCAAGCTGTGCACCTGTCATTGCGAACAGTGCATAGGTGCTGTACACAAACGATGCGGCAGAGCCGAGCGCTACCAGCGTATCCATATTCGGTGCGCCGTGGATCAGCCCCTTAAAGCCGCTTATAAAAAATTTCTGGTTGATTACCATAATGATGCCGGTCAGCAGAAGCTGCAGAAGGCCCATCGCAATGTGATTGCCCTCAAAAAATCCTGGCAGCGGCCAGTTCCACATCATATGCCCCATAGAAAAACACATGAGGACAAGCAGGAACCCCACGGAGGTATATAACCGCCGCTTTAAGACCGGAGTTTCATGGTCTTTTAGCATCTCCTCCTGCTCCGAATAGTCGACCGCCCGGCTCTTTGAGTGCGCTTCCTCGGCACTCTGCTTTGGACTTGCGCCGTATCCCGCCGCCTCGACCGCAGCGATAATCTCAGCATTTTCGGCAGTTCCCTCTACGCCCATCGAGTTCGTCAGCAGGCTGACGGAGCATGCCGTAACACCCGGCACCTTGGAAACTGCCTTTTCAACCCGGTTGCTGCATGCTGCACAGCTCATACCGGTTACCACAAACTGTTTCATAGCTCTATATGTCCTTTCACTTTATTTCATAAGCTTTTTCACAACTTCCACAAGCTCATCTACCACTTCATCCTTGCCATCGCGGATATCCTCAACCACGCAGGAATGGATATGCTGCGCCAGCAGTTCTTTGTTAAAAGCATTTAAGGCTGCCTGGATCGCACCGACCTGTGTTAAAATATCCACACAGTAGCGGTCATCCTCAACCATTCCCTTGATCCCGCGCACCTGTCCCTCGATCCGGTTCAGGCGGGTAAGCAGGCTCTTGTATTCCTTGCTGTCGTGGTCGCGGTGCTTCATCTTCCCTGTGTCATTCCCGCAGCAGCACCCCGCATGTCCGGTCATGTCACAACAGCTCTCCGGCATATCAGCCTCTACCATACAATTCCCATCTATACGTTTTTCTTCCATATCATTCCCCTTTCCATCCCCTGATATCACGGTACGATGGTCTAAAATTCTTGCCATCCTTTATAATCCGTCAGATTTATACATCACGCCGCATGCAAGCAGGCAGGCATCGCAGATACCGTTTGTCCCTTTCATCATAGTATTGCACACATTTCGTATAATTATCATGTATATACCTCACCGGGGTATGTACAATATACCCCGTGTGGGTATATTTGTCAAGAGGGATTTCTGATGTTTTTTCTCAACAAAAAAGAATGGCATGAAAATCACACCACTCTCTTCCCGTAAATATTTTGTTATTTAATCCGGCTTACCTCGTAAGCTCCTCGATCCGCTCCTTCGCCTGTCTTGTCTTCTCATTCGCTGCGGTATAGAACTTGTCAAATACCGGATATGCCTTGTTCAGGTATTCCAGCTCCTTGTCCGTATCCTTCAGTGCACGGTAGCACTTTGCAATGTTGAAGGCTGGCTCTGCCATTGACAGATCGTTGTTTTTCTCTCCGATCCCGAAGGCTTCCATTGAGCAGCTTAACGCCTGCTCCGTCCTGTGCCAGTCCAGATACATAACTGCCATGTTGTTTAAGACTCTGCCCTTTTCCAATGCAAACTCCACGTGGACGACTAGAAGCTCTAAAGCTGTTTTATGGTTCTTCTCGGCTTCCTCGAACCGTTTCAGCTTGCCCTGTGCCATCGCCAGGTCCTCGCATGCCATAGCATAGTTAATATGATCCTTTCCAAAGTAATAGCCTGCATACTCGATGGCGTTGGCAATACACTCGGCTGCCTCTTCCATTCTGCCGATCTGGTAACAGTAGGTTCCTTTATAGAAATTGTAATACCAGCTATGCAGGACGTTGTCCTTCTTCATATAGACTTCCATCTGCCGCAGGCACTCGGCACCTTCGTCCAAACGCTTCGTGCCGTTACACATTGCAAGCTGTGAGCCCCAAAGCAGAAACAATTCATCCCTGTATTTCTTCTTATCATGCTCGGCGGCTTTTATTCCCTTTTCATTCCATGAGAAGGATTCGTTCATTCTTACCTGAAGTCCCGTCAGAAGTCCGAGCAGATAATAGCGGTTGACTTCCTCCGCCTTGCACTCGCTCTCCTTCTCTTTTTGAAGAAGCATCTCTGCCTTCTTAATCTCTCCGGCATCCAGCATTACACTTGCTGTCACATTGACTAGTCTGTGGTATGCCACCTCACTGACGGTTCTGCACTTGTCCTGTTTTTCTATCTCTTTTTCCAGCAGTGCAATATCGGGAGCCAGAATATCCGAGCAGATCTGATACCCGCGGATGCGTACCTCGTCTGTAATCTGCTTTGCATTCTGTATCATCTCCTTGATCTGTCTCACACGGTTCGGGGCTAGGGAGAAGTTCCGCTTTACGATCTCCGCTGCCAGTACCACCAGCGGAATCCATTCATCCGCCACAGAAAACGACACCTTAAACAAAACATCCATCACCAGCTCCGAGCTGCGGATAAAATCGGCATCTTCCGAGCCAAGCATCTTTTCCCGGCACTCAAGCTCCTCAAGATCTCCAAACTCGGTCAACCAGCGGGACTCGATTGCCTGATAAAGCTGATACACCTCCCCGCTGGATACCGGCTTATCCAGGATGCTCTCTGCAATAACTGGATGCATGGACACCGCCTGCTCATTCATTTCCAGCCAGCCCTGTCCGCTTAACGTCTGCACAAAGTTCCCGGAATTGTCCATCATGTATCCCATGTACGTGTTCAAAAAGCCGACCGGATACTTTCGATAAGGAAGCACTGCCACAAGCCGCAGAAACTCTTTCTGGTTCTCTTTCAAGCCATATTTGGAGTAGAGCTGCGCGTATATTTTGCGAAGTCCGAGCCATTTTTCCTCTTCCCTGCTCAGCACCGGGCCTTCCTGCGCGCCAAGCTTACGGATCAGTTCATCCAAAGACCAGCCCATAGAACCGGCGAACTGACCGAGCAGCCGGAGCGTTAACGTATGGCGGTATATCGGATTGTCCAATAGGGCCTCCAGCCGGAGCAGTTCTTCCTTTTCCAGAATAAACTTATAATTGTCACGGAACACCAGATCGCAGGACTTCAAATCCAATTCGTTGATCTTATAGGTCTCAAATCCATCAATCAGCGATAAACGCGAGGTTGCAAAAATATTGGCAGAAAGCTCCTCGAGCACTTTTAAGTATGGATCTTCTTCCGTTGTCTTACTGATATTATCGATCAGGATCAGCACCTTGTTGTGGGCGCAGTACCGCTTTAGCTCACCCATAACCTCCTGAAAGCTTTCCGCGAATGAGCCAGTCTGACGGCTGGCAAACGCTCTTAACAGACTTTCTGCGAAGTCGTTCTCATATTGGATCACACACACATATTCCGCGACATTGTTCTTGACGCAATACTGCAAAAACTGCCGCAAAAGCTCCGTCTTTCCTGTTCCACCAATTCCGCTTAACAGATAATGTCCGCCCTTTTTCATCATCTCACGCAGGGCAAACTGTTCACTCTCCCTGCCCCAGAAATGGTCCGCCGGCAGCGCTTTGCTACATATCTCACAGCTCTCCGTTGTCAGAAAAGTGATCTGCCGTTTGCCGACATACTGATGCGATTTTTCCCATAAGGCTTTGATTCCGTAGTCCGGATTGCTTCTTAGTGCCTGCATCCGGACACTGTTCATAGTGTCACCTGTCAGCGCATGCAACGCCAGAAATGTAAGAAACCATCCCGCAACAAATTCCTCGTCACCCTTTTCCAACAGCTCCTGCTTCTGCGCCCATTTCAGGCTGTCCTTAAAGTATGTCCGGATGTCCGTTCCAAAGGAAGCATCCTCCTTTTCAAACTTATCTAAGAGCGCTTTCAGCTTGACGATGAAAACCTTGTAGGAAAACTGGTGATTGACTAAGAAAACACCGAAAAGACCGATCTGTCGTAAAATGACCTCCTCTGAGATCAGCCCGGTCAGTTCCTCCATATACTCATCATACACCGTCAGCAGGCTGCTTCTGTTGCAGATTTCTGAAGTGTGCCGGTTACGGCTTCCGTTATTTTTCCAGATCATCTTGCCGTATTTTCCGCCCGTAAACTCCGGAAGCAGCGTGTCTTTCCAGAATTTGTTTAATGTGATTCCCTTTTTTTGTTCATTCCCGATAATTCCTGTTGAATAAATGGGATAATCCCGAATCATAAGAAAATTGTATAGATTCCGTAATGTTAAATTGTCCTTTTGCATCTTACTCTCTCTGTCATCCCTTGTTAATTTGTATTCCTTTATATAAAAATTTACATGATTCTTTCAAAAATCTCAACTCTACTACTCCGAAATCCGTTTTTTGTACACGATTTCACTCTTTTTGTACACCATTCTGATACAAATTTGTATATCTGCGCCGAAAAAAATCCCCCGGCAAGGTGGCATGGCATGCCACCCCGATGGGGGATTTTGCTTTAATCTGCAAATATCCTATTTGATTAATAGTGGAGGCGGGACAAGTCGCCTTTATAAGAACCGATCTTGACACCGTCAAAGTCATATATCACATAGCGTCCTGTTCCTACTTGCACTCTAATGGAGCGATAGGTATTCGCCACATCTGGAGAAAATCCCGTACCTTCCTCGTACTCTGCCGGAACGACCACCTTTCCTGTCTCTCCGGAAAGCACACCAAGTTTGCCATTCTGTATAAACTCAACCAACTCCACCTCGTATCCGCCAGACGCTGTCGTACTTCTATTCTTAACGTTTCCCGCTTTTCCAAACTTGAAAACATATTTTCCCTTGGTATTCATAAGAGCCTGTGATCCATTCTTTTTCTCAAGGAGTATAAGCCCTGATGTAATACGCTCAACCCGATATACCTTCGGAAGATTTTTGATTACCTTGCCCTTTTCATTGATCAGGCTGTACTTGCCGCTTTTTCCAACCAAGGCTACTCCATCGATAAAATCCCCTGCGTAATCATATTTCTTTGCGTTGATCAGGACTTTTCCCTTATCACTGATGTAGCCTTCCCTGGAGTCATTCTTCGTACTTCCAATTTTTTTGCCGGACCAATTATAAATGTCATACTTTTTTCCATTCCATTTCCATATAGTATCGCCATTTATTTCAATATAGCTGTCCGTCTTGCCCTTTAATACCTTTTTCCCTTTGATATTATAAACGGTATATGCATCGCTTGCATCCCTAGAATAAAGCACAAATCCCTTTTCGCTCGACTCTTTTATGGATCTTCCCGTCATAGCATCTGCTTTGATAATAACCTTCCCGGTCTTATCCAAAACTTCCTCTTTCTCACCTACATTCCAACCCTTGAAATATCCGTTATCAAGTCTGGTAATGTACTCATAGCTTGTCAGTCTCTTTCCGGTCTTGTCAATGAGTATGTCTTCCCACATGAGTTCGGCATTCCGTATATGCACAACGGCTGTTCCGTCCTTAAACATCCCGCCTATTGCCGGCAATGTTGAGGCCTCGAATGAAATTACCTTTTCACCTTTTGTATTGATATAGAATCCTTCCTCTTCCGTCTGTACCGCACAGAGTCCTTCCGAGAAGTCACCCACTGACTCGTATATTGGCTCAATGACTATGTTTCCCTTGTCGTCCTGAAAGCCCCATTTTCCAATCGTATACGCTCCGTCTTTTCCTGTTGCTCCCTGTCCTGCGGAAACGAGAAACGGATGCAGCTTTACTTCCTTCGCCTTTGCTTCCACTGAGCCGGTCATAAGCATCGCTCCAAATACCAGCAGAAATGTAAACGCCAAGAGGCATTTTTTCATTGTGTTTTTTAGTTGTTTCATTTGACTAATCTCCTTTTTTTGATTAATGCTATTTACATCGGTGCCATCTTTGATGCTGATATCGTTATTTTTCAGATAGTCGCGCATCATTTCTCTCATTGCTGCTTTTTGTGGGCTGTCTTTTCTTCTTGCCATAAAAATAACCTCCAAACTGAGTAATTTTATCTTACATCAGTTTGGAGGTTTACACAAACTTTGGGATACTATCTGAAGAAGATTAATACAGAGCTTAACAGTATCATCAATTACGCCAAGCGATTCTATGATCTCAACACCAATCCCTGCGGCAAGGCAGGCACAATTGGAAAGGCTAAGGCTGAGGAAATGGATTACTGGACTTATGATGAATATATTGCTTTCAGAGAAGGAGTAAAAGATAAGCCATTATCATATATCTGCTTTGAAATCCTGTACTGGACAGGTATGCGTGAAGGTGAATTGCTTGCTCTCTCTCCTGCTGATATTGACCTTGATAACAAGATAATATCCATCAACAGAACATATCAGCGTATAGGCGGAAAAGATGTATTTACATCACCTAAGACAAGAAAAAGTAAGAGAAAGATTCCGATTCCGGATTTTCTCTGTCATGAGCTGTCAGACTATATCCAATCAAGATATATGCTTGCTGAAGATGAAAGGCTGTTCCCGATAACAAAATCATATCTCTCACACGAGATGATAAGAGGTTGTAAAAACATAGGTGTAAAGAAAATCCGAATTCACGATATCAGACATTCACATGCCAGCTTACTTATTAATCAGGGCTGTGATGCCTTGATGTTAGCAGACAGACTTGGACACGAAAAAGTATCCACAACACTTAACACATACTCCCATCTGTTTCCACATAAACAGCAGGAGCTTGTGCATAGTCTGGAGTCACTGCAGACAACAGATTTGCCAACACCTGAACCACCATCTGATAACCCTCTGCTTGAAGCAGCAGGTATCACCTGTGAAGCACCGCAGAACAATGTTTCAGATGTAACCGCACGATCTCAGTTCGGACCTTCGTTAGTACCACCAAATACCACATCAGGGAAAATCATCCAGATGCCACAACGAAAGATCATATAAGAGAAATCCAGCAGTCATCAGGATTTCTTGCTATTAAAGTTAATGACAAACAACTGAAAACGATAGAAGAAAGAGT